>CAZOUN010000226.1:0-1536 GCA_964582965.1 uncultured Anaerolineales bacterium | reverse complement strand
ATGATCAGGAGCATGAGGAAGATAACGATCAGGATTGCTTTTGAAGTGTTCATATCAGTCCCATTTGGTCATTCGTGTTGATATTATAAAGGGTTAAATCGTAAATTGTAAGTAACAAATACCTACTTCCGAGGTCTTAATGACCTCGGAAGTACTTCAATCAATAGCCAGTGGTTTAGCTTTGTCATTGATGGTTATTGGGTGTATGGATCGGCCGTACTAGTTATTCTTTTTTAGTTCTTCCACCTTCAAGAAAGTCCTTAAATTTCGGGTAAGATGAGTTCGTTCCGGGTTGTCAGAAGAAGGCATTGATATCTATTTAATCCCTGGACCTGAAAGGGGGTTTTACATTTAAGGAATTAGGAAGGATAAATCATGACTCAAACTTCCCTGAACACCGAGCGCCCATTTGAATTGGGTTTATATACCTTTGTTGATGATGGTAAGAATGCATTGACCGGGGCAAAAAAGGACCCAGGAAAAGTAATGGCCGATTTCCTGGAAACCACCGAGCTGGCGGATCAAACTGGTCTGGATGTGATTGCGATCGGAGAGCATCACCGGGAAGAATATTTGTCTTCTGCCCCTGAGGTGATCCTGGCCGCGGTCGCTGCCCGTACTAAAAACATCCGGCTTTCTTCTGCGGTGACTGTCTTAAGTTCTGATGACCCTGTTAGGGTTTTTGAGCGATTTTCGTCCCTGGATCTAATTTCCGATGGTAGGGCAGAGATCATGGCAGGCAGAGGATCTTTTATTGAATCTTTTGCACTGTTTGGATATGATCTAAATGATTATGGGGACCTGTTTGAAGAGAAATTACGCCTATTAACCCAGATCACAGACAATCGATCAATTACCTGGTCAGGAAAATTCCGATCAGAACTTGAAAACCAGATCATCTACCCCCGCCCAATCCAGAGCAGGATCCCGCTGTGGGTGGCGGTCGGCGGATCCCCGGACTCATCAAAAAGGGCGGCCTCTCTTGGCCTGCCGATGGCCTTTGCGATCATCGGCGGTTTGCCGGAACGCTTTGCACCGTTTTTCGACCTATACAGGCAAACATCGCGTGAACTCGGGTTTGATCCAGACAGGATCCCCCTCAGTGTTAATTCTCATGGGTTTATTGCCGACAAATCCCAGGATGCGGTTGATGAATATTACCCCCATGCGGAGGTCATGTTAAACAAGATTGGCAAGGAGCGTGGCTGGGGACCAACTTCACGGGCTCAGCTGGAGACCCAGCGGGATCTGCGTGGTTCTGATTTTGTGGGATCCCCTGACGAGATCATTGAGAAGATACTTTTCCAGCATGAGATCTTCCAACACCAGCGCTTTTTAATCTATATGGGCAATAATGCCATAGAACATAGGAAGATGATGCGGGCAATCGAGTTGTTCGGTACTAAGGTGGCACCGGAAGTCCGGAAAGAGATCGCTCGTAGAAACAAATCCTGAAAATTAAGATATCTTTACTTAAAAAAACCTGCCATGGGCAGGTTTTTTTATCCCCACTGCCTGATATCAGGAATCACTCTT
>CAZOUN010000225.1:0-1555 GCA_964582965.1 uncultured Anaerolineales bacterium | reverse complement strand
TGTGTCGGCATCGCCGATGGTTGCCGAGCGGACACGAACCTTGTAGGTGCCGTCGGCAAGTCCGGTGAAGCTGTATGTTCCATCGCCGATGGTGGTGGTCGAGGTGATATAGACATCGCTGTTGTCGTAGACCTCCACATCAACGTTGGCCAGGGGCTGATCGTTGACAGCCCCCTCATAGTCCGAAGCGGTGCCGGCGAAATTGGCATCTTCGAAGACGGTGCCCCTTACTTCGCCAGTAACAGTCTCAGCCTTGGAAAACTCGGACGTATTATTATTCGAATCAGTTGCCGTGGCCGTTACGACATAGCCCACCGGGACCGACGGAGCCGAAGTGATAAACGTGAAATCCTGATTCCCGTCACCATCCGTTGTAACAGTAGTGAACCCCAGGTACGTTTCCCCTTCACCGTAGCCCAAGGGATCTTCCACAGGACTGGAGAAGAATTCGATGCGGAAGGTGGTGCTGGCGGTGCTGTTGAGGCTCCCCTCGACTGTCGTCACCCCACCCAGTGTGCTCGCCAGGGTTAGCACCGGAAAATTCTGGAGGTTGTTGGGCCCAGTGTCGGCGTCGCCGGTGTCGTTTGCGGTGACGCCGTAGGGGTCGAGGTCGATGCCAATGCTGCCGTTCGAATACATCGAGTTACCCAAGATGGTGTTCCCGGTCCCATCGGCTATGCCCACCCCATAACCGCTGTTCCGTGAGATGAGATTCCCTTCTCCGGCCAGGGTGCCGCCGATGGTGTTATTATTAGATCCCGAGGTCAGCAGGACGCCAAGCTGGTTGGCTATGGCGCCGGTTCCGGCCGCGTTTGTGCCGATGTAGTTTCCTTGGATGGCATTGCCGGAGGTGAGCGCGCCCGACAGATAAATCCCCCACATAGTGCTCCCCGATATCAGGTTTCGTTCTCCGGCAGTCGTGCCCCCAATCGTGTTGCCTGGGGCATTGTTCAGAGTGATGCCGTTTTCATTGGCGATGGGAGCGTCCCCGGCGGAATTTGTTCCAATAAAGTTCCCTCGTATGATAGTGCCTGTTGCGCCGGCTCCGACTAATTCAATGCCTCCGTGCATAGATCCGCTGATCACATTCCGGTCTATCGCTAATGATCCCCCTATGGTATTGGTCGCAGTAGCGTCAATGCGAAGTCCCGCAAAGAGACGAGGGGTGGCGGAGGTTCCGTCAGCGGAGATCCCAATGTAGTTGCCGGCAATCGTGTTGCCTCCATTCGTTGTAATTTGAATTCCATACCAGTTTCCGAAACGATTGATGACCAACCCACGGATGGTGCAGTTTCCGGCGCTGATGACAAGGCCGCTGGCGCTGGCGCTGGTGCCGTCCAGTTCCACCTCCGGGCCACCGGCGTTGGTATTTCCGATATTTGTCGTCTGGGTAGTGCCGTCGATGATCGTTCCGCCGCTGGTATCGCTAATGGTGGGGAGGGCCGCAACCGGTGTGATGGAGGCCACCCCGTTACCATCCAAAAGGCCTGCAGGAACCCGGAACTGGCTGGAGTTGGCGGTGATCCCACCGGCAGTACCGATGGCATTGGCATTC
>CAZOUN010000224.1:0-1570 GCA_964582965.1 uncultured Anaerolineales bacterium | reverse complement strand
GGATCGGTAAAAAATATCCGTCATCTGACTTTATACAAATAATCAACCGATCATTGTAGAAATGAGTAAAGATTTCTATGGCATATTCACCAATACTCGGAAATGAATTATTCATTGAAGAAATAAAATATAGCATAACTGAACATCCCATGGCGCCGGGCATGCCTTATGGGCAGGAAGGGCGGCGTGCTGTAGTTTATCAGCTGCTGGACGAGGATGGAGAAAAGTATGCCTTGAAGGTGTTCAAAGCTAGGTTCCGTGTGCCCGGCATGGTCAGCGTGGCAGAAACCCTGGAACCCTACGCCTCACTGGAAGGTTTGCAGGCCTGCAAGCGGATTGTCTTGACTGGTTCCCGACATCCAGAATTACTTAGAAAATACCCCGAGTTGACCTATGCGGTACTGATGCCCTGGGTGGAAGGTCCTACCTGGCAGGAGATGCTACTTGAACCGGGAGATATTTCTCGAGAAAGATCATTGGAGATTGCCCGAGCTTTTTCAAAACAATTGATGATTTTGGAAGAGAAACGCCTGGCGCATTGCGACCTATCTGGCGCAAATTTGATCATCCAGCCGGGGGATATACCTGCTCTGGTGGACTTGGAGGAGATGTACGGCCCGGATTTTGTAAAACCCGAAAGTTTACCTGCTGGATCTCCAGGATATGCTCATAAAACTGCTCCAAAGGGATTGTGGAATCCAACTACGGATCGCTTTCCAGGCGCTGTACTGCTAACAGAGATGCTCTGCTGGCACGATCCTGCGGTGCGGGAGGCAGCCTGGGGAGAAAGCTACTTTGCTCCCAAAGACATGCAAACCGAGAACCAGCGCCTGGATGTGCTAAAGACCTACTTGAAAAAACATTATGGAGAGCGGATCCTGGATCTATTTAATCAGGCCTGGCGTTCAGACAGCCTGAGGGACTGCCCGACCTTTGCTGAGTGGGCCGTAGCCCTGCCGATGGAAGTACAGCCGCAGGATCAAAGCAAGATTCCGCAGGCAGTCGATATTGAGAATCTTTCTATAAAGAATGATACTGCTTCCTTTATCCTGAACGCGCAGAAAGCAGCAGCCCAGGGTGAAAATGACCAGGCTATTTCTTGGTATCGAAAAGCGATCGCTCTGGCACCTTCCGAGCTGAGTGGGGAAATTGAGAAGCGAATAAAGGATCTGGACAGCCCGGAAGCTGAACAGACAGAAGGTCTACAAACGGGGGAGAAGGACGAGGAAAATCCAGCCCGTCCTTGCCCTGTATGTGGGAAGCAGATCCCTGCGGGGCAGGAAGTCTGTCCTCATTGCGAAGGGAAACCTAAAGTTTACCAGGAGCAACCCGCTACACCAGAGAGAAAAAACCTCAAAGTGACTCTTTTGGGCTCTGGTATTGGTTTGATTGTTATCTTGGGAATCGTTTTGGTACTGTTAGGACGGGGAGGTTCAGGGCCTTTATACTCCCTGGAAATTGGTAAACAGACTCCCACGCCGACCGAAACACCAACCCCATCTAATTCTGTCGATCAAAGATGGATGGATAAACTCTCATCCAATTCTATCCTTCCAGGTGTTGGCTTAGC
>CAZOUN010000223.1:0-1609 GCA_964582965.1 uncultured Anaerolineales bacterium | reverse complement strand
TTCAGCGGGTTTGGTCCCATCTCCCGAATGCGGTCCGTCATCTCCTGGGCGGCTTCAGCAAAGGATTTGCCTTGTCCGCCTGACAGGAAATACATATTCAGTCGTTCTCCGCCCAACCCGATTTCATCTAATATCTTTTTTGTGTATTCAACTCTTAGCTCACCTCGTTCATTACCGCGAACATGGTGACAATTTCCTTTTGGACAGGCAACAACGTACACGCCATCCGCGCCGTCCTCAAATGCTTTTAATAGATATTTGGTATCGGTTTTACCTGTGCAGGGAAGTTTGATCAGCTTTACATTTGCAGGATATTCGATCCGCAGCGCACTGGCTGTGTCAGCCGCCATATATCCGCAGTAAATGCACATAAAGGCGGTTATTTCTGGTTCAAACGGTTTATCGTTCATAATTCCACCCAGCTTCCCAAGACCGGGAATTCCGGTACCATGATTTGATTATCAGTGTAGTTCAGCAATTGAATGGCATTGGCCGGACATTCAGATGTACAAGTTCCGCATCCGTGGCATAGTGTGGGTTCGATATAAGCCGCACCTCCCAGATCCCCTACGCCTGTGTATTCATCTGTTACGCGCGGGATCTCAAAGGGACAGACACGCATGCACGTCAGGCAGCCGACACATTTTTCCGGATCTACTACTGCAACCGTTCCGCCAAAGTGGAACGGGTTTTTGCTCAGGATCGTAGTCGCCCGACCGGCTGCTGCCTGGGCCTGGCTGATGCTTTCTTCAATGAATTTAGGATAATGAGCGATGCCGCAGACAAAGATGCCCTCTTCCATAAAGTCCATCGGGCGCATCTTGATATGGGCTTCCAGGAAAAAACCTTCATTCGAAATGGGAACATTCAGCAATTTAGCCAGTTCCTTGGTTCCGCTGGATGGCTGGATAGATGTACTGAGAACCAATAGTTCGGGGTGCAGGATCAGTTCCCGGTCCAGCATTTGTTCCTTCAGTTTTACAATGATCTGACCGTTGTCGGATTCTACAATCGGAAGGTGTTTGTCATCGTAGCGCACGAAAATTACCCCGCGTTCTCTGGCATCAGTGTAATATTGTTCTCTGAAACCATAGGTGATGATGTCTTTATACAACACCGTCACCTGGCATTTCGGGTTGATGGTTTTCAGGCGGATAGCATTCTTGATGGTGCTGACACAGCAGATCCTGGAACAGTATTCGTAGGTCTCTTCTTTAGGCTTGACGCACTGGATCATTACTACTTGTTTCAAATCTGTGACATCTTCAATATGATAGGCAAGTTTATCTTCCAGCTCCAGCGAGGTGAGGACTGCGGGATGTTCACCCATCAGGTATTGGCTGACCCGGGTTTCATGGCCACCTGTGGCTACAATAGTAACACCGTGGGAAATCTCGCTGAGGGAACCGTCGTGATGACTGAGGATAGCATGATAGGCGCCCACGTGACCATCATGCTTCTTGAGTACTGTCCTGGTCATGACGGTAATATGTTCATGAACAATGATGCGGTTCACCAGGTCACGAAGTAGTTTATTGGGGTTATCACCCTCAACCAGGAATTGGACTTTATGGAGGTTGCCGCCTAAATACTCATCTTTTTCGATGAG
>CAZOUN010000222.1:0-1632 GCA_964582965.1 uncultured Anaerolineales bacterium | reverse complement strand
TGTCGAGCCTCGTCTATTCCTGATTTATATGTTGATGGCATCTGATCGCCATTTTCAAAATACAATGCGCCTGTCGATTTATGCCAGAACATTTTTTCCAGATCGCCTCCATATGTTAATCCAGGGAGATCCCCTGTAGTCATGACAGTAAAAATATTGATATGAATTACTCCCACCCGTTCTGCAACCCCACCAATTTCAAGACCGATCATATCTCCAAAAAGGATATGGGGTTCGATGTATGGCAAGGACGGGGCGGGTTCACTCATCCACCGGATTGACGTTGTTGTCCAGTCGGATAAAAATATATCAAACGCTCTTTGGATTTCAACTGGTGTCATGTTGGCCCCAACCCCTGTAAGCCCACGAGGGCTGCATTAAAATGCGCTGTGAACGCTGCTAATGAAAGCGATACCATTCCAGTTGGTGCTTGGGTCGAACTTCCATCCTCTAAAAATTCTATATATTCCAAATTGTTGTAAATTGTCACGGTATTATCATGGATCGAAAATTTAAAATCCGAAACTGTTTCGTTTACAATTTGTTTTATTTCCTCTTCTGAATATTCTCTTTCATCTGCTACGTAATCGGTGTGTGATACATCCAGCCCCCATGAAGCCTTTGCTCTGCCTGTGTCGACTGGGGTTGGGGTAACTATCGACCGGTAAAGATCAATTGCAGCCTTCCGAACAACTTTTTCAAATGATCCATCAACATAATCAGCTATGGCCATCAAAGACCGGCTGAAATCTGCTGCATTATTTGATATGTCTCCAAAATCATTCATGATGTCCTCACCTGAAAAACCCAAAGTGCCCTGGCTGCATCAAGTTTTTTATCCTCAATTCTCCACACAACGCTATCAGGATCGGTGATAGTGTCAGAAACTTTTGGAACCGGGGTTAATGAAAGATTCGGGATTGATGCTTTTTGGTCTGTGCTTATAATAGTTCCGGCTGATTCCTGAATTTCCCTGGCGCTGTAATCCTCAAAAAGTATCGTTAGCCCTATATATGCCGTTGGCCCACCAGAATAAGTTCCTGTTGCTGGGTTATAAACTGGAGTTGACACAGAGGTGTATGTACAAGTCCTTGGAATGTTCCCAATCGCGACAAATGCAGATTTCGCGGCTCTTTGTACTACCTCTGCAAGACCCATTATGGCGCAACCTCAATAAATCCATTCTCTTCTCTGGGTTCGTATGTTATATGCCAATGGATAGCCCCGGACGTGACAGGTAAGTTTTTTCCGTATAATACTTTTCGTGTGATCGTCATTTTATGCCCTTATTGTCCGGCTAATGCCTTTTGAAATTGCTTTTGACCCAAAAGATCTCACCATATTTAATACTGATTCTGGGAGGATTGGTGCGCGGTCTGTCTTATCCATGACCAATTTTATCGAACCTACTTCTATTTCAGAGAAGCCCGCCGTATCTGCATCCCCGGTTCGATCCCCGATGGCCAATAATCGGGCAAGTTCTGACTGAGCATCCTGGACTTCGGATGGTATTTCATCATTATCAATTGACCGGCCTTTTCTGTCGACCATCCCGGATCTGGGTAAATCAAGGGCTTGATCAACGTCAATTATCCAACCGCTCCATGTCATTTGCTCGTTTAAAACACGGCA
>CAZOUN010000221.1:0-1639 GCA_964582965.1 uncultured Anaerolineales bacterium | reverse complement strand
TGTTCCAGTTGTAGTACTAGCTGCAATTGTATATGTCGTCGCTCCAACACCATCTAAATCAAAATTACCTGTTCCTACATCTATATTTACAGCTGTAGCACCAGTATTATTTCCAAGAGTTACTGCATGGGCTATAGCATTTGTTCCAATATCTAGTGATCCAGTACCACAATCTATAGTTATTGATGCCGCTCCATTTGATGAACCTAATGTTAAATCTCTTTCGCCATCAGTTGCTATATTAATAGCTTGGTCAACATCATCGTTACCAATATTAATCGCTGCTGCACTAGAATTTAAATCAATAGTACCTGCTGCATCTACAACGAATTTATCGCCTGCATTTGATGTAATGTCTCCTGCTCCTGTTGAAGCAATTGTTACGCCTGCTGTACCAGAATTCAGAACAACTTGAGTCGCTCCAGTAATATTTCCGAACGTTAATACTCTAGCTCCAGCGCCTGTACCTACGTTAATAGCACCTGTAGAAGCATCTGCTCCTAAACTAAGAGCTACTGCACCTGTAACAACTGTTGCTGATGCTCCAAGTGTTGCTAAGCCTGTTGCTGATAATGTTGTTGCTGCTACTGCTGCTGGTGTTCCTGATCCCAAAGCTGCTGGTGCTGCAAATGCTTGCCCTATTTTCAATGGAGTTACAATTCTTGCATCATCGGCATACGCAATTGTTTCAGCCTGTGTTGCAAGTTCTGCTATACCTTTAGTTGTTTCACCTGCATCACTACAACCTGCAATCGCAATTGCTGCTAATCCAGCAGGTGTATTTGCTATTGCTTCTGACGTTCCGGTTGCTGTTTCAGCTATTGTCGCTAAGCGAACAATTCCTTTAACTGTTGTTGTGCCGTCAGCAATTAGACTTTCTACCGCGCTGTCAAGAACTGCTGGAGAAATAGCTAGGTCTTCTCGTGTACCTGCTGCCCCCTCTGTAGCTGTGGCAAATCTAATCTCACCAGTTCTTTTAGTTGTTCCCTTAGCTCCCATGTAGGAAGTAGGTCGTTTATATTTAGGCATTTACGTCCTCCTTATTAAAGACTTTCTATTAAGTTAAAATAAATTTAAATAAAATAAAATAAATATTTGCATGATTAAAAAGATTGGTATATAAAGGAATACATGACTAAAATGTATAAAAGAACAACCATTTGGTTGCCAGTAGAACTTCATACAGAAGCTAAGATTATGGCTTTGTTAACAGGAACATCGTTTTCTGATTTGCTACGAATTGCATTGTTAGAGAAAATAAAGCAGTTGAAAGATAATAAAAAAACTACTTCTTCTTAGCTCTCTTATCGTTTCTTACCTGAGTTCTCGTTGTCCTATCTACTCTTAATATTTGTTTGGCTTTATATCCACCATCTCTCAATGCTTTATGAATTTTTCTAATCTCTTTTATATCTGGTTTGTCTTTTATATATTCTTTCTCTAGATATTCTTTTGCATCATAAAGACTTAAACCTTTAGTAACTGGTAAAGATCCAAGAGTTAATAATGAAGCACCAGGATGTTGAATAGCTCCTCTGACTGAAAATGGAAGCAATGTTTGTGCTACTTCTTTAGTACGAGACGGTAATTGTTTTAAAAATCCTTCTGTACTTATGTAGTGATAAGTAACACCGTTTTC
>CAZOUN010000220.1:0-1656 GCA_964582965.1 uncultured Anaerolineales bacterium | reverse complement strand
ATAAACATTATATTATTGACAATAAGGTATATATACCTTAAATATTATCTTTTCAGTGAAATTCTTATTATGGCACACCAGCAGAAGGTTTTGTGCTCATACTCAAGCCCGGTCTGGCAAACCGGAAAAGAAAAAGAACGGCTATCGAATGAGGCAGTGTGGCTATTCGACGGACCAAAGCGCGTGGCGCATTGAGTAAGAGACATGGTGCGAATAAGGCCGGTTGTTTTGCCGAAAGATAAGATATTAATAATAATATTAGAGAGTTGATAACGCTTTTTTTGTGTAAGTCAAGGAGCGGAGCTGTATCTTTCCAAAGCGGAACATTTATGAAGAATTCAAAGCTTTCCCCTTTTCAGGGGGAAAACTCCGGCAAGTAACCGAAGGAAAATCGGCAAAGGGAAAAAACCGGAAAATGGAAAGCCAAAGAGAACAAGCCCAGATGATGGAGGCGATTTCAACCCTGGCCGGTGGGATAGCGCACCGATTCAACAATGATTTACATATAATCACCGGATATATTGACTTGCTCAAGATGAATCTGCCTGACAACGAGAAGATAGACAAATATATTGAGCCAGTGAGGGCTTCCGTTTGCAGGATGTCTCACCTGACCAATCAATTTTTGGCCTTTGCCCGGGAAGGAAAATATCAACCCAAAGTCCTGTCCCTAACGGATTTCGTGGCAGAATCCCTACTGTTGATTCAGCACAGCATCAATCACGGCATACATATAGAGACAGATCTTGCGATTGATGTTTCTTATGTGGAAGCTGATTTCACCCAGATGCAGATGGTGCTCTCTGCGCTGCTGGACAATGCTCAAGAGGCCATTAAAGCGGAAGGCCTGATTCAAATTAGCACAAGAAACGAAGATATTGGCGAGGATTTTGCGGGAAGGCCTGCCGGTCTTGAGCCGGGTTGTTATGCCTGCCTTACAATTAAGGATAATGGCAAAGGTATGGGCGAGGAAACAAAAGACAGGATATTTGAGCCCTTTTTCACCACGAAAATTCAGGGTCGTGGTCTCGGTATGGCTGCCGTATACGGGATTGTCAAGAACCATGACGGCTGGATCAGGGTTGATTCCGAACTGTGGAAAGGAACAGCGGTTAGCATTTACCTGCCTTCGATCAATGGCCGGGCGTAAGAATTCGCGGGGCAAAAAGTTTTTTCTATTTCACCGGGGCCATTATTCCAATTGGGGCGAAGCCATTAGTTCATTTACCGGGTTACATAATGTAATCGAGCAGACGGAGCTGTATTTTTCGAAAATTTTGAAAATTTTTTAAACCATTAAAATGCAATGGAGGTGATTATGAAAAAGTTTAATGCATGGGCAAATTGTCTGGGAGTCTTTTTTCTGATGGCAGTCATTTTACTGGTTGTGGCTTCAGCTTCTGAATCACAAGCATTGGGTATTGAGGATATAAGGCCAGCTATAGAAACCTATGCCATGGCAGGGAATATTGACGCAATTGCGAAGTTAGCGTCGCAAAACCCTGACCTGGCCGCTGAGATTGCCAAAATTGCAGCCGAGGCCAACTCCGGCCTGGCAGTAGATATTGCAGTAAGCGTTGCTAAAGCAGTACCGGAAAAGGCAGCAGAAATCGCGAGCAAGGTTGCTGAAGCCGTACCGGCGGCAGCGGCAGACAT
>CAZOUN010000219.1:0-1670 GCA_964582965.1 uncultured Anaerolineales bacterium | reverse complement strand
AACGGCGCCTTCATCGAGTTATTTTAATATTTACGGTCGTCCCTCTTCTTACTCATGGTTTACCTGCCTCAGGCATGGCTTGCAGATCAAACAAGAGCTAAGCGTAGACTTGACCACATTCCTTCCTGGAGGGTTTACTCGCTGTGTTTCCGGAGGGCTTGATCTCACATTCTTAGTTAATAATTAAGGTTTGACCCCAAATTCATTTTTCATAATTTCATGGGTATTCTATCATCTCTGTATTGTCTTCGCCCATTAGCCTCGCTGAACGGATGCCCATAAAAATGTTTTCCCATTCCTCGGGAGTAACTTCATATTTCGTCGTATAATCATGATACCGTCGATGATTCTTGAATAACGAGATTTTCTCTTCGGCCTTTATGCCTTTTTTGAGAACAACATCAAAAGACCCGTGCTGTCGTAGGCTCTTGATGCTACGCTCAAACAATGTTGGCAATTCCGCGCCTTGCAAACCATCGACTTCAAACCAAGCTCCTTTTGGGACCCTTTCGTTACGTGATGCCGTAGCGATATTCTCTTCGATTTCGTCAAGGCTGGTCGTTTTGATGTTGACGGTCGGTTTAGGAGACCCTTGTGGCGACGTCACCGTAACCACGGTTCTTGCCACGATTTCCGTAGACAGGCGCGTGTTTGGAACGAACATAATTTCGGCTGATGTCCCGAGGTTTGAAAGAAAAGGGGTGATCTCAAGTATGTCGAGAGAAAAACTTAGAACCGATTGGACTGAAATGCTCTTTGCCAACTCATACAGACCGAGGGGAACCTTGTCGCAAGCGACTATAATATGGATATTCCCAGTGTTGAGGTTGGTTAGCAGAGTAGCTGAAAGTTCCTCAGGATCTTCTTCCTTTGGAAAGAGAAAGCGCACAAGAGAAGAGAAATCTTCCTTGTTGCCACGGCTAAAGAGCTGAACAAGTTCCTCTTCTGACAAGGCGGAAAGGGAAGCGGCATAGTCGATGGCTTGGGCTATTACACGACGGTCTCTCAATTCTGGATTTGTAGACAACTTAACTTCAACAACAACCACATCTCCGCTTGCCGTCAAGAAGAGAATGTCTGGCCTGATTTTCCTGGACTGAGGTGTAGTAAAAGTCAATTGCCGGAATATCGCATAGGGACCATATATCCCAGTTGTTCTGCTCTCCAAATGGAGGAGTTTTGGCGTCTCTGCCAAGACAGATTCGAAGTACCCTTCATCTTTTCCAATCCTGTCTATAGTTGTAGGTAGCCATTCTGCTTTCGTACCATTTCGGTCATACGTCACTACCGTTGTTTTCATAATTTTCCTTGTGCTCCCAACAAGTGATTATATAGTTTCTGTGTAACTTACAAAAAATAATATCCTTTACTCTAAATATCAGTCTTTTTTATGATTTTCTTAACTGTATAACATTACAATTTGCATGATAAAAAAAAATTGCTTTTCTCCGAAGAACCTATTTTAAAAATATTTGAGTTTTGATTACGTGTCATATACTCAAATCTGGGTACATTTCAGTATACGTATGGCAAACAAAACCTTTCATTTAGTCTTCCCCAGTAAGCTTATTGACTTAAGATAAGTCAAACGAAGACTTGACCCCCATCTGCCTCTTGATCTAAAAGTTGCTTCTTCCATGTTGTAATCTGGTTTGTATGAACTTGATACC
>CAZOUN010000218.1:0-1694 GCA_964582965.1 uncultured Anaerolineales bacterium | reverse complement strand
AATTTCGATATGGTTCAGGTGGCTGATATTGATTCAGCTCTGGATCATATTCCCCCTCCACTCCAGTCATTTTCCACATCGAAGCCGTTGCAACGGCTTTGACACCATCATCAGTAGCCCGCCACCCCGCATAGAAATCATTCCCCGGCCAGGAGACATGATCCCAGGAGACAATGCTGTACAGATCACACTCCGAGAAATCATCCCCTTCTTCTTGATAATGTAATGGCTGGCAGAGCTGGGGTTTGTCTTCATTCCCCATGGTCAGTGGCCGGACCAGGAAGGATATTTCACCAATCTGATGGCGTTCGTTTTGACACTCCTTGTAGGGATCGTAATAAACAGCTTTAAGATTGGGAAGCTGATCTCCGTGAGTTTCCAGGATGCGGATCAGGGTATTTTTTAGCACTTCCCCTAACTGACCTTTGAATTTTCCAGCAAAGTGACCGCAGCCCATGGCGGTCAGAGTCAGGAAAGCTGGCCGGTTCTTTTTACCTGCGGTTTCATTAACGAATTTCAACACTGGCAGCAGTCGGCGCTCAAAGAGCTTGTAATGTCCTTCCGGATCGACTTTATCATCGCGCGTGACCTCATCCCAATCTGCCGGAGTCCGTCTCAGGCCGTTTTGCAGCAGCGCACCAACAGCGTAAATCAATGTGGCCTGGATTGGATCGTCATATACTATTGGGCTATCGTGTAGGCCATTATCATAAACGGTAACAGGAACGGCGATGCTGATATCTCCCAATAGTCGTAGTTCTTCCAGGGTCCAGTCCGAGCTGTCACCGCGGATTTCGGACTCGGCAGAGATGCGGGGGCGTTCGGTGTTGAGGAGGTGTTCTAAGAAAGACTCAAGGGTAAGGGATTGGGGATTAATCCCGCTCAATTCTTTGTGGAGAAACAACCCGGGACTGAAACAATCTGATAGATTATTTTGGTAATTTAATAGGGTCTTTCTCACCGATTCGTGAAGGAGAATATTATACTGCTGTGTCATATTATATTATTCTACTGACTTTCCTTGAACTTCCTTTACTGCCTCAAAATAACCAATATCTCGCGCCCTGATCAGAATGTCTAGATTGTCTGAGACTGCTTGAGCTTCAACATCCATTCCCTGTCCAGAAAATCCTTCAATCAGCCTCTTAAGGTACGCTCAACAGCAGGTGTGAGCAGCATAGGAGCTCTATCTACGACTTTTGCGCGTTTATTCCAATCTGCTGTTCCAAAATAGGTAGTCATCACCATCTCAAGATATTCTTCTGGCACCTCTTCTTCAAATCTGCGGAGAGCCGCTTCACCTTGCTGTCTGCTTTCCCGCAAGGTTAACTCAGGATAATCCTCAAATGTATCTGCCAATTCACTTCTCAGCTGCCATGATTTCAAGATTAAAACGCTGAGGGAACGCAATCGGCTGCAGGTGCAGGGAGTATAATCAGAGTGAAAAGTCTCTACTTTAAATATGGAAATATGTCCCAAAGGGCCTGACGACGTACAGTTTGAAGGGTGGTTCCGAGGTACCCGTTGAATTTTATATATGCTATTTGGCTGCAGATCGAGAGAAAGAATGGTATAAAAAATAGATACATATAAAGCTTGTAAATTATTTAGATACTCAAAAAGTTAGGATGAGGTTGTCATGGTCAAGAAAAAACAATCCCGATTTTCCGTTTCCATTCCATACAATGTGCAAG
>CAZOUN010000217.1:0-1720 GCA_964582965.1 uncultured Anaerolineales bacterium | reverse complement strand
GCCCGTCTTCTCGTCGTAGAGAGTCACAGTGCCGCCCTGGCGACGCTCGACGCCGAAGTGCTCTGCCTTAGCCACAACGCCGCGATCGTCGGCTCCGACGATGTGAAAGCCTACTTCCAGGGCGCACTGGCCACTACCGAGGCCTACCACCAGCGCATTATCGACGATGTGAAATCCGGTAAGTCAGTACGCGACATCGCCGGGCGGCTCGGCGAGGACGTGTACGCCAAAACGCAACTGATGCCCCTGGAGTTCTTCCAGAAGAACTGCAGCCTGTTGGTCAAGCAGTCGATGGAATACGAAGAAATAGAACCCCAAGAGCAGAATTAACCACCGCTCGCCGGAGAACACCATGATACCGTCACGAATTCTGGGAACCGGACATTTCCTGCCCGAGAACGTGGTCACCAACTTCGACATCGAGAAGATGATGGAGACCACCAACGAGTTCATCGTTACCCGAACGGGCGTGCGCGAAAGGCGCCACGCCGGTCCGGAAACGAGCGCATCGGATCTAGGCGCCCAGGCCGCACACGCCGCACTCGAAGACGCCGGTCTAAAACCCGGCGATATCGACCTGCTTATCACCAACACCATAACGCCCGATCACCACGATCCGGGATGCGGGTTCTTTCTCCAGGCCAAGCTCGACATGCCGGGAATCCCCGTGCTCGACATGAAGGCCCAATGCGCGGGCCTGATCTACGGTATGTCTATCGCCGACCATTTCATCAAGGCCGGCACGTACCGCAATGTGCTGATCGTCTGCTCCGAGGTGCTCTCCAAGCGAATCGATTGCTCCAACGAGGGCAGGAACATCGGAATCCTGCTTGGCGATGGCGCCGGCGCCGCGGTCGTCGGAGTCTCTGACGATGAAAACGCCAGAGTCGTCTCGACCATACTCCACGCCGACGGAACCCACGCCAAGGCCCTCTACACCGCCGCTCCGGGCACCGGGCAGGGCAAGATGGACTTCATCGATCGAAGCGACGTGGACGCCGGTCGGGTGCATTTCCGAATGGACGGACGCGTCGTGTACGAAAACGGAGTGGCCGGTATGGCCTCGGCCGCTAATGAGTCGCTGGAGGTCAACGGCCTGACGCTGGACGACATAGATATCTTGATTCCCCACCAGGCGAACATGCGAATGCTCGAAGCCGTTGTCGAGAAGATCGGAATCGAGTTGGAGAAAGTTTTCATCAACGTCGAGAGCTACGGAAATATGGCGTCAGCGTGCCTGCCGATAGCCCTTGACCAGGCCAGAAAGACAGGGCGCGTAAACCCCGGCGACACAGCCCTGCTGGTAGCATTCGGGTCAGGCTTCGTATGGGCCTCGGCGCTGGTGCGGATGTAAGATCCGACGCTTATGAAAAACTTTGGCCAGACGCACGGTAACGAGTTGTCCTCGTGAGTGTTTGGCGAAGTATATACGTTACTCCTGGACCATAATGGATATTTTCTGATTCCAGTTGCATCGACTCATGTGGCGAAGGATAATCGACTGTATGTCAGTAAACGAATGATGGGAATGATGCTGCAATTTCACTATACAAACAAGAAAGCCTACCAGGCTATTGTCTCCCAACCCACTTGGCTGTTCAAAGCTGGTCAGCCGCCGCGGGCTAGGGATCATCCGTTCGGAGCGTATTTTACGGATCTGCCCATTGATACCCCCGGGCTTGCCCGGGGGTTTTTTGTGTGCCCGGAAAAGCCGACTAAT
>CAZOUN010000216.1:0-1757 GCA_964582965.1 uncultured Anaerolineales bacterium | reverse complement strand
TCGCCCCATAAGGAGCGGTGTTCCCGAACCGCAAAATCAGTTACAGTAAACTTTTCCGGATTGATATGTGCCATAAAGCTTCCTTATTTATACCGAATCCTTGGATCCAGCAGTGCATATAAAATATCTACAATCAAGTTTACACCAACAAATATCAGCGCAATTAGCAAGGTGCCACCCTGTACAATTGGGTAATCACGACCAAGAATAGCATCATAAACCCAGCGCCCTATGCCGGGCCAGGAAAAGATCGTTTCGGTTAGCACGGCCCCTGCCAACAAAGTACCTGCCTGGAGACCGATGATCGTTACCACTGGCAGAGCAGCGTTCTTCAGGGCATGCCGATACAGCACCTTTCTTCCCCCTAAACCTTTTGCTCTAGCCGTTCTAATATAATCTTCCTGGAGCACATCCAGCATGCTGGAGCGTGTCATTCTGGCAATAATTCCCATCGGTATTGTTGCCAGGGCTACGGCAGGCAAAATAATATGAGATAGAGAATCTTTGAAACCCACCCAATTACCTGTGATCAAGCTATCCAACAGATATAAATGGGTGATTCCCTCAATTTCAATACCAGTACTCAATCGAGAGCCAGCTGGAAGCCATTTTAAGATCACAGCAAAGAGCATGATTTCCATTAATCCCAGCCAAAATATGGGCATTGATACGCCCACGAGTGAACCCACCATGCTGACACTGTCTATTAGGGAGTTTCTCCGGGATGCAGATACAATTCCCACGGGAATTCCTATCATAACAGCTATGATTAAGGAGAGTAAAGATAGTTCAACCGTAGCCGGGAATCTCAATTTCAGCGTTTCAAGCACAGGAATCCGCCGGTGAATTGAATTTCCCAGATCTAACCGGCTAAGACGGGCCATGTAATTAATGTATTGACTGTCAAAAAAACCAGCCAGGTCCCCGTCTGCGAGTGCATCACGATCCAGGAAAAGCGGACGATTAAGGCCCAGTTGTTCACGGATCCGTTCGATACTTTCATCGGTCGCGTGTTCTCCAAGCATGGCGATAGCAGGATCACCTGGAATTAGACGCTGGAACATAAATATCACAAAGGTGACCCCGATCAGCGTGGGAATCACAGAGATGATTCGTCGAATGATATAGCGAGTCAAAGAAGACCTCCAATAATTGCTTACAGAAAGGAGGGGCGGTTAACGCCCCTCCCTTTTTACAACAGACAGACCTAACCTATTACATTCAGGAATTTCTATTTCCTGATCGGTTTACTCAGTTACAAAGGCGGGGTCAATCGTTACTTCACTAAGTCCATCCGGGAATCCGGCTTCTGCCAATAACTCTCGGGATAACTCGGGGTTATATTCCCAATCCACAATGGAGGCATCGTGGCCCCAGATTAGCGGAGGTAGGAAGTTGGATGCGGCTTCACCATAAGCGCCGTAGAAGTTTTCGATCAAACCCTGGCGGTTGATGGCGTGAGCAAGTGCCTCACGAACTCGGACATCCTGGAATTCAACGATCTTGTAGCTGAAGGCCAGGTAGCCGGTATTGAGGGCCGGTCTGGTCATCACGTAGAGAGCATCATCAGCTTCAGCCGTCACCAAGTCTTCAACAACAGCTTGTTCGAAGCCCTGGATGTCTCCGGCCTGTAAGGCCAGGAAACGTGCGGAGTCGTCTGCGATTACACGGAATACAATCTCGTTAACCGTGGGCGCACCGTCCCAGTAGTCAGCATTGGCTTCAACGGTGATGTGGTCGCCTTCTACCCATTCAAC
>CAZOUN010000215.1:0-1815 GCA_964582965.1 uncultured Anaerolineales bacterium | reverse complement strand
GATCAGCGTACCGTCCTTGACAAATTTTACTTTCCCCGTCTCTGCCTTTCCCATAACTATATCCCTCCTTTCCTTTTGCCTGGAATAAGCAATTTTGTATCGGAAGGATAGAGCTATCTCTTCAATTACTCAACCCTAAGCTACAATATAGCAAGCTGTACTGTTGTTTGTCTGATTCGATCCGTCAATACATCATTTCAAATGGTATTCATTATTAGCCGTTGCCATTTTTCCTATGTTTTACGAACTTGGGCTTTTGCTCTTTATTACCACAAAATACCCAATCGAAAAAATCCATTGGTCTTGATTTTACATTAGATTTTTATGTTTTCATTTTCCGTAAAATAAAGTAGGGTTACACGAAAGTTCGAAAAATACCTACATAGGTATATTAATTGTTATACGATTGAGATATGAAAATACAGCGTAGGTATTTCTACAAATACAAATCATTAGATGGCGAGAGTAAAGAGCGTACTCTGAAAATAATACGTGAGGGCAAAATATACTTCCCTAAGCTGGCCGAATTGAACGACCCTCACGACGGTAAAATATTTTTCGACAAGAGTTGTACCTTACAGGAACTAAGAGACCTCCATCAAAGGCTTAAAAAGACTTACGGCCCACCTCAATTCAAGGTGGAGGAATTGGTTGATGAGGGCGGCAGCCTTGTAAAGGAGAGGCTGGATGTCCTATTCCATGCATTTGACAATAGCAAAGACATGTTTCCCGAATATGGTGTACTTTGTCTTTCGGAAACCAGCACAAACCCACTGATGTGGGCACACTACTCAAGGCACACTGGAATATGTATTGAGTTTGATGGAGCAGGTACAGCGCTACAAGACGCGAGGAGAAATCGGAGAATCAAGTATTCGAGAACCTACCCGATAGTAAAGATCACCGACTTCGCTTACGGCAATAGGGCCGTGAATAAAATCCTTGGAACAAAATGCGCAGATTGGAGATACGAAAAAGAATGGAGGCTGATTGGCTCGGAGGGCGGTAAAGAGTCGGACCTACCCGCACGAATATCATCTGTGATCTTCGGTCTGGACACAAGTTCAGAAGACCAAAAAGAGATCAAAAGAATAGTTGCAAAATCTGGAATCGTGCTGAAGAAAGCAGTGCTCGCGACCAAACAGTATGACTTCGAGATAAGAGACTATGAATAGAACCCGTATAACCCGTCGCTAAAGCCGATCGCCGCTACGCGGCTCCGATTTAGCTTTTCGTTAGCTGTTGAAAGGATTTTATAAATATGGACGAAAATACGATTGAAAAAATAATTAATTCAAAGGTAGTCGAAAAGGCGTATGATAATGGATTGTCTTCTCCTTTAGTAGAAGTAAGTAAAATTGGGGTTGATGTAGTGAAATCAGCCAGACTTATACTTGCTCCACTACAACTAGCAGCTACTTTTCAAGACAGATTTGAAATATTTTTATCGAACTTAAATAAACGGGTCCCAGAGGATAAGGCTGTTCAAGTACCTGCCGAGCTATCCTCGGTATGTTTAGATAAAATGCGATACTTAAATAATGAGAATCCATTGTGGCAAATGTTTGAAGAGCTACTAATTAAAGCGTCTCATGGTGAAACTCAAGAGTTGGTACACCCAAGTTTTGGCTTAATTATTTCTCAATTAGCGCCAGATGAAGCTGTTATATTATATGAATTGAGCTTGGTTGAATCATTTGAAGTTGAAGATACTTTGGATCTTAATCGAGAGAAAAACAGATTTGAAAATCGTAAGGTTTTACGAACTACCATTCCAGTAGAGAAGTTGATTAATCCAGAATCTATGGGAATATA
>CAZOUN010000214.1:0-1853 GCA_964582965.1 uncultured Anaerolineales bacterium | reverse complement strand
TCAAATCCAATCGATTAAATTGTCTCCATGCGAACACTTTTGAACGTTACCAAAAATTTAGGGTTGAGTATCGTTCTTTCTGTGATTTTTTCTATGGCGGCAAATAACGGTTGGATTTTCGTAAAGGCTTGCCGTTAATGCCTACGCCTTGGTTACGATTTTTTGATAAAGTATGCGTTTTCTCAAAATCAAGAACAATTTAGCCAATTTTGGCATATATTACCGGAAAATACAAAAAAAAGTGGTTTATTTATGGGCGATCATATGATAACATGTGCGCAATATAAACAGAAAGCGCATACTTTATCAGGTGAGCCATGGATGAAAAACACGTTCTCCAAAAATTTCGACGGCAAAAGATCATCACCATCAATCAACTCGTAAAACTACTTACATGTTCGGTGATTACAGCAAGAAGGCGGCTTAAAAAATGGCAGACATTCACCAGCATCAACAAAAACGGCCGGTACTATACGCTGCCGCAGATTCCCGGTTTTGATGAAAACGGTTTATGGTGGTATCAAACAGTTCTTTTTTCAAAGCATGGCAATCTTACCAAAACCATAGTTGAGCTGATCAGTAAGTCGCAAAAAGGCCTCAGCGCAGTAGAGATTGCCGGCATCGTAGATCTTACGCCAAACAGTTCTTTTTTATCACGAATCAAAAATGTACCCGGTGTAAGGCGAGAAAAACATCAGGGGCGGTTTGTTTACCTCTCAGAGCGTTCCGATATTTACAGTAGACAAAAGCACTGGTGGAGTTTAAGCCAGGGTGTCGCTGATTTTCCAACCGATGCGCAAGCCATAATCATTCTGGTCCAGTTGATAAAATATCCTGGCATTGGTATTGAACAGCTTGCTGGTAAAGTGTCAAAACAGGACAAACGGATCGACCCTGGTGCAGTTAGAAAGTTTTTACAGTTTCACGACCTGTTAAAAAAAACTTCGGATACAAAGCGGTAAAGTGTCTCAAGGGCTATATTGACAGGTTAACCAGAGACATTTGTCCGGCCAACCTGTTTAAAGACAGGCCGACAATTTGTTTTTATCCCCGGCTCAGCGGTGATCTGAGAGTGCTCAAAACCCGAGAAAAGAGTGTCGTAACCATGGATATCGGGGCATTTCGTGCCAGAGAAACTATTTTGCAAGGCCTTGACGGCACGGTGTATCAAAGCCGGCAGCTGCGTACGCTTACCCCTTACCGGGCCACTTTTGGATACGATGTTCTGGTTCACGTCGGCCGTGCCCTTTTTATGCATTGTCACAATGAACAAGAGATAATAAAAGATCTGGCCAGCAACAATGTTGTGATATCTCAGCGTGAGATCGGCTTTCTGGGCAAGAAGTTTATCGCCTACCTGGCCATAGCACACCAGCAAAGCCGACATCGATTAAAACAAGTGATGGCTTCACGGGGCGGGTATATTCTGCATCTTGATGGTACTTGCGAAGGAGACAGCCCGCATCTTTTTACCGGCATGGACGGTATTGCCCAGATCGTATTGGACAACATCAAGCTTCCTTCAGAAAAGGCAGAGCTGCTGATACCGTTTTTTCAACGAATAAAACAGCAATACGGCGATCCGGTTGCGCTGGTTCACGACATGGGCCGTGGGATTTTATCTGCTGTCAAAGCGGTGTTCCAAGGCATTCCCGACTTTATCTGTCATTTTCATTTTTTGCGCGACATCGGCAAGGACTTGTTCGACAAAGAATATGCCATAATCAGGAACAGGTTAAAAAAGCACAAAATCCGCTCCCTGCTCCGTCAAAGGGCCAAGCTGTTGGAAAAAGTCATAGGTGATGACTCACAGTCGTTTTACCATCTGGCGGTCAGTATCGATAGCGGTGAAC
>CAZOUN010000213.1:0-1854 GCA_964582965.1 uncultured Anaerolineales bacterium | reverse complement strand
TTATCCTCTCGATTTTAGGGCGTTTTTCCCTTTTTACGTCCTCGCCAACCTGGAACCATTTGATTACCACCATCATCGGTTTCGGATTGGGTGCCGGTCTTGGTACATTGATCGCTGCAATCTTCTTTCCAACCGTATCTAAAACTGTAGTTGAACACCACGAAAATTGGTTGAGAACTGAAGAATCGCTCTTGATCTTCCAGGCCCCGCTTCTGTCCTTAACATCCGCAGTTCAAATACTGCGCGATTCGATCGTAACTGAAATTTCAATCTTTGCCTTGCATCCCACGCGGGAGTTTCCTGAAGCTCCAGTCCTCCAGAAACTATCTGCCTTGGCTTTACCCCAGATCAGGGCCCATGCTGTTCAGCTTTCAAAAGAACATCATGTAGATCTGAAGGGGAATCCAAGTCATGTTTTGTTAAACCAGCTTGATAATGCCCGCCAAACGATCCACGCAATATGTGGTGATTTGATTGAAGCGGTTCGTCTTGAACAAAACATGAGTCCCGTTGCTGAATGGATCCTTGATAACGAATATTTGATCGAAAGCCATGGGCGCGATGTTCAACTTAATTTGCCAAAGACTTTCTACCGTGAGCTGCCAATTTTAACAGTAGACTCCGATCGAAATCTTCCTCGTGTCTACAGCCTGGCAAAAGAACTTGTGGGACACAGCGACGCCAGACTCGATCGCGAGAACATCCTGGCTTTTTTATCTGGCTACCAGGAAAATGAGAGCCTCACCATTGGTGAGTTATGGGCCTTGCCGCTTATGCTGCGGGTAGCACTTATCCATCGGGTCGAACAGTTGGCAAAGCAGGCCTGGAGGGAATTGCGTGACCGTGAACTGGCTGATTTTTGGGCGAATCGGTTGCTGGCAACCCTGCGCCGTGATCCGGATAAACTTTTTGCGGTGCTGGCTGAATTGGCAGAAGAACAGGGGCAGCCGAGCACCCACTTCGCCACCCAGCTCACCGGCCATCTCTATGATGAAGATGCCGCCCTGATCCCTGTTCAGAGTTGGCTGGAGCGTTCTCTGCGCAGGCCATTAACTGAGCTTCATACGGGTGAACAATCTCGTCAGGCCGTCAGCCAGATATCCATTGGTAATGCCATCACCAGCCTTCGCCAGCTCTCAGTGTTGGATTGGCGTGAAGTCTTTGAGTTACAAAGTCGTGTAGAGCAAATCCTTCGCCGGGATCCTGCTCGAATTTATTCAGATATGGATTTCGAAACCCGCAACAAATATCGCGAAACCGTGGAGATTCTTGCCAAAGGCTCGGGTGTCGAACAGGTTCAAGTTGCTCATAAAGCGATCGAATTGGCAGGCGATGATGATGTCAGGGAAGGTTGGCAATCCCGTCAAAGACATGTCGGGACTTACCTGATTGGTGAGGGACGGGCCCAGTTTTCTAAATCTATCGGCTGCCGTGAACCCTTAGGCTACCGCTTTCTTCAATGGATTTATCGCCACCACACCGCTCTCTATCTGACATCAATCTTGATGGTGACCCTGGGTTTAATGACTTACCCGATCCTGATCAGCACCGGGGGTTCCATCACAATCTTTGAAGTCCTTCTTTTAATTCTTCTGTTGCTGCCCGCAAGTCAGCTTGCCACTGAGGCGACAAACTACCTTGTCACTCGTATCCTACCGGCCCAACACCTGCCAAAGCTGGATTTCTCAAAAGATGGTATTCCTGATGCCTTTAGGACACTGGTTGTTGTGCCCATGCTCTTGTCAGATGAAAATACGATTAAAGAAGAGATCGAGAAACTTGAGATCCGCTTTCTCGGTAATCGGGGACACAACCTTATATTTGCTTTATTCTCCGATTTTATCGACGCCGATT
>CAZOUN010000212.1:0-1863 GCA_964582965.1 uncultured Anaerolineales bacterium | reverse complement strand
CTTCGTGCTCTTCGTGGTGTAGATTAAATGTGCCAGATATCGGGGATGTTACCCGGGATATAGATTGATAAAATTATGTGGCGTTAGGATTTGAATATTACGAAAGGGATTCAGGATAAGCAAATCTTTATCGCCTGAAATGATGAAATCCGCTTTGCCACAGACGGCAAGTTCAAGAAATTTGTTGTCCTTCGAGTCTCGGCATTCTGTGATTGTTTCATTTATTTCAACAGGCGTTGAGTGAAGAATAAAGCTGGATAGAAACTGCTTCCGTTCTTCATGGGAAATGTACGGATCAAATTTTTTTCTCCACAAAACGTCTTCTAATTCGGATAGAGTGGAAGAAGAAAAGAGTATAACTCCTTGCTTAATACCAACACCAAAAGCTTTTGATGGCTTTGAGCCTTCAAAGAGCATGGCGCTGATGATTATATTTGTATCAAAAACCAGACGCAATTAGCAAATACCTTTATAGCGTGTGCTTAATTTTTTCGCCAAGAATATCTTCCAGAATGTCCGGTGTCATGCCACGGGCCTTGGCATTGCGGCTTATTTGGGACATTATTTTTTCAAGTGACTGGCGCTCCTCCTGGGGTTGGATTATGACAGTATAGGTTTTATCAGGAATGATATTTATTTTGTCTGCCCAGATTATAGGGAGGTCACTTCCTTTTATATTATTAAGAATTGTTGAGGGCATTTTCTGTTTCTCCCTTTAAGATGAAGTTGATCAAACCTTTGGATTCAATGTAATATATTGAAATAACTAAGACAATATTAATTATTATGCCTGAATTGCAGATGATTGTCAACAAATAATCTATACAACTGCGGATAACCGCTGATGGACGCAGATGATTAACTACGAAGGTCACGAAGGAACACGAAGGTATTAAACTTTTTTTTCTTCGAGCACTTCGTGTGCTTCGTGGTGATAAAAATAAATAGGTAAACGATAATGAAGAAATTTTCGCTGATAATAGGTATTTGCATTTTATTATTAGGCGCCGGTAATGGATACGGTGATATGGCATTTGTGGCTAATGTGGACGGCAATTGGGATCTGTTTGTTGCAGATGACATGGGGAAAAATCCGTTTCAATTGACCACGACGGAGTATGATGAAAAAGATCCCTGCTGGTCGTTTGATAGGAAAAAGATTGTATATGCCACAAGTGATGGTCATTTCAATATTGTGGATGTAGAGAGCGGGGAAATACACCGGGTGGCAGAAACAAAATTAAAAACACCCAAAGTATGCCCGTGCTTTTCACCTGACGGAAAAGAGATTGTTTTTGCGCAGTTCAGGCTGCCTGAACAAGGAGATGATACGGATCTGATGGTATATTATCCGGAGACAAAGGGCATCAGCCGGCTCCTTGATCAGCCTGCCATACAGATGTGGCCCATGTGGTCTCCGGATGGGGCAAGGATTGCATATGCAAACATGCACTGCTCGGGAGAGTGCGGCAGCGAAGAAATAATTAGAAAAACCAATACATTTTTTAATTCTCTTTACGAGAACACCTTAGGTAAATTTGAAAGTTTTCAGCAATGACGACGTTACCAGTCTCAATAATCCAAACAATAATTCGGAACATGATTTGGGAATACGCTTTATATTCGTTGGTTTCCCTCTGTGGCTGGGCCAGTCCCCATGCCAAAAGCCATGCCCTGGATTCCATTGCTGTTGTTTGATGATTAAGGTTTGAGCTCAGAAAATGTGGCGTTATGGCTCCGGCTTGAACAGGCAGATACTATTGACTTAACTTTATATTTTACTTATAAAAAACTATTGAAGGCGGGACACTTTTTTTAATCAGTGCCCAAACGAAAACTATGATTTTTCGTTAAGATCAAGGA
>CAZOUN010000211.1:0-1887 GCA_964582965.1 uncultured Anaerolineales bacterium | reverse complement strand
TTGCATATTTCATGCTAGAGCCGAAAGGTCTTTTTGCTTTTTGTGAAACTACTGCCTATAAAGGCAATTTTATACGTAAGAAACTACTGCTGGTCTGCAGCTGCAAACCGATCCGCAATGGCATGAAGTTCCGTCCCAATCTTGGACAATAATTCCACAAATTGGGCCATCGATGTTCGCCACTGTTCATAATCCTGGTAAAAGCGCTGTGAAGTCATGCCTTCCCACTGGGGCTGCATGTTCCCCATCAGTGATTGCAAACTTGAGACAATCTCCTGGGACTGCCCGCTGGCCTGCTCAAATTTGGATGCTGCCTGATGGACCTCTTCTGGTGCAATTGTAATTTTCGCCATGATGTACTCCTCTTTATAGTTTGATTATCAATATAATTACTAATCAGCCATTCTACTTTCGCCTCTACCCTTCACCTCCTTCCTTAATATAGTTCCATATACTTACCGAAGTGATTTTACGTGTTTTGTAATCCAGTTTTTCCACTCCGTATCGTTAATAGGTTGTATAGATATTTGCTGATCATCTTCTAGCGGTTCGATCAGAAATGCTGTTCTTGTTGATACAATCCCTACTCCCCCCTTTGAATAAGGTTCACCTCCAGCAGTGTGCTTGAGAAATCCTATTGTGATAGTTGTCTTCGCCAGACGAAGTGCCTTGGCCAATTCAGCTGCTGTTTGGTCAGGTAAGCCATTATTTATGAATAATTCTTCAGCTTCTTGGGCTTTTCTCTGATCCCGAATCATCTCCTTGCCCTGTTCATAGATCTCATTATCTAATGATCCAACGGGAACCCCTGGTGCAGATTTTGGAAGTTTTGGTAAATTTTCTGCAATATGAGCATCTGGGAGTTCAGCATTATTTAATGCCCGGAATTTATGGATTCCCCTCACGGGCAAATTGTGTTCAATGACTATATTTTTTGTACCATGCCAGAACATACCTTGGGTAGTTTCTTTCGTTGTGGATTCGGTTATGACCGAAAAATTCGGCATCGCACAGGTTCCGATGAGGGCTAGTGCCACTTCACTAATATTTACTCGTCCGTCACCACCAGGAACCACAAGACCGCGCGCAATCAAAGCCCGCTCAGCAACTCCTACAGCAACACCGATATCCCGTTCCGTTGCTCCTTCAAATATATTTGGATCTATGCCGGGAATACTTGGCGCACCCAATATCTTTAATAAATATAGTAATTCTTCCTGACTGACATTCAAAACCAGGTCATTATTTTTCTTCACGAAAAGCTCCTTAAGCAGGACAATTCAATTTCCATTCCTAATTTTTTTCTAATGCACCACGCCAGTGATACCTTCCATCCCATCAGAACTGAAGAAATCTATCAGTCCCTTATCCCGGACCTGGTCCGCATCAGCTATCATTTGGCCTTTATCCAAACAAGCTGCATGAAATCTATTTTTTAATTCCGGGGGTACCGGTAGGACACTCATTTTTTTATCGAGAGATGCAATTGTGCTCAACCCGAAAGTAGCTCCTGTGTCCACAAACGTATCAAACAATCCCCCGGGTATATCAGAAACATGACCCCAGAGATCTGACAAATCCTGGCCTGTTTGTTCCTTGGCACCAGGTTTTCCGATTGCCGCGAAAAAACGATCCACTGCAATATGTGCCACGTCTTGCTTAATGTTTCCTAGATAAATACGGTCATAGTTATCATTTAACGAGTAGGCTTGTTGATAAAAAATTTCCTCCCACTCTCCGCCGTAGGTGCGACCAGCCATTTTTGCTCCTTCCTCTGCAAGGTCCCCAAATAGTTGTACACTGGAATCCGCCGCCAGGACCAGGTCACCAGCAGCATGGATTCCAACTTCAATCAGGGTTTCGGCCGTAGCTGTCCCAGCAGCTCTA
>CAZOUN010000210.1:0-1891 GCA_964582965.1 uncultured Anaerolineales bacterium | reverse complement strand
TCAAGGAGTTCAATCCTATCTCCGATCCGGTAAGGTCGATCGAGCATGATCATGAAACCGCTGATGGTATCTTCCAGGGTGTTTTGTGCGGCCAGGGCAACAGCAAGTGAACCAATGCCCAGTGTGGTTACCATGGCAGTGATGTTGATATCAAAATGAGATAAGATTGTGATTAGTCCGATCGCGCTGAGAATGATCAGGACTAATCGTTGAAAAAAAGGAAAGAGTTGTTCATCTAGGCGAGCTTCGGTTTTGAGTGAAACTTCCTCTCCCAGCCAGGCAAAGATATGAGTGATAAGCCTCCAGCTTAAGATAAAACCAACCAAAAAGTAAAGCACAAAAAAACCATCGCCCTGCCAGCGTTTCCATTCATCTGGAAGGAAATCCAATCGTGCCAGGGCAGCATTCAACGCCAAAACGATTGCAAACATGAAAATTGGAAATCTGACAGCCTCTAGAATATGGTTATCTAGTTCGTTTTTGGTTTTTTTTGTAACTCGCAGGAATACTTTATCAATCAACAACGAGATAATCCATTTACCCAACAGCAATACACCAAACAGGATTAATAACGATACACCAATATCAAACCATTGCTGCGCTGTTAAGCTCCAAAAAACACGATCCATGAAATCCTCCTGAATGATGAACAGAATATTCCTGTTCTCTGAACTCAAAATCAATCCAACCTGATTCAATTAACAAATTGTTGGGCCCAGGCTGCTGCTCGCTCCAGTTCCTTTTCCACCAGCGGACCTTCCGTGTTTGCCACAAAGAAACCTTCCGGGGGTAGGACGATTTCAGCTCCTTTTTTATATAACCGGTCTGAAATAGGCTTGGCCCCATATCCAAATAACCGCACAAATAAGGGCAGTACTTTGATGCTGTTTACCATTTCCTCGGTAAAACGGGTGTCAAAGGCAGCTGCCTTGATTCCTTTTAACCCATTGCGGGGTATAGTCTTGATCCAATCTAGAATTGTATGTGTTGCAGTCAACTGTTGAGTTGGGGAACCTGCAATTAATCGGTTGATTCCCATGAGATCGCCAGGTTGGACATTTGAGCAGTGCATGACCAGCACTCTTCCATACGATTCAAGCGCTGAACCGATCGCTTCGGCGATCAATTTGGTATTGCCATACCGGGAATCATAAACAACCAGGCTTCTCAATTTGAAAATACCCTATTCGCGTTCAGGCACTAATGGGACGATTGGCAGCTCATATCCAGCCAGCCAGAGATAGTAGGCGTATGTGGCATAGAAAGGACCGCCTTCCGGGATTTGGACAACATCTGAGGGATATTGATCATTGAGATCAAAAACCAAATCAAGTTCCGGCGCAGAATAGAGGCCTGGCCCCGGACCAATTGCGGAACCGCAATCACTATTTAAGGTTGGATCGATCCATTCTTCCATGATATGGATTTGAACTAGATTATTTGTACAGATCCCGGTTATTGTAGCTTTCATTTGAGTGACCCCATCAAAGGTTTGCACTGGACAATCATCGTCATTTGGGTGATTCGCTGTCCCATGGTAGCCCACCGGTGCTTCACGGAAAATGCCATCGTTGCTGATTGTGCCATCAGGGAAGATCCAGAGATCAAAATAAGATGGTGGGATGTTTTTAAATTCCAAATGGAAGGTTTCCCCGTCACCGGCATCAATATCTAATACTGCATAATGACTAAACCAGAGACTGAACAAGGTATCTTCTTCAGGACAGCTTAACTGGATTGTATCCGGTTCCCCACCACCAGCCAAAATCGTTGGTGTTGGAGTAGATAGAGCTTCCGGGGTAACACAGCTTGTCAAGAATAGACAGGTTAGGATTAATAGTAGAAGATACTTTACTGATTTATCCATCAACATGACTCTCGCCTCCTTCCC
>CAZOUN010000209.1:0-1892 GCA_964582965.1 uncultured Anaerolineales bacterium | reverse complement strand
TGATTATACAAAGTTCAGTATCACTGAAATGAATGGTCTTATAGGGGATTGTCAAATATTACCTCGTTCTAATCTATCAGTAACTGATGATGATTGGTTCATTCATAAAACCAATAATAATTCAACACAGCAAGTTGCTACAACGGTCACACAAGCCGCAAAAGGAAGTATTGAATTTAATCCTGCATCACCAGCACAGGAAGGCCAGATTGTTGCAATTACGATAAAAATAAACCCTGGAAATAATTATCGAGCAGCAAGACTGCTAATTGATTACCAGGTGGTAAACGAGAGTTCCACCACGAAATTTAACCATTCTTGGGATACTTCAGGATTATCACCAAGTGTACACAATGTAAGGCTGGAAGTAGCATCGAAAGGTGATAATAATTGGATCTATCCCGAAGTAGTTGAAACGACGTATTTGCTTCGCGAGAGGGTAAAGAGGAAAAATAATTCACCCAATATACCAAACCAGAAATCACCAGCAAATAACACAATCATTGAACAAAGCTCTCAATTATGCTGGCACAATAATGGCGATCCCGATGGGGATTTTGCAAAGACAAGAGCTGAAGTATGGGGGAGGGGTTCTTGGAATAGTCCCTGGTTAGAAGGTGAAAATCCTTGTTGGGAGTTACCAAGCTATATTTCAGGAGAGAATTCTTGGGCAGTTAGAGCGCGAGACGAAAATAGTGCGGAGAGTAGTGCTTCTACCCCATGGACATTAAGTCTAAATGGGGAGGGAAATGTTACTTCAGATTCTCCCAAACCTACACCGGAATCATCATTTGCCAACCCCCAAATTAATATTTGGGGATTAACTTGGTCTCCCAGTTATTCACTGTCTTTTGATCCGAATAAATGGGAAACAAAAAAAATCGGTACCAATTTCCATACAGAAGTCAATGTGTACACCAAAGGAAAACAATGGAACAGCGAAGCGTTGGTTCTATTAGCTGACAACAATTGCTATATCTATGAAGAAGGTCCGAGGGGTTTACCCGAAGATACTTCTATGGAAGATTTCGGTTCAATTACTTATATTGTTGTAAATCGGCTCAATCATTGGGGTTATCCCCATCATGATGACCCCTTTATGGGGTATTTAGCAAAAAATGAGAGAGATCCTGAAACACAAAATTTGCCTTCCTTTTCTGTATATGTACCAGCGTTGAAACCCGAGGTTTGCATAAATGGAGCAGAGCTATTACTGGCTACATTAGCCAGAAAATGATAGTTCATATTTATTCAATGCAAAATCCAGAGCATGTCCTCCACGAATTCCGGAGGATGCCGTCCGCTAATTCCAGAGGATGGAATCCAGTGATTTCGGAGCATGCCGTCCACTTTTTGGGACAGCCCGGAATGGGCGGACGACATCAAATGGAATCGTAAAACAAAACTGGTCAGATCAAACAACCTATGCCATGCTAACCTCCAAAACATTACTAAGGAGGCAGCATGGCACAGAGGAACCTGACCATGAGAAAGATCAAAGAAATATTGCGCCTGAAATGGGTGACCTGTCCCCCCAAAAACTGATCCAGAAGTAATGTTAGGATTAGTATATTCAGGAGGCAGAAAAGATGGCAAAGCGCATACGATATACACCGGAGCAGATCATTACCAAATTGCGTGAAGCGGAGGTTTGTCTCAGTCAGGGACAAACGATAGCTCAGGCTTGTAGAAAAATTGAAATCAGTGATCAAACTAATTATCGCTGGCGCCGGGAATATGGGGGGATGGATGTCACCCAGGCCAGAAAACTCAAGGAAATGGAAAAAGAAAACACCAGTTGAAGAAGCTGGTAGCAGACCTATCCTTGGACAACGCTATCCTCAAGGAGGTGCTCTCAAAAAAGTGATCTCGCCCGACAGGAAGCGCAAAGC
>CAZOUN010000208.1:0-1930 GCA_964582965.1 uncultured Anaerolineales bacterium | reverse complement strand
CGTCCCTTATGTTGTGAGTTTTTCTATCTTATTGAAATTGCATGATTATATTGACATTCTGGCTTTTTGAAGATATGCGGTATATATTCAGGTAGTTATTCAATTTTCAGCCATTTTTATAATTTCACTGGCAACATAAAAAATTTCAGGTATGCGCACTTCTCTTCAGCTGGCCTGAACTTGTTTTCCCCCTTAAAGACTGTCGAGCCAGTTTAACGTTTTCTCTTTATTCTCCCAATCAATCAACTCGTTTATTTTTGTATCGTTGTTTAAATTTGATTGAGTATACTCTATAAACCGCTTTTGAACATCTCTTTTTTTCGGTAAATTGAGATGTAAATAAATCATAGTCGATTCAAGTTTCTCATGACCTAAATGGTTTTTTATCTCGGTTAATGATGCACCTGACATCAACATGTTCACAGCACAAGAGTGCCTGAAGCTGTGTACCGGGTTGATAAATTCCAGTTTTTTCACGGGAAGACTTTTATTCAAATACTTTTCGCATATTTGATAAATGCCGTGTCGCGTTAACGATTCTTTACGCTGGTTAATAAATAAGCTGTCTTCATATAATGGGTTTGGAAGCGAACGATAATTCTTGATATATTGTTCAACAAGCGCTGCTGTTTTAGGCCAAAGTTGCAACTGCCGATACCGGTTACCTTTTCCCAAAATGGCAAGGGTTCTTTTTTTCGAGTCAAAATAATCAATCTTTAGCGCCGCAAGTTCACTGGCCCGGCATCCTGAGTCATAGAGAAGATGCATAAGCGTATAGTCGCGGAAGCCTTCTTTTTTTTTCAGATCAACTGAGCCAAAGACTTTGAGAACTTCATCATGAGTCAAAAAGCCTATTAAAGGCCTCTGCCATCGTTTTTGAGGAATATTAAGGAGCATTTCTGCGGTTTTGCGATATTCCGGATACATTAATCGAATCATCTTTGCCAAAGACTTAAGGGAGGCCAAACGGCTGTTTCTGGTTCTTGCGCAATTTTTTCTCTGCTCTTCAAGATGATTTAGAAAGTCAAATATTAAATCGGCAGTGAGATGTTCGACTTGTATATCTTTGACTGCCTGGTTTTGACGGGCCGCTGCAAACTTTAAAAACAAAGTAAAAGACTGGCGATAAGACTTGATTGTTTCATCGCTTGCCCCTTTTATTCTGGGAAGATACTGATCAAAAAATTGATGGAGACATATTGAAAGTTTCATATTTCTTCTTGCCTGCTTATTGCAAAATCGACTAATCCCTGTCGATGCTCGGCATCAACGACTTTAAGATAAACAGCAGTATATCGATATTTGCTGTGTCCCAAATATACTGCCAGTATCGGCAAAGCATTCTGGGGTGATTTGCCCTGTTGTTTGATTCTTCTCATAGTATTTATGGCAAAAGAGTGCCTTAAGCTATGAGGCGTGGAATTCCCAAACGTTGTATTGGCGATAGTTCGCCTGGGCTGATCAATCCCGATATCTTTAACGGCCCTGCCGAATACCTTGTAAATGCTTTTGGTTGATAATGTATGGCCGTTTTGTCCGGGCAAGAGATATGTGGTTTGATCCTGGATAAAGGCTTTTCGTACAGCCAGATAATTGTCCATTTCACTGATGACCGCCTCAGGAACCGCTATCAATCGATCTTTGCTGAACTTGGTCTTCTCAATATAAATGGTTCCTTCATTGCTGCGATAGTGGCCAGGCTTAAGCCGTAAGGGTTCACTGATCCTCATGCCGCATCGGGCAATTAGCAATATGGCCATGTATACGGAATAATCCTTAAAAAAGTAGATTGTATCTTTTCGGATTGCTCTCTGGATTATTACAAGCAGTTTATCGATTTGATCCGGTGAGAATATAAATGGGATAAAGGCATTCGGCCTATACGAACAAATATCAATTACAGGGTTTTCATCTATGATTTGCCGGCGAA
>CAZOUN010000207.1:0-1971 GCA_964582965.1 uncultured Anaerolineales bacterium | reverse complement strand
AAAGACGTGGCATCGCGCTTAATCGCTGGGTATATGGATAAATCAGGGCAATTCCTGCAACCGGTATTCCATTTATTGCAGTCAAATGGGTGCGCGCAATGACCGCCCAAGAGCCAGGCATCATGAAGTGTCAAAACCACAGGCACTTGATTACTCAACCAGGGCAATACTCGAAGGTCGAAATAGCCACCGTGGAGATTATGCAAGTGAACAACGTTGGGCTTATCTGGAGGTAAATCCAAAATTGTTGGAGTGCCGGGGAAATCAAAATCCTCATGGCCGCGTTGAATATCTATCCATCGCCTTGGTTGCCCAATCCAATGAATTAGCCCTTGCAGCATGCCGGCACCTCGAATTTTTTCCCGAAATGGTGAAAGCAGATTCCCTATTGAAAGCCAGAGGCGAGCCCACTGAGTTCGAAAGTCGTCGCTCGGAATAAGCAATACATTTGGGTCGTCGCTAAACATTTGCCCAACCGCCATCCATGCGTCGAGACCCTTCTTCTGGTGACTGCGGTGAAGCGTCCAGGCAATCCTGGCTGCTCCGCCACGATTATCTATAGTGCTGACCTGAAGGATTTTAAGGGGATTTTCAGAATGATCTATATTCATGTTGAAAAAGTGCACTTCATATTGAGAAGGCATATGCTGACAGGCAATAAAATTTCAATAGCCAGAGTTATTGGGCGAAAGGTTACTATGTATCAACTTCAGGTCGTGACGAAGAAATATTTCATTGACAAATACAAAAGCAGGAACAAATAGTCAAAAAATTCGATCAAATTAACCTGTGCAAATAACAGCCGCCTTTATAAACTATACAGCCTTGAGAAGTTCAAAATTAATCCTTAGGCTTCGCCCAAAGTTCCTGAGAGAACAAGCTAACCTGGGTATGGATATTGGCTGGAATGGTAAAAAAGAGACGTCAGTGATTATGATGTAGGAAAGGTTTTGATATTTTCCGTACAAAGCTATGAAAAAGTATCACCCAAGGCAGTATTCTATCAATCTCCAATACTCTAATAAAATATTTTAAGGTCTCTGGTCTTGGTAATGGCCTTTTAGATAAATTTATTAATTTCAGAATTGCATCCATTTTAATTTTTCTTGTTTCGTTTGGGTTCATAGACTCAGAATCTTCAAATTTTCTAAATAGCCTTAATATAACATCTATTGCTGGTTGTACTTCACGAAGATTTTTTTTGGTTATCCCCTAAAGTATATATAATGTTAAGATTAATATGGGCATCTAACACTCTATTAATCATCTGTTGGCTAATTGCAGCACTATTTTTCATCTGCTCACGAAGATGAGAAACAGAAATATTTTTGTCATGTTTTCTAAGTTGCAGAAGTACATCTGGAAGGTTGGCCACCTTTGTATTCCATATTAAGCGGGTCCAAAGATCATAGTCTTGAGCATGTTTTCGGCTTTCTCGGTATGAATTAAAGTTTAAAACAGTCCGTCTTAACATTGCAGCTGGGTGGACCAGTGGGCAGTAAAAACACAGAAACCATTTAATAAGCACATGTGTCTCTGGAAAATTCAAGTTGGTTACTGGCATTCCCAATGCATCTATTATTTGAACAGACGAACTAAGAACTCCAACCTCTTTATTTTTTTCCAAAAATGAAACTTGTTTTTCCAGTCTATTAGGTAAACTGATATCATCTGCATCCATCCTGGCAATGAATTTACCTCGCGCCGCCGCTAAGCCACGATTAAGAGATATTGTAATACCAATGTTCTTTTCATTTTTTATGCGAACAATCCGAGGATCGCTGTAACTATCAACTATTTTCTGGGTATTATCAGTGGAACCATCATTAATGATCAAGACCTCAAAATCGGTAAAGGTCTGATTAAGGATGCTCTCAATAGCTTCACGCAAGTAATACTCACCGTTGTACACGGGCATAACTTACTTTCATCACCCAAATAGAATCAAGAAAGGGTATTTTTTTTAAACAC
>CAZOUN010000206.1:0-2012 GCA_964582965.1 uncultured Anaerolineales bacterium | reverse complement strand
CCAGTGAAATAGAAAAAAAGTTTCACGGGGTAAAAATGTCGAATGAAAAACAATTGCGGGACGGAAGGGCGAGTCCGCCACATAGACGGCGGATAAAAGGACAGAGGTCAGTAAGGGCAGCCCGCCACACAGACGGCGGATAAAAAGGTTAGAAAATCAGAAGATTAGAAGATTAGAAAACAGAGGGCGGAGGACAGAGGGCGGTCCGCCACATAGACGGCGGATTAGAAGATTAGAGATTGAGGGGAAAGAAGGTGGAAAGATCAGAAGGTGAAGAAAGTGAGTAAATTTTCAGAATCAATACCGGAAGCATTTGTTTATATTGTGGGACGGAATAAGCTTCAGAATGAACTCTTACTTTCATTCCTGAAAAATGAGACAGGGATCAAAGGAAATTGCATTCAAAAGCTGGCATCCGCATCTCCGGTTACGAAAAATAAGTCGAAAGTATTTCAATTTCTCTTAGTGGACTGCAAAGATGTTGACATGGAAAATCTCTGGACCGAGATCAATTTCTGGAAAAAATTGAATAGAAATTTGTTTTTTTGTGCCTTTTGTAATGTTGATCCTGAAATGAAGATTGAAAAAACCGCTATAGCCAACGGCGTCCGAGGCGTTTTTTATAAAAATGATCCTCCACAGACGATCTGTAAAGGGATTTCGTCCATTTTAAATGGCGATTTATGGTATTCCAGAAAAGTTTTGACAAGATGCCTTGCCGGACAAAGACCTTCAAACGCCATAAAAAAACATCCCGCCTTAAGCCGTTTGTCCATGAGAGAAAGAGAAATACTAAAGCTGATTGCGTCAGGATACTCCGGTAAGATTATCGCTAATAAGCTCTTTATAAGTGTACATACCGTTAAGGTCCACACGAACAACATTTACAAAAAGATTAATGTGCATAACCGGCTGCAGGCTACGTTGTGGACGGCCAAATATTTATAAATTTCATAAAGAATATCAAAAAAATAAATAGGAAATATAATCTGTGATTTAGTCGTCGTGACCGGATGATAGAAAGATTGATAGATACACCCATCGGTATTTTAAGATTAAAAAAAATATTTGATATTCTTTACCAAAGGCGAGCGATTTCACTGCATCCACTTCGTTATGCGTCATTTGCGGTGAAATACCACAGCTTCATAACGCATGCCTCGCGGCTACAGCAAACTCGCTCGTGAAATTCAAAAATATACCTTTAATTTTCATGAATAAAACGAAAAGGGTTTTTAAAATTACCCCTTGATAGCAGGTATATTTCCGATTTGTTCAAGGTAAACAGGCTATCAATTATAGAAAAGGGTTTTTATATAGGAATTCAGCGTAAGTGTTTCCGTCCATTCACTGAGGAGCGTATGAAATGATCATCAAAACCGAAAATTTTGAACTTGAGATCTCTAATGGAACCGACGTTTATTTCGGCTCGAAAACCCAAGGACAAATCTTCAAAAAATTGGAAGAGTTCAAACCGGAAGAAAAACTTCATTTAGAATCAATTCGGGAAGCAGCTGAAAAGCTATTGTTGGAATCGGAATCCATACTATTATCCCCTAAAGAATAAGCAACACATCAAATCTTATCCCACCTGTTTGTATCTGAATTTTCCATAAAATTAATAAGAATATTGAATTTTAACTCGATTAGGGTTAAAGGGGTTGCCTTGAGTGATCTGGATGGTCATTTGGAGTATGTAAACCTCTCCTTTGCAAAAATTCACGTATATTCGCCCGAAGAACTTATGGGTAAACATCTTTCCATTTTTCATACCGCCGGACAAATCCCATCCGTGGAAAGCGCCAACAAGCAGATTAGAGAAACCGGAAGTTTCAAAGGGGAAATTTGCCATGTAACCCGGGCGTGGGGAAGTCGGGGACGTCCATAATTAAGTAAATAACTGGTTTTATTTTATTGTATTTGCTATGTTTTTGGCTTGGCTTGATCTATGTTCGTTAAATAGTTGAGTTCGTCCCGGTTAAATACGCCCCAGTACGATCTCCCGGACCTAC
>CAZOUN010000205.1:0-2015 GCA_964582965.1 uncultured Anaerolineales bacterium | reverse complement strand
ATTCCTACATTCTGTTGCTGACCTCATTTACAATTTCCTGGATCGCGGTACTGAAAGGATATAAATTTATAGTGGGTTAAAAACACATTCTTTCGAATCGGAGAAAATATTATCATCGGCCTGCTGCTATGGATCCTCAGGACCTTCCTGTATCTGATGGGAATTTTCGTAATCTATCAAATCCTGATCAGGATCGTGCGCAGGATCATCCCCTTCCCTGCACCGGCTTTCATCGGTAAATTTCTAGATAGCGACCTCCGACGTAGATTGCAATCCCCGATTGGGGTGATTGAAGGCAGCAGGATCACAATTGGTCAGCGAGTCCTGGAGATTGGCTGCGGCAGTGGAGGATTTACTACATTTGTAGCCCGCGCTGTAGGGCCAACTGGACATGTGGATGCTTTGGATATTCAGCAAAGCATGTTATCCCAACTTGAAAAGAAATTGGCTCTGCCTGGAAATCAGGATATCCAGAACATTTCCCTCCATCAGGCCAGTGCCTATGATCTTCCCTTTGAAGATGAAAACCTGGACCTCGTGTATATGATCACCGTTCTACCGGAAATTCCTGACCAACTCCGCGCCCTGAAAGAGATCAAGCGAGTTCTGAAACCGGGCGGGGTTCTGGCAGTCTCAGAATTACTGCTGGATCCGGATTATCCGCTGAAAGAGGCTACTGCCCGGCGGGGAGAAGAAGCTGGCTTCCTGGTTGAAGAATTTTACGGAAATTTCTGGACCTATACAGTCCGGTTTTCCAAACCCAAACCCTAGAATTAAATTTCTATCTCCAATAAAAACGCTCCTCAAATTGAGAAGCGTTTTTCATTTCCAGAAGAGAAACTGAAGTTCTGAGGGTGACCAGGGCAATTTTAATCGGGACCTGCCCAGGATTTCAATCCCCATTGGCAATGTTCATTGATTCAGGACGATGAACTTGATACACTATAATATATATGATATTATTCTTGTTTATTAGTGCTATTTAAGGTATTTTACCCGTTTCAAGGAGATATAAAAATGAGTATTCCTACCGAACCAATTGGATCATTGCCCCGCCCTGCTGCCCTCCAGAATGCCCTGGCGTCTGGTGCAACCCCAGAAGAGCTCAACACCCTTTATGACGAAGCCGTTCATGATACTGTGAAAGGTTTTGAAGCAGCCGGGTCTACCGTTTTCACGGACGGGGAACAGACCAAAAGCTCATTTGCCACCTATTCGTTGTCCAACATCACTAACCTGGCCCCGGATGGAGTAGAAATCCCCTTTGAAGACGGTCACAAACGCCAGCTCCCACGACTGACCGAAGGTCCATTCCGCTATGGAGAATTTGCAGGCTCCTATCTGCCACGCCTTAAGAAATATACGGCTAGGCCAATTAAACAAGCAGTGATCAGCGCATCAGCAATCTCGCTGCTCTACCCTGCGGATGGCATTGATGGTTACAGCCAGGAAGAGTTCATTTCCGACCTGGTGGAAAATGCCGTGGAAGATATCCGCAGCTGCTTCCGGAATGGAGCCGAGACTGTACAGATCGATTTCACAGAAGGCAGATTAGCCCTAAAGCTTGACCCTTCCAAAGGTTTGCTGAAGAGCTTCGTAGACCTCAACAACCAGGTCCTTTCGCACTTCACGCCTGAAGAACGGAAAAAAATTGGTGTGCACGTCTGTCCAGGCGGTGACCATGATTCCACTCACAGCGCTGATATCCCATACGAGGAATTGATCCCAGATCTCTTTAATCTGGATGTGGGAAGCTTCTATGTCCAGATGGCCAGCGAAAAGGACCCCGATAAAGCCCTGGGAGAGATCGCCAAGAACCTCAAACATCACCAAAAGGTTTTTGTGGGGGTGACGGATGTTAACAATCCAGAGGTTGAGAGCGCCGAATTGGTCCGCGACCGGGTTTTAGCAGCTGCCGAACACATTCCCGTTTCCCAGCTTGGCACAACAGATGACTGCGGCTTCAGCCCCTTTGCCGACGATGCCGGCACCTCGCGTGAGATCGCTTTTTCCAA
>CAZOUN010000204.1:0-2016 GCA_964582965.1 uncultured Anaerolineales bacterium | reverse complement strand
ATAGAGGAAGCGAACTATTTCTGATCACCTCAAGGATCTCTTTCAAATGTCTTTCAGGAGGTTGTTCACCTACCAGGATATCAACTTTGGTAGCCTGAAATCCATTTTTATTAGTTGGGTTAGCTTTTAGTTCAAACTCATCCAAGTTCAAACCAGCCAACATTTCAGACAATTTTTCGGCTGGCATCCCGGCATCAATTAATGCACCCAAGATCATATCTCCGCTCGCGCCGCCGATCAAATCAAAATAAAGGACTTTCATTTGCAAATTCTCCTCAGAATTAAATGAGCATATACTGCAGCACCAAACCCGTTATCAATATTCACAACTGCGATCCCGGGGGCGCAAGCGTTCAACATAGCCAGCAAAGCGGAGACACCCTGGAAATTGGCACCATAACCAACTGACGTTGGCACACCAATAACCGGGCAGGAGACCAGTCCTCCCACAACGCTGGTCAGCGCTCCTTCCATTCCGGCAACACTGATGATCACGTCTGCTTCGGTTAGCAGTGCATGCTGGTCGAAAAGGCGGTGCACACCTGAAACACCGATATCATAAGACCTGATCACACGGCTGCCTAAAAATTCCAGGGTTTGCGCAGCTTCTTCTGCAACAGGTTGATCAGAAGTGCCTCCCGAAACTACCATTGCGTATGGAGCATCATCTCCGGGTTGGGGAAGTTCTCCCCGGGACAGACACAGCAATTTGGAAACTGGATCATATTCGGCTTCGGGAAGTCCCTTCAGGACGATCTCACTAGCTTCAGGGAAAAGCCTCGTTCCCAGGACATGGTCATGGTGTTCCCAGAGTTTTTTCATGATGGTGATGATCTGTTCGGGTGTTTTGTTCTGGCAAAATACAACCTCGGGAAGGCCCTGCCGCAGGTCTCTATGCAAATCCAGGCGGGCAAAACCCAGGTCTTCAAAAGGAAGGGAACCAAGACGTTTTAAAGCTTCCTCGACAGGTACTTTTCCATCTTTAACTGCCGATAATAATTCTTCCAATTTATATTGATCCATTATTCGTTAATCCTTCATTTAAGCTGCCAGATCTGAACCCCCGTATATCCAAGGTTGTATAAGAATACCCTATCTCTTTAAATTGCGTAGTGATCTTTTCCTTGTAGCTTAGCAGTTTATCAAATTCCTCTGGAAGTATCTCGATTCGTGCTACATCTCCGTGATGGCGGACGCGCAATTGGCGAAAACCCAGCTGGTAAAGATATTCTTCGGCTTGGCCAATTCTGGTTAGTTGATCCGCAGTGATTTCTATACCATATGGAATCCTGGATGCGAGACACGCAGAAGAAGGTTTATCCCAGTTAGGTAGATCCATTTCTTTTGCCAGACTTCGGATCTCGGCTTTTGAAAAACCGGCTTCCTGAAGAAGGCTGCGAACTCCCTGTTCCTTTACTGCTCTGTGCCCGGGTCGGAAGTCACCGAGATCGTCTGCATTGCTGCCATCAAGAATTGTTTGATAGTTATTCAATTCAGCATATTTTCGCAGCATCCGATAACGATGATTCTTGCAGACATAACAGCGTTGATCGGTATTGGCGTAATATGCTGGAAGATCGATCTCGTCACTTGCCATTTCAATTAAATCTATATTGATCAAGGCAGCGATCTCGCGAGCTTCCAGGAGTTCTCGGCCGGGCAAGGTAGGAGAAGTCACGATGACCGCAGTTGCTCTCTTTCCTATAATATCCCGGGCTAACTTAGCCAAGACTGTGCTATCCACACCACCAGAGAAAGCCACCAGGGTATTGGCCATCTCTGAAAGTTCATTTTGCAGGATTTCTAGCTTCTTTTTCATGTCACCTAGTCTACCATTAAGTAAACATCCCGGAGCGTTCAGAGCTCCGGGATGAGTTTGTTCATTTGCTCAGAATAACTATTTCTTAGACCATGCGTTCTCGAACGACAGAGCTGACGTAATCCATCAAGGCAACCACAACTGCGATGGCCACCATCTGGACACTTGCTGCCCGGTAATCCAGCAGGTTGATATTT
>CAZOUN010000203.1:0-2034 GCA_964582965.1 uncultured Anaerolineales bacterium | reverse complement strand
ATATTTTCTTTCTTGCCATTGGGAAACTTTCGGAAACTTTTGGGAAACGTTTCCTATTTTTTTTAATCTGTTTTAATCTCTTCGGCATCCATCAAAACACCCTCTTGAAACCTGCCTGAATCTGAATCAATAAGGCCCGAACCACAATTTGGGCACATTATAGAATCACCGACGTCATTCGGTCCAAACTTAACCGACCATCCAGCCTGTGAAATGTTCTGTTTTTTCCATGGTTTTTTTCTCCTTTCGACCATCTGATTGTGAATCAGGTGACAATGTTATTTACACAATTATATTAATAAGTTATAAGTGCTGTGTGACAGCATGTGTCAATTTTTAAACAAGTAATCATCTAAAAGCCATAATGCCTTTCAATAAACGCCTTAACGTCAGAGAGCTTAAATCTTACGCAAGTCCTGGGCTTTGCCGTCCCGGACCCCGGACATTTCCATCTGACGCAAGGAAGCTGCTTTCTCTCCGCTAAGCGATACACAAGCGGAAGCGAACATTTAAAAATTTTACTGACATCCTTTGCATCAAGAAGTTGCAAAATTAAAAAGCCTTTATTAATGCCGGTTAAAAATAAATAGAAGTGGCCTCATCCTCGGGATGTTTAATTAAACACTGATCATCCAACAAATGTTGAAGCCGTGTAAGTTTTTTGCTGACTTGGATGACCGCCGGATATATTTTGGCATACCCAGCAATATTGATTTCGTGCTGTAACTCGAAAAGGTAATCCTGAAATTCCTTTAACCTTTTACCGGTTTTGCCATGTTTTTCAAAATTGAACGGTTTCGGTTTTATCAATTTTTATCCTTTATTGTTTAATGATTTTAGTAGGTTGTTCAATAATACCATTAATTCCTATTAAGAAATATGCAGTGTACGGCAACAAATATGCAGTTGATATGCAGTTAAACGCCTTACTTAACCTACTGTTATTATTATTAGTATGTATTATATGTATTATATTTATTATATATATATAGTAAGTAAGAAGTATCCCGTATATAAGGCTTAAAAACATACAAAAACATGGGATACTTTCCTGAAGTAATTTCATAGTCATTTTAACCGCTTTTTATGCTTACAATGCATACTGATAATATTTTCAATGAGTTGCAATTTTGTGTAACTGCATATTAACTGTATAGTATCTGCTTACACTGCATATTTGAAAAATCGATTATCAAATCTCAAATTCGCCATTGACGAAAACTTCATCCGTATCCCAACAAAATTCCATATTAATTTTTTTCTCGAAAGCATCGCGACAGAGGTCGAGTTTTGGAAATTGATAATGGTATACCTGTTTTCCAACTCCACTCGAATCTATATTTTTATCTGTTAAATACCGTTGCGAAATTCCCGGACATAGTTTTTTGATTGCCTTGCCAAGCTGTCGAGGAATCAATTTATATCTCACACCGATATCAGAACAAAATTTTAAATATTGATTATGAAATTCCTCTCTCGGTATAATTTCAGACCATTCATTTTCATCAGTTTTGAGCAAACCATTGCGCAGTGTTTCAAGCCAAAATTTTTGAACAGGGTCCATGGATGCAATTTTTTGGTCGAAACCGGCTGCCGTGTTGATTATCTTTGTAACGTCCACTTTTGATGTGTCATATTTAAGAAGGTCATAGAGTAGCGCCTGGTAGCCGCCATTTTTAAGCTGTTTGTCAATCGCTCCAAAATACTGCCGATCCTGTTTTTTATTGTCGGCAACATCGAGAACCATAAACCGGCGCTCATCCAAACCCGCCGGAACAATCCAATCAGAATTTGAAGCCATGGCCAGACTAATATGATTTTTAATTGTAAAAACATCCCGACCTTTTGGCTCTATAGTGAGTGTTCTCTCGGTAACTATTCCCTTAATAATTCCTTCGCCGGTCTTATCGCCTGCCCAGTGGCCTTCGTCGACAAAAAGAAGCAACACGTTTTGAAAATGATTGTTGAACCTTCCAGTAAGTTGAACCGGGTTAGATATTTGTAAATAATGACTGCCAAAAATTCGGCCAAAAT
>CAZOUN010000202.1:0-2071 GCA_964582965.1 uncultured Anaerolineales bacterium | reverse complement strand
CTGGCCGACCTGATCATTGTCGGTGAAGAAGAACTGGAAGAAATGCCCGGACTGCCCCTGACTCATTTGAGCGGGACTGTGCCCGGCGAGGTGATCAACGAGATCAGCAAGGGGTTGATCAATATCGAATCCATGTCTGGCGATCTGTGGATGGACACTGCCACCAATGAGGTCCACCGTGTGGTTCTGGCCGATACCTCCGCCGCGGAAGGCGAAGCCTCGGTCTGGACATTTGACTTCTGGAGCTTCGGCGAAACAATCGAGATCACAGCACCTTAAGGTCCCTCATGAAAAAATGGACCTCATCCCCGGGATTTAAAGTTGCGTTAATTGCGATCCCTATCTTCATCGGCGCCTTGGACCTGACCGTTGTCTCGGCAGTGCTTCCCCATGTGTTAATAGACCTGCAGATACCTTTCCAGTCCGGAATGGATAATGCGGCCTGGATCGTGACCGGCTACCTGCTAGCCTACAGCGTTTCGATGACCTTTATGGGACGTCTATCCGATATCCATGGGCGGCGCAAAATCTACCTGGCCGCCTTGGTGATCTTCGGTCTTGGTTCCTACCTGGCTGCCGTAGCCCACACCTGGCCCACCCGCCTGGCTCTGCGGGCATACTATATGGTAGCCAGCGGACGTCCGGATATTAATTTCCTGTCCCTTTATGTGTTAATCGGTGCCCGCATGATCCAGGCCTTTGGGGCTGGCACAATGGTGCCAGTCGGCATGGCCATGGTGGGCGACCTGTATCCCGTTGGTAAACGGGCCCGACCCCTGGGCGTGATCGCCGCTGTGGATACTGCCGGTTGGGTTTTTGGTGCCCTTTACGGCGGTATTATCGTGCGCTTCTGGTCCTGGCGGACCATCTTCTGGCTCAACCTGCCGATCGTTCTGATCGCCTGGTTCATGATCCGTTTTTTGCTCCAGGAAGGAAAACCCGCCGGGGAACGGGGGAAGATGGACTGGCTGGGCGCTGTCCTGATCGCCATCAGTCTCTCAATCCTCAATATCGCTCTGGGAGCAGGCGGCGAAACATCCAGCGCGTCCACCCTGGAGGAACTCCAGGGCCTGCCGCCCGCTGTGATCCCCGCTCTGGGTCTGGCTCTCTTATTCCTGATTTTGTTCATCTGGCATCAGTCGAGGGCTAAAGACCCCCTGATCGAGTTGTCCCTCTTTAGGAAACAGAACTATCTACCGGCCAGCCTGGCTAACTTCCTGATCGGAGTGGCGCTCTTCATCGCCATCGCCAATGTACCCCTATTTATCAATTCCTTGATCGCCTCCAATGCCCAGCAAGGCGCCTGGGAGAGCGGCTGGATGTTAAGCGGACTGACTGTTCCGATGGCCCTGGCAGCTGTGCCGGGCGGCTGGATCTCGGATAAAAAAGGCTACCGCCTGCCATCCACCCTGGGTTTATTCATGGCTGTGATCGGGTTCATTCTGATGACCGGCTGGACCCAGGATGTCACTTACCTGACCATGGGCATCCACCTGGCCTTGACTGGGATCGGACTGGGTTTGACCATGGCGCCCATTGTTGCGGCTGTGATCAATGCCTCTCCACCGGAACACCGCGGTACCAGCTCAGCCCTGGTGATCATCTTCCGCCTGGTGGGCATGACCGTAGGCGTTTCCGGCATCACCACCATTGGTTTACGGCGGATGCAGATCCTCAGCGTCCAGCTCATGCCCCCGGATGCCAGCATGGCGGATATAAGCCGGGTAGGCATCGAAGTGGCTGAGCGGGTGATCACAGATAATTTCTGGATCGCCGGTGCCGTCACAGCCCTGGCAATTCTGCCGGCAATCTTCTTAAGGTGGGGTATGAAAAAGGAATAAAACAAGGGACGAAGTCCTTTGAAAGGACTCCGTCCCTCTATTTACTACTTACTCAAACAGCTTGCTTTATGATAAAAGCAGGCTGTTTTCTACTTACTTTCGAATTATTCCATCGCCCCCGTATGAAGGGCAATCACCGAGCCGCTGATCGAATCCAGGCCTGCAATGTCCGCTCGACTTGTTAGTAAGGCATACCCCTGGAATCCTGTGGATGATGATGTATATGGCAG
>CAZOUN010000201.1:0-2137 GCA_964582965.1 uncultured Anaerolineales bacterium | reverse complement strand
TAAATGGCGATCTCTCCCAGGATGCCCGCATACGTGTTTTGGGTCGTTTTAGAGCAGGCCACATCAAGGTTTTGGTCGCCACCGATGTGGCAGCCCGCGGCTTGGATATCGATGACATCACTCATGTAGTAAATTACGACATTCCAACAGACCCCGAAGCTTATGTGCACCGCATCGGCCGGACCGGGCGAGCCGGAAAAGATGGCGTCGCCATCTCCTTACTCACCCCCAAAGACAAACGATATCTCTACAAGATCGAAAGTTATTCCAAATCTAAGATATCCCTGGCCCAACTCCCCACCGAAAAGGATCTCCACGAGCGCCGCGATATTAAACTCATCGAAAAAATGGAAGCCTGGTTGGAAAGGGACCGCTGTAAACGGGAGCAGGAACTCGTCGAATACATGATTGCCTCGGGTCACGATCCAATCAAAATCGCTGCCGCGGCATTAAAAATGGCCCGCAAGGGAATGTCGGATCAACCCATCGAAAAGATCGCTCCTGTGGAATTCAAGGAATCGTCCTATAAAAAAGGCCGGAGTAAAAAGACAAATCATCGGAATGGTAAATCAAATCGTCAGAGGCAATTCCAGAAGACAGCTTCTGGCCATGAAATAGGCATGGTGCGCTTAAGCATTAATCGAGGCCGAATCCACGGCATCCGCCCTGGAGAAATTGTAGGCGGGATCGCATCGCGAGCTGACATCCCAGGCCATGGCATCGGAAGAATAACCATCAACGAAAAATCAACTTTGATCGATGTTCAGAAGGAATTTGTTCCAGCGGTTTTGAAAAATTCCGGCTCATACCACTTTCACGACAACCACAAAGTTGACATCAGGCAGATGTCAAAATAGTACTCTGCATAATTTAGAAACATATGAAAACATACCAGGCATGTATTCCCTGCATCATGAAGTTAATGGAATCCACTCTGAATAAATCAGATCTAGATGACCTGAAAAAACAGGTCATCCTAGATAAGTTCAAAGAGGATTGGGTCAAGGCTGATATGTCCCTGCCACCGGCTCGTACAGCCGGGTTGATCTATCAGAAAGTTCTCAAGGAAACTGCCCAGGACGACCTTTTCAAGGCCCATAAGAAATCCAGTATCCAGGAAGCGCTCAAGTTATATCCCCGTTTGAAAAACTTGGTAGATGGCGCCTCTGATCCTCTCGAAATGGCTATACGCATAAGCGCCCTTGGAAACATATTGGACGTAGGTAATCCAAATAACTATAACCTCGAGGATGAAATAACCAGACTGATGGACGTCCAGATCGTTGGAGATAGCCTGAAAATCTTCCGGAAAATTTTATCCAGCGCAGATTCCTTGCTCATCCTGGCAGACAATGCTGGAGAAGCTGTTTTTGATAAAGTTTTGATCGAGACAATTGATGTGCCGACCGTATATGCGGTAAAAAGTAAACCAGCTTTTGACGATGCCCTCCTGGCAGACGCCAGACAGGCTGGCATAGATCAGGTAGCACAGATAATTGAAACGGGAACTCCCTACCCAGGGACTTATCTGCCATCCTGCACTCCAGAATTCCAGGACACCTTTACAAACGCTCCACTGGTCCTGGCTAAAGGTCAGGCCAACTTTGAGACCCTGAGCGATGCCTCCAGGGACCTATTCTTCCTTCTAAAAGTGAAATGTGAAGTGGTCAGCGAGGAAATTAACTTCCCGATAGGCAGCCTTACTCTGAAGTACCATCAAGACTAACCCTTCGAAAACAGTATTTAAGAGATCAGAAATCTTTATATAGGTCAAGAATCTCTTCCGGCCAATCACCTTCGTGATAGACCTGCCAGGTCTCAAGATGCCGGGCTGATTCTCCAGGGGCCAGATTTACAACCGGACCCAACGTTTCCAGCTCGATAACAGAAGGATTGCAATAGATCTGGCTGGAAGACTGCCGATCCAGGTATTCCTGGTCTGGATGATAGGCAGACCGTTTTACAAACAGTGTGTTTTGGAATCTGTAAGCTATCCATCCTATCGGATTAGGGGCTCCAACCTTTAACGCTCCTGTATCCATCGTCGCTTTCACAATCACTGCTCGATTTGCCAGCACAAGCTGCTCAGATCTGAGGTCTGTATAGGGCCAGAAAGCCAGCTGGCGGTTCGGCCACA
>CAZOUN010000200.1:0-2192 GCA_964582965.1 uncultured Anaerolineales bacterium | reverse complement strand
TACCCCCCATACCAGCCATCATGCCGCCAAAAACAACACCTAGGAATTGATATAAAGAAACATTGATCCCTTTCATATCCACAGCGCGGGGATTATCACCAATACTCCGCAAAATTAACCCATACTTCGTGTGATATAAAAACAAATGGATCAAAACAACCAATACCAGAGCTATATAAGTAAGCGCATGTTGATTAAATAGGAATTCACCAAGGAAAGGAATTTTCGATAATAGCGGAATCGGAATTGCTTCGAAAGTCTCTACCGTGGCCAAATTCTGGGTCGCACTTCCCTCAAATGTTATTCTGAAAAAATACAGACTAATTCCTGCAGCAAATATATTCACCGTTAAACCTGCGATCGTCTGATCCGCTTTAAGGTACACGACAACCAGGGCAAGCATTACGCTCATCGCTCCACCCGCCAAGATCGCGCATAGCACGCCAACCCAAAGAGAATTTGTATGGTATGTTGCTAAAAAACCTGCAAAGCCCCCAATTACCATGGTACCTTCGACGCCTAAATTTAATACTCCTGACCTTTCTGTGATCATTTCACCCAGGGCTGCAAATAAAATAGGGGCTGCCATCCGGAACATACCAGATAACATACTGATTATGAAAGAAATTTGGAAAATATCATTCATCGATTTCAACCCTTTTAAGCCGGTATTTTCTAATCACAAATACAATTACCAGGAAAAACAGAATCACACCCTGTATAGTATGGACCAGGGAAACTGGCACCCGGCTTGTAATCTGCATCATATATGATCCATTTTTTAACGCACCAAAGAATATTGCCGATAAGATTGAACCAAAGGGATTCAGCTGTCCCATCATAGCAACCAAGATTCCGGTAAATCCATAACCTGCAGAGATATCCAGACGAAGCCTGTGATGAATTCCCGATATCTCTGTCCCACCTCCTAATCCAGCCAAAGCGCCGCTGACCAGCATGGTTAAAATTATCGTCCGAGAAACATTGATTCCTTTATATTCAGCAGAAACCGGATTTACACCAATTGCCCTGATCTCATATCCCAGGGGAGTTTTCCACAAAATGAAATAGAGAATAACTGCAAATAAAACAGCCACTATGATCCCGAGGTGAATTTTTGAGCCAAACAGAAGCGGAAAATAAGTTGCCTCGGAGAATGACATAGTTTGCACATACGCTGAGTTAGGATCCCTCCAAGGACCAACCAGAAGGTATGACATGATAAACTGGATAATGTAGTTCAACATCACTGTTACGATGATCTCATTGGCATTGAACTTTGCTCTTAATATACCGGCGATACCAGCCCATACTGCCCCTCCAACCATCGCCCCGATGATTATCAAAGGTACCAAAATTGGCTGCGGGAGATCCGCAAATTGCATACTGATCCAGGCAGTCATCATCGCACCAGCTAAGAATTGCCCCTCACCACCAATATTCCAGATTTTTCCCCGGAAAGCTACCACTGTTGCTAGTCCAGTGAATAATAATGGTGTTGCCTGTAAAATAGTTTGTTGAATCGCTTTGGAACTCCCAAAAGCACCATTATATAATGCGCCATACGCATCTATAACACTAGCTTCAGTTGTTAAAGTGATTAACAATGCCCCCAGCAATAAACCACCAGCCAGGGCACCAATGATTGCAAGGAAATCTATCCAGGGATTGGTTGACTCTTGTCTAACAAGTCGGAGACGGGACTTTTTCACCTGCAGACCATCTACATGATTCATTGATCACCTTCTTTGACACCAGCCATTAATAGCCCAATCTGCTCCCGGCGGGCATCTTTCGTCCGAAATTCTCCCATGATTTGTCCATGATAAATTACAACAATCCGATCAGACACATTGAATATCTCATCCAGATCTTCAGATATCAACATCACACCAATTCCCTGATCCCGCAGTTCTACTAATCGCTGGTGGACATATTCGATTGCCCCGACATCAAGACCCCGAGTTGGACAGTTTGCGATGACACATTTAATATCTCTGGACAACTCTCTGGCCAGAATTAATTTCTGCAAATTACCACCAGATAATCTCCCGGCTATCTGCTTCGGCCCTAGGGTGGATACTTCATACTCAGAAATTAGTGACTCAGCATTCTTATTTATATAACCGTCATCGAGGAATAATCTAGGTCGAAATGGTTTTCTTCTCTGATTTCCCAATAAAAGATTTTCG
>CAZOUN010000199.1:0-2239 GCA_964582965.1 uncultured Anaerolineales bacterium | reverse complement strand
ATGGATGTAAAGGTGTTCAAGCCTGCGGATCATATTGATCCTGCCTATGGCAAAGAACTCAGAAAGGCGGTCAGAAAAGGCGTAGAGACCATGATTAACGATGTTTTTTGGATCTCAAAGGGATCAGGTTGAATCGGCGACTGTTTTATGTGGTTTGACAGGAACAGGAGAGTTTTTGATTTTACGGAATGAAATGGGTTACAATATTCTTTGATTTGAAAGTTAACGACAGGTATTTTGAAAGATGATTAGTGCAATTTTATTGGCAGGTTATAACAATAAGCGTGAAGTTAAGAAGTACAGCCGAACTGTGGCGGAATACTACGGTGAGAAATTTATAGAGGCCGGTTACAAGCCTTTAAGAGAATTTAAGACCGTTAAAAATGGCAGGGAAGAAAGCAAGCCCCTGATTCAATATACACTTGAAAGGCTTTTTGAGAACGAATTCATTGATGAAATTGTTATCGTCGGCCATCGAATGCTGCTTGAGCAACGACTGGGCAGTTTTATTAAGCAATTCGAAAAGCCCTGTTGCATTGTAAACCAGAACTCAAAAATACCTGATGATGTCATCCGCCTTTTCAACATCACCCCCAAAAAAGTTAAATACAACTCCATCTCGGGGAATTTCATCAAAGGGTATGCGGCCAGCAATGCCTGCAAAGAAAAAAAACACGCATTATTTATGGCCTCGGATTCACCGTTGACGACGAATGAATTTGTTAATCGTTTCATTAAGGTTGTAAAACAATATCAGGATAAGTTCGCTATCATTGTCCCTGCAATTCTTATTGATGAAAAAAAAGATAGGCTTGGCAGATCACCCATTCGCCTTCAGAACGACTCAAAATTTCAGCTCACCGACAAAAAAGACAAACACGGCCGGCAGGGTTTCAGGCTTTCCGCCTTGATATCTGCAAATCCGCACCGTTTTGATGTGAATACGGCAAACACGGCCTATAGCCTTCGCAAATGGATAAGTCCGAATGTTCAACTAAAAGTATTCCGGATTACACGCGGCCTGGGATACCCGAATATGTTTTCCAAATATTTTTTGAGGAAGGATCTGAGCGTAAATGAAGTGGCGAACATTGCTTCCGAATTTTTCAAGGGCAGGCTTGAAATAATTCCTATGACGGGCGAAGAGACAACGTATGACTATGATGGTACCGACCGGGAGTACCGCATGATAACTAAGATGCTTGAATCCGATCAGAAGGATATGGTTTAGGCATAGTCCTTTAATAGGAAAAACTTTACTTTCATATTAAAAGTATTATTATAAAACAGTGTTTATAAATATCACGAGATAACGAGTGAAAATTATATGCGATTTCTTTTGTACAACATACGTTACGCAGCAGGGATTGGGAGGCATTTCCACCTTCCGGTGCCATACAGCGGCTATCTTAAACACACCAACGGAAATTTGAAAAAGATATCGAATTTCATAAAATTGGTGAGTCCGGATATTACCGGATTAATCGAGGTTGACAGCGGGTCTTTTCGCTCCGAAAAAAACAACCAGGCTGAAACCGTAGCCTGGGAATTGCAACACTATCACATCTACCATTCAAAATATTCCGCCTCTTCTATGGCCCGGAAATTGCCGGTACTGAATAAACAGGGAAATGCTATTTTAACCAACCAGGAGATTGTATCCCAACATTTTCATTATTTTCGCGAGGGTGTAAAGCGTCTCGTGATTGAGGTGGAACTGGCGGATTTATCGGTTTTTCTGGTACATCTGTCTCTTAAATTCCGCCATCGTCAGTACCAGCTCCAGGACCTTTATACCATGACAAATAACGTAAAAAAGCCGTTCATTGTGGCCGGGGATTTTAATGCTTTTAAGGGCGATCGGGAACTGGAATTATTTTTGGCTGCCACAGGGTTAAAAAATGCCAACAGTAACGGACAACCTTCCCATCCCAGCCGTGCCCCGCGCCGCCAACTCGATTACATCTTCCACAGTCCGCAAATACAAATCACCGATTTTCAGATCCCTCAGATCAAATTATCCGATCATACACCCCTGGTTTGCGAATTTGAAATCGTCTCGAAAAAAAGCCCTGAACCGGAGCCCGCCGACTGGCGGGAGAACCAAACAAGGTTTAACTGAGATCTGCAGTGTAATTCCTATGTTGCCTTGAAGGATCTTCTATGCGTGTCGATTTCTCTCTGCCAAAGCACCTTATGCTCTGTTCGTGCAAGGGCAAAGATTATCGAGTCCTAACTG
>CAZOUN010000198.1:0-2275 GCA_964582965.1 uncultured Anaerolineales bacterium | reverse complement strand
TAATTATGTCACCAAAATTACAAGAATGCGAAGCTCAAGTTATGAGTTTGCCTATAAATGAGCGAGCAATACTTGCGGATCATCTTATTACCAGTTTGGATTTGCTTAACGATTCAGAAAATGAACGTCTTTGGGTTGATGAGGCAGAGAGACGTTATCAAGAATATAAAAACGGCAATATTTCTGCTCGTCATGCTGTGAATGTACTGCGTGATGCAAGATTGTCCATAAGATGAAACCTATTCGGATTATCCAACCTGCAGAACAAGAAATTCTTGACGCAGCTTACTACTACGAGTTGCAAGCTAGTGGACTTGGAGGTGATTTCCTCGACAAGATAGATTCTGCAATAGATGATATATCGTCAAATCCTGAAGCATGGCAGGTTGTTCGCGACAACATCCGCCGGCGTCTTGTTTATCGCTTCCCTTACGCCTTGCTTTATAGGATTGATTTTCATGAAATCGTAATCCTCGCAACGATGCATCTCCACCGACGTCCGCTTTACTGGATAAACAGAATATAGATTTTCTAACAAAAAAGTGGAACATATTTCTCACAGCTCGCGCTGTGAGAAAATGCTCACCTAAACGTTCGGCATGAAAAAACAAGGAGATCAAGCATTATGCACAGTCTAATACTTATATTTGCCTTGGCAGCCCTTGTCACTGGCTGTTCTAAGTCTGATGATGAAAAACCAACCATGAAAAACGATATACGACAAACTGGCGATGCCTTTGTCGAGTATGAAGATATCCAAAGCAGAGGAACACACCGATGAAGTACGCAGTAACACTATTACTCTTATGCGCTTTTGTGACCACAAGTGCGGTTGCAGCAACTGGCATGATTAAGGTCAAAGCAGACCCAGAACCAGCTACGATCACAATTGATGGAAAGCGCTACCAAGATGCGACCCAAGAGGCTCGAGTGTACGAGCTTTCACCAGGGAGACACGTCATTCGGGCGGAGAAGCAATACTACAACTCACAGCAGAAGACCGTCACCATACGTGCAAACGAAGTCGCCCCAACAATCATCTTTAAATTTGAAAAGTCTTCCGGATTTAAAGTTGATCGTCCAGATCAAACGACGGCTGGTCAGGGGCGCGGTGATCTCACGATTATCACAGACAAACCGGGAGCAACTGTCACGCTAAATGGTCGAACTGTTGATGCGGATGTCACCCCCATTACTGTTAGAGAGCTAGGAGAAGGAGAATGGGATGTCGAAGTAACCCTTCAAGGGAAGAAGCTTCGGGACGTGGTTCTCATTCACCCCGAAAAACTTGCAACAGTTCGCTTCTTCTTTGACAAGAACAAGAGAGCTATTTTTTCAAAAGAACTTGCAGAGAGAAAAAGACAGGAGAAAGAATCCGAGCGCAAGAGACAAGCCGAAGAGCTTCGAACAAAAATCAACAAGCATGCTGAGGAACTTAGAAAGAAGTTGAAGATGGTCTCAAGGTCGAGTATCCGAATCAGAGGGAGTTCCAATACATCCATAAGCAAAACAAAATCTGGGACACGCAAGAGCGGTGGCTTCTGGGAGAAACATAAGTATTTTGACGAATCTATAAGTACTAGTGGCAAGAAAATATTATGGAAGGTTTCAGACGCTCAAGTGAGTGATGTTCTCGGTCACACCCATACTGTATCTATAACCTACACTGCTGATATCAAGGCGGAGCGCACTGGTGATATCCGATCCGTACAACATGGAAAAGGAATCCTTGGAGGCTACGACACGTACAGCCCGTCATACTCAACCGACAAAACATCTCGGTGGCAATACACGTGGGATATTGTCATTGACGGAAAGAAGCTGGCAAAGAGCATCATCGCCACTCCTAGCAGCAACGACACAAAGTGGAGCGTGGATCTGACGTGGTGCAATATGCACGCATACGCAAGCAAGAGCTTTGCCCCTAATAATATCAAGGAGGGTACAGTCTATATTGAAGCCAAACTTCCGCAAGGAAGCATAGAAAATGAGGTGAACCTATTTCGTTCTTCATGTCTGAGCGCAGGAAAACTTCCGATAGAACTTCCGAAATATATAGCCATCAAAAGGCTGCGTTAGAAAGCCGAACAAGGTGAATGCAGAACTATTTCTTGCCGCTGTCGCGCCAAGAAAAGTCTGATTCATGACGTTAGCACTAAAAAGAACAGTTGACTCCGGTATCAATAATGATACTATATGGTTATGGCAAGCATAGACGACATTCTAAAGAAAATGACTCAGAATCCCAAAGGGATTCGATTTATTGATATTTGCA
>CAZOUN010000197.1:0-2289 GCA_964582965.1 uncultured Anaerolineales bacterium | reverse complement strand
TATAACTAAAAGTGGACAATTCAATAATATTCAGGCTGACGCACCTAGGTGCTGCCATCCTGTCTTGGAACGGACGTTATACTGATGATAGATTTACCAAAAAACAAGCTGAGGTTTTTATGGTTCAAGAACTCCCAGAAGTCAAAAGTCCCCAATCTGGCAAGATAAGGCACTTTTATTCAGTAGTAAAACGCCTGCTAGGCATTGTGTTGCCTTTCATTTTAATGGTAGCAGTTGCCTACCTCGTTTATTTTGTCTGGGACTTTGCCCAATACGATCTGGACCCGGAGGATCGCCAGCAAGCTCTCGAGAGAAACTGGGGAGCATACCTTGACCGGAGCGATGAACTGGGGAATATCATTGATCTTGATAAATTCGAGCTGACCCTTTGCCCCTTCACAAACAAACGCGCTTGGACTGAAAGCAAATCGCCTGAGGCAGCAGGCCTGATCTGTGGAAATGTAACAATGCCCCTGTTTCACGATCAGCCCGATGGGGACACCATTCGAATTCCAATTGCTATCTGGCCGTACTACGACCTGCCCAACAACCCGGATCCTCTTTTTGTGGCTCAGGGTGGTCCAGGGGGCTCGACCCTGAATATGTACCCCAGAAAATTTTCCTCCTCCTGGCCCGCAGGTAAGCGCGACGTTGTTTTTGTCGATCAGCGCGGAACGCTTTTTGCAGATCCCTCCCTGTTATGTCCCGAGGAACTGGAGCAATTACTCAAATCCTCTCCTGAGACCAGAAAAAAAGAATCAGAACAACATACCGACCTGATCGCCTGCCGGGCGCGGCTTGAAAAAGAAGGGGTTAATCTGGATGCATTTAACACAGCGGAAATCGCTCAAGACTATGAGGCTGTGCGACAGGTATTGGGTTACCAAAAGATCAATTTCTACGGTGTGTCATACGGATCCCATATTGGCCAGTACCTGGCTTCTCTCTATCCCGAGAGCTTGAGGTCGATCATCCTTGACGGCGTTGCTCCCATACCTTTAAACTATATCAACCGCTCCTACCCTGACGCAAACCGAGCGCTGATCGAATTCAAAACCAGCTGCGAACATGACCCATCATGTTACGGTAAATACCCGGATATTATGGACCAGCTGGAAGAGGTTATCGCTCGGTTAGATCAGAAGCCTGTAAAGGTAGTGCTTCATAACCCGTACGGGAAAGAATCGGTCGTTGATGTGATTGACGGAGAAGCCTTCTTTGATTTTGTGTTCGATACTTTCTACCAAAGTCACAATTATGGTGCTTTGCCATTTATCATCTCGCAAGCAGAGAAGAATCGCTTCGATCTTTACATATACTATTCTGAATGGGATGCGTTCGGCGAAAGCTTTTCCCGGGGACTATATTTCTCGGTTATTTGTTCCGAACATACACCATTTAATGAGAGTTCAGCTAGCATTTCCTATGCCCTGCCCTCGATGACGGATTGGGAAGAAGAAAGTCTAGAATGGATGAAGGACGCTTGCCAAATTTGGAGCGTTGATCGCCCAGAGCTAAGATTGAACGAGTTGCCCGTTTCAGACGTACCGGCATTATTGCTCTCCGGTCAATTTGATCCAGTGACACCTCCGGAATATGGCGAAATAGCCTTGAAAAGTTTTTCTCAAGGATTGCATTTGATCGATCCTGTTGCCGGGCACGGGATTGCGTTTGACGATGATTGCACGAAAACGATTTTCGGGGATTTTCTTGATGATCCGCTCGGCAACCTAGACGCAGAGTGTCTTTCCGATCCTGATCGACACAGCCTTGCTGTTCCGCCGGGGGCAATCAATGTTTCCTTTGTGGAAAAGGCTATTGATTCTGATTTCAATCCTATTCTACTGATAATCTTTCCGGTGATAATGATCGTGGTCATGATTGTCCGGGGAGCGCTGCAGTACATCCGCTATCTCTGGCAGAATGCCCGGGGAACATTGTCAGAACAATCAAACCTGGAAAAAAAGCTGCGTTTGCAGTTTGAACTGGCAACCTGGGTATTTGTTATTGGCTGGGTGGGGCTGATCAGCGGCTTCATGATATTTATATCAAGAATATATGACATCGATACATATGGCACGGCGAATGCGCTTCCAGGAGGAGTTCGCACCGTGCTCTTAATTCCTGTACTGCTGAGCCTAGTTCTTCCCATAGTTATGGTACCGGCGGTCAGGTTATGGCGGAATACCGAGGCTGTGTTGGGTCGGTTTTACTTCCTGCTGCAGGTTGTGTTCTGCCTTGGTACTATTGCATTCATGGTCTGGGCAGGATGGCTGCTGGCCTGGGTAT
>CAZOUN010000196.1:0-2334 GCA_964582965.1 uncultured Anaerolineales bacterium | reverse complement strand
CCTCACTAGCTTGATCCCCTTACTAGGCACACATAGAACTATTGATTGGAAAAAAATTAAGGGAGAATTAGAAAGTCTTAATATGAAAATGCCTGTTTTTGGAAGATGCTATAATCTGTTTTGGTTTAAATAAAATCAACAGTTTAATAAATTTATCTTTTTTTATAAATTTTCTCGAAGTCTTTAATTGCTTCCTTTGAAAACATATTTATCGTATATTTGTTAATTTCTTAAGATTTACCCATCCTTTTTGTTATGTCTTTTCCTATTAATAGAAGTGACCTTATTCTTTCATTTATAGTTATTTTGTAAATAATCTAAACAACCAACCAAACAAACTAAAACCTTTTTGAGATGTATCTAAGGAATTTTCAATTTCTTGATTGGTCCGTTCGAGAATTTGAATTTGCTCGGTTAATTTTTCTTGGTCATTCTGATCGGTAAGCTCGTTTTTGACCTGATCAAGTTGTTTAATCTGTTCTTTATTTCGCTCCAATAATTTTTTAGAATTTTTTATTTCGCCATAATCAGGACCGATAAAAAATTTTACAAAACCGCTCCTGCTTTGAATTTTTTGCATGCCGGTTTCTAACTCTTCGTGATTTCGGATTTGTGTTTGAGCGATGATTTTAACTTGCTCGCCAATTTTAATATCTCCTTCGGCAACTTGAAGTATTTCTTGCACTGCGTTGGCGACCTTACTTCTTCTTTGTTCTGCCATTTGCAAACTAGTCCCATTTTTTTCTTGATTTATTTCATTTGTTTGCTGGTTTTGTTCGATAGGTTCAATAACAATTGACTCTTCTTGCACTTGTATAGGCTGTGGTTGTCCTTTTACATTTTGTGTATTTTGATTTGTAGCAGAAGCGGAAAGGTCGCCCTTAGCATCCGTTTCTGGGATAAACAATTTTAAAGAATCAAGTTTACTTAGGTCCATGTCTTCCAAAACTGATACTCTTGAATAAGTATTATTGCTTGTACCGCCATAAGTAATACTCGAATTTCCCAGCCAAGAATTGATTGTATTGATAGATAAAATATATCCAAGTGCATTTAGCTCTCCTTTCACCACAGCAGAAGGTATGCCAATAAAAGTGCCATTTTTAAGGTATGCTCCCCCTCCGGAATTTCCATATTCTAGTATTGCTGTTGTCTTTAAATAATTTCCGTCTGCTCCGCTAAAATCCCCGCTTGTATAAGTTACCTTTGTGCCAAACTTTGCAGGATAACCGTAAATTGTAATTTTTGTACCCAAGCGAAGATTGCTGTTTCCTTTCGTTATATCAATACTTGTAAGTTTCTTATTTTGAGGATTTCTAATTTTCAATATAGCAATATCCTGATTGGACGATATCTTAAAAACATCAGCTATTTGTCTTTCTCCAAAATATGGTTCATCGTTAAAGTCGTTTATAAATCCAACGAAACAACCTAATGTCCCAGCAACAACATGCTTGTTGGTTAAAATAGTCCCGTTAGGATCAATAATCGTACCTGATCCCTGACTTGCTCTTTGTGCGTCAACTGGACACAAAAGCTTAACAGTTGATTTTATTATTGATTCTTGATTTAAAATTTCATCACTGCCACTCGGTGGTATCTGTGGCGTTGGCCTGTCCGGGGGCTCGCAATATTGATCGGTTATCGGTGGTGCTGTTTGTACATTGGGACAATCAAAGGTTTTTGTACAACTACGATTTTGTATACCAGCAAGAGAACAAGAACCCCAATCACCACATAACCAAGTATCGGCAGTACAGGCAGGAGTATATATGCACGATTGGTCTATTTTGGGAAATTCGCCACCTACACAATTATATGGATATTTGGATATTATATTTCTTGTTTGTGTTCCGTCTATTTCACACTCAGACCAGCTGGAATAATAAAACGAAATACAGACAGGAATATAGGTGCATGATTGACTTATGACAGGTGAAGATACTCCGCCTTGGCAGTTTGTGGTTTTACCGCATGTTCTCGTTTGTGTGTCACTTTGCGAACAGACCAACCAATCGCTACATGACCAATCATCGGCAGTACATGATGGCGTGCAACTTTGTGAAGTCGTCGGCATTGATGTGCCACCTTCACAGGTGTACTGTTTGGTACATGCTCTAGTTTGATTTCCACTTACTGAACAATAACTCCAATCACCACAATTCCATGCATCCTCTGCACAAATTGGAGATGAAATATTTATAATAAATTCCTGACTTTGATATCCATTGCTAGGGTGAGTACTGCCGTAATAAACCTTAAAAATATTCTGTCCTATTTTATAGTTGTTACTATTGTTTAGTGATTGAAAAATAATTTTATTTTCAGTCCAAA
>CAZOUN010000195.1:0-2383 GCA_964582965.1 uncultured Anaerolineales bacterium | reverse complement strand
GAGTTCAAGATCTATTCCATGCGTGATCGCCTGGCGATCGGGCTGATGATGGCAGCTGGTCTCAGGCGCGAGGAGGCTGCTTCCATCCAGTTCACTGATGTTGTAAAACAAAATCAGCGTGCTGTGCTGAATGTAAGAGGTAAAGGGGCTAAGGATCGTGTAGTACCGATCAACAAGAACCTGGCAGAGGCCATTATCGATTGGGGATTTTTGGTTGGGACTGATGGATTTATCCTGCGCAGCTTGGGAAGAAACAGGGTGCCTGGGGACAGCATCAGTACCACGGGGTTATATAATATCGTTCAAAAACGCGGGGCCATGATTGGTAAACCTGAGCTGCAGCCCCACGACCTCAGAAGGACTTACGCTGAGCTTGGTAGGCGCGCCGGGGTTCCCATTTCTCAGATCAGCAAGCTGTTGGGACACGCCAGCATAGAAACTACCCAAGATTATCTCAACATTGAACTTGATCTAGAAATAACAATCAGTGATTTTGTTCCGTTTTAGCTCAATATTGCAATGTGCCTATAACTCTGGCGTCTCCCCTACCCCATTGATACACAATCGTTGATAAATATTTTATGGGTGGGCCCAGCAGGATTCGAGCCTGTGACCTGGCGGATAACGGCTTTATTCCTACTCGGCTATATTTATACTGAGACACTACTCACGGATTTCTGTTTTATTTTACATGCCAGGTTTGTCAAACCTCTTTCTGTGTTCTTCTAAGATAATTATACGGACTGATTATTTGCTTGACGGTTATTATGTTGAAGGAAATTCCACTTAAGGGTTATCTTGGAACATATCAGAAGAATAGTCTGTGGAGTTGTTAGCTTTAATCAATTCTATGAATTCATCAAAAGTAAACCACATAATAGTCTCTCCGTTAATAACCCAGAGGATTTCTTCTTCGTTATCCCAATATAAACCAAAGGGACCAAAATCAAAATGATCTGGCCCTCTATACGAGAAATTTTCCCATTTAATCGAGTACCCATTGTTTGCATCTAGGACATATGTGAAATTATCAAAAGCGATACTCTCGTCATTAGGATATCCACTGACAACTATGTAGTTTCCAATAGAAGGATTATCAATCCAAGCAACTGCTTTAATTTTTAATTTTTGTGCAGAAATGGGTAAAAGGATCCTCTCTACAATTTCTGCCTTCTTTACTTCGGGTAAATCAGTAATGTGGTCCGCATTTTGATCCGGATAAAGTGCTAATCGAGAGAGGATGGTTTTATCAGCTGGATCAAGCAGGCCAGGTATCGCCCAGAGATTGCCATTGTTATCAATTGTTAAATTGTCACCTAATCCAGCTGTTTGTGAATCCAGAGCGTACATACTCTCTAGATTAAGTTCGTTATCAACAATGGAATATTTATATATTAAATCATACGAGTGTTTATCCTCCCAGGGTGGATTAATTCCTAATGGACTATGATTCCCAACTGTCCAAAGAAATTGCCCATCATATGTTGAGCCATTCTCACAGGGACTGTTAGCCATCCATTTCTGAACCACCTGTCCTGTGTTAGGGTCGACCTGAAAGATGTAATATTCATTTCCGGGCAACGTGCCTTCGTTTGCTATCAAAATATACTCACCGTCATAAATTATGCTTTGGGTATCTAATCTAAAATCAGCTGATTTTATCAATAGCTCATTGTTATTTGATTTATTATTTTCGGTTGGGATTGGTTTGGGTGTATCCAAAGGGGGTGTTAATGTTGCGGTATAACTTGGACCCATTGTTGTTGTTGGCTCCGGTGCTACCTGAGTACAAGCAGTAAAGACGATTAAAATCAACCCTATATATAATGCACTTCTGATTTTCATGGATTTATCCCTCATTCTTGTTATCCGGAATACCAATTATCATTCGAGTTCTGAATAATTGGTAAGTAATTTTCATAATTTGGTTCTGATAACGGTTAAGTATTGATGTGGCGCGAAGCCGCCACATAATCAATGTTGAACAAAGCTGATAAAGGATCTATTTGGAATTTGATTGAGGCTGTCTCAGCTGGTCAATATCTGTAGTGTACCCAAAGATGCCGTATTTTTGCAAGATAATGATAATAGTTTCCCCCTGGCGAACATGGTTGCTGTCGAGTTTTGGTGCCAAGTTCCCCATAATGCAGGAATAAATAAGCTGGCCAGGAATTTTCCAATGCCAGATGGAGAGATGAGACGCAAGGCAGAAAAAGATTTCATGGCGGGCTGCGTCCGTTTCTGGGAATGGTTCCCTGCAGCAGCATCCTGCACCCACAAGAAGGACAGCATGTAGGGTGTTTCTCAGACATGTCTGGATTATCCTCATCAGCTTGTTGAGCTTGATCCAGAAGGTGAGAATAGAGCTTTTCCAGCTGGATAC
>CAZOUN010000194.1:0-2412 GCA_964582965.1 uncultured Anaerolineales bacterium | reverse complement strand
CTGTCACAGGCGCTGAGCTTGTTCTCTCCAATGGCGAGACAATCAGCAACCTCGTTGATGGTACTGTTCATATTGATGGTAATCTTACGATTGCCGATGCATTTGCACCACCTTCGATCATCTTTGAGCCAGGCGATGCACCTGCTTCACCAGAAGAAGCTCAGATGTACTACGACGACACCGCTAATGAATTCCGATTCTGGAACGGCACCTCTTGGGTATCGCCGTTCTTGGGTGTTGGAGATGATCTTGGAAACCATATAGCTACTGATCGACTCGATATGGATGGAAACTATATCGAGAATGCCACAAACATCGCTGGCGTCTCCCTCGATCTTACCGACTATGCTAATGTCGGCGGCGATCTTGAGGTTGACGGCACTGCGACATTCAACGATATTGTCCGTATCAACCACACAGCAGATGCTGATGCATACACTACTACTGCAAGGTTAGAATGGACACCAACTGTTGATATGACCAGTGGCGGAAGTTACGGTCTATACAGCAGAGCGAATATCGATAAGAACTTACAGAATGCTCTCGGCATGGTTGGTCGTGCAGTGTTTATCGGTCAGACAGAAAACATCGCGGTCAATCAGGTTCGCGGTATCGAGGCTTCCATTAATTTGGATGAAACCTTCGATGTTTCTGTAACGGATGACATCTCGGCGTTTGGCGCTTATATTGGCGGTACATTAGACGCCGATGTTATTAACGCCGCCGGCGCTAATATGAACGGTATGAATATCGTTTGGGATTCCGTAATGGACTATGACATCGAGACGAATGGTGTCCTCGTGGATGCCCACGCTGGTAACTATCTCGATCATGGTTTAGCTGTCAAAAATGACGGTACAATGCAATATGGTCTCTTACTCAGTAACCATGCTACAAGATCCCCCGCAACAATGGTTGCCGGTATCTATATGGAAAGCGCTGCAGGCAATATGACCTACGGTCTCGATATGTCGAACGCTTCTATTACCGATGCAGACATCAAATTGCAGAACGGCGCTACCATCGATAACCTCGGTGCAGGCGTTGTCAAGATTGACGCAGCACTTGATGTCAATGGCAATCTCATCAATAATGTCACCGATCCACTTGATGCACAGGACGCTGCAACTAAGGCTTATGTCGATGCAACAGTTGACGATGTCGTTGATTTCTATGTTGACGAAATCGGTGACGATATGGTCGGCGATCTGACATTCAACACCAACAAGCTCGTCATTGGCGCAGCCGACGGTGACCTTGATATGTTAGGTGTTCTTAATGTTGACGCCCCAACCGATGGACATCTCATCAAGTCAACACTCCAGCCCACTACATCATATAATGGCACAACCGCCGGTCTCGAAGTCAAGAATTACTTCGAGGATGGCACAGTTGATGTCAACGGTGGCGAACTTCTTGGTCTTTATGTAAATGTCAAGCAGTTGGCACCTCTCACAGGTGGCGCTAAATCAGCGCTCATCTCCGCTCATAACCACGGCTCCGCCGGAACCGAGACAATCGATTATGGTATTAGACTATTCGGCGATCTCGGGACAGGCATTCAGCTTACCGGTGGTACTATCGAGAATGGTATCGATATGAGCAACAATACCGTCACAGGCGCTGAGCTTGTTCTCTCCAATGGCGAGACAATCAGCAACCTGGTCGATGGTACAGTCGAAGTTGACGGCGCTCTTGATGTTACTGGCGGAACCACACTTCAAGGTCTCGAAGTAGCTGGTGCATCCATGTTCAACGACGCAGTCGATTTGAACAGCAATCTCATCAATAACGTGCTCGATCCTGTTGGACTGCAAGACGCAGCTACAAAGAATTACGTCGATACGCGAGTATTAGATGCTGCTGGAGTCGCAATGGATGACTTCGTCAACATTGGCGGTGACGATATGACCGGTCAACTACTCTTCGATACCGACAAGGTCGTAATCGATCCCGCAGGTACAATCGATATGGTTGGACGTCTCGGTGTTGGCGGAGAGCTTGAGGTTGATGGCGCGGCGACATTCAACGATATTGTCCGTATCAACCACACAGCAGATGCTGATGCATACACTACTACTGCAAGGTTAGAATGGACACCAACTGTTGATATGACCAGTGGCGGAAGTTACGGTCTATACAGCAGAGCGAATATCGATAAGAACTTACAGAATGCTCTCGGCATGGTTGGTCGTGCAGTGTTTATCGGTCAGACAGAAAACATCGCGGTCAATCAGGTTCGCGGTATCGAGGCTTCCATTAATTTGGATGAAACCTTCGATGTTTCTGTAACGGATGACATCTCGGCGTTTGGCGCTTATATTGGCGGTACATTAGACGCCGATGTTATTAACGCCGCCGGCGCTAATATGAACGGTATGAATATCGTTTGGGATTCCGTAATGGACTATG
>CAZOUN010000193.1:0-2432 GCA_964582965.1 uncultured Anaerolineales bacterium | reverse complement strand
ATCCGGTGACAACCGGGGGCAGGACTTTATCAATGGCTTCTTTGCCAACAGCTTTGATGATAAAGCCGATGATGATATTGATTACACCAGTTACGAGAATTCCAGCCTGCATCAGGCCGATCAATTCGTCGCTTGCTGGAACGCCCCACTGGGCATTGGTAATGGCCAGGTAGGCGGTCAGATAACTGAAGCTTGATCCATAAAAGAGGGGGATGAATTTTCCAATCCGCCACTTTGACAAGATCAAAGCTACTACGGTCGCCATTCCGGCCACAAACAGCACTGTCGAGAGATGGAACCCGGTTAATAAGGCACAAAAAGCTGTTGCCGGGAACATGGTCAGCACATGTTGAAAGCCCAATATAATCATCTTGCCAATTGGTGGAACCTCATTGGGAAGATAGCCTGGTATTTTTCGATCCGCAATTGCCATATGTTCTCTCCTTTGAATACTGTATTGGCCCTTCTAATAAGATAAATACTGGTCAAGACTGTTGCAAGATTTCCAACCACCTCCTTTTCCCAAGTATTTTTCCTAAATATCCCACCTAGTACTATTAACCCGAAACCTAATAATTAGTAATGCCTAGATAATTTCTGTGCCCGGCTAATCAATAAATGCAAAAAAAAAGAACCACAATGTGGTTCTTCTAAAAAACAAAAAATGCCCGGGAGAACATGATTGCTCTTGGGCATTTTATAAATTGCAATTCTCTTTTCTTAATTTTCATAGCATACTTTATTTTAACTAAACCTTGTTATTTGTCAATATCAGACTTGATAAAACTGACCTATTGGACAATATTTGCTGATATTAATGAGATTTTCATGTCAGTGTAAACAGGATTACCAAACCTATGACCACTACTATCCCCACACCAATCGCCCATTTCATCCAGGATGCTGATAGCATATCCCTGGCAACTGCTGCAGCATAATCGCTTTCTGAAGCCTTCTCATACGTTACACCCCTGCCCTCTTCTGCGGCAGAAACCCATTCCACCAACACACCGTCCAGCGTTTCAAAAGCCTGATTAATGATACTTTTTGCGACCGTGTCAATCAGACGCTGTCCCACAGCAGCCAGTTTGCCTCCGATCTGCACTTCCCCGGTATATCCCATCAGGGTCTGATTCTCTCCCTGATTCGTGAGAATTACATCCCCTGCACCTTTTAAAAACCCTGGTTTCCCCCGTCCATCCACTGTCATTGTGTAACTATCGGGATGGTCCTCATTGGATATCACCAATTGGCCGGAAAATTCTCCAGCAACCGGACCAACCCGGACGTTCATAACAGCTTCATAAGTGTTCTCTGCGATCAGCTCCATTTTTTTTGTACCAGGGAGCGCAGCAGCCATCACCTCAGTATCTCGAAACAAATCCCAGACTTGCTGCTGGGTGCCGTTAAATAGGTGGTCTCCTTCAACTTTCATCTTTATTCCTCCAGCTTGTAAAGCAGCTCATATAATCGATTTGGGCTGAGCGGTGTTTCAGTAATTTCCAGATCATAGTCCGGCAAGGCATTCTCTAACGCCTGCGCAAATGCAGCCGGTACTGGGATCGCACCAGCCTCACCTACTCCCTTGGTTCCCAATTTATTATTTGGAGCAGGTGTGTTTTGATGGTAAACCTCGATGTGCGGCATTTCAGCCGAAGTAGGGATCAGATAATCCGCCAGGCTAGCATTCAAGAGCTGTGCATTCTCATCAAAATGGAGTTTCTCATAATAGGCGTTGCCGATTCCCATCGAAACACCACCATGGATCTGGCCCTCAACAACAAGGGGGTTCAGCATGGTGCCGCAGTCCTCTACCGTGACGTACTTATGGATTTTTATCATCATCGTTTCAGTATCCACTTCAAGGATCATCCCGTGCACACCAAACGCAGTAGCACCATAGGCTGGTCCGAAGTACTTAGTCGATTCCAATCCAGGTTCAGTACCAGGTTCCACCGCACCACGGAAAGGGTTGGCAAGGACTGCCAGCTCTCCCAGACTGATCGATTTATCTGGAATGTCGGCCACTCGAACCAAACCACCATCCAATTCGAGTTCTTCCTTCGGGGTATCCAATATCTTACTGGCCAATTTCAAGACTTTATGACGCACATCACTTGCCGCAGCCAGGACGGCGTTGCCGGCCACCACAGCACCTCGGCTGGCAAAGGTCCCTGTTCCCCAATGGATTTCTGCAGTATCTCCAGAAACCAGGCTAACATCCTCAACTTCCACGCCTAACTCCTCGGCAATGATCTGGGCAAAGGAAGTCATATGGCTCTGACCTTGCGTGCCTACACCAGTTGCCGCGCTGATCTTTCCACTGGGTTCGATCGTTACCCGGGCGCCTTCATATGGTCCAACCCCAGTAGTTTCTATGAAAGGCACAACGCCAATTCCTACATGTTTCCCCTCGGCCCGCAGGCGGGGTT
>CAZOUN010000192.1:0-2435 GCA_964582965.1 uncultured Anaerolineales bacterium | reverse complement strand
GGCTCTTGCTTAGAAACGTTCTAAAAACGCACATCCGAGAAGAGCCATTTTTTCACCCTTTCCTCCGGGGAACCGTTCCGTTGGCAACATAATACGGAGTTAACTTAATTCGTATTTGGGGAACCACGCTGAAAGCGAAGCGATAAATAATTTTTTGGACGCCGTGGCCGGCGTCCCTCCACGCATCCCTTCGTACAAGACCTCGGCGTGAAGCGTGCTTCGTTATAGATCCCAGGATCAGTAGTCGTACGTGCTGCCGCCGATGAATTCGCGCAGGTGGGAGGTAGGCGGGACGCTTGCATCGTCAGTCCAGACATCGAGCGGGTCGAGCAGATCAAACACACGGCGCGCACGGATGTAGGCATCCTGCCGCTTAGGGTTGTCTTTAAGGGCTTTGATAGCGGCAGGGAAATAACGGAAGAGTTTGTTTTTGAGGATAGGAATCTCATAGGGCATGGCGGAATTAACAAGGAAATCGGCGGAGGCGTTGTAGGGGATGATGTGCTGGAGCTCGCTTTTGCGAACATAGTGCCAGTGGGTGATGGTGTCTTCGGGGGTGTGATTGCGATGCCAGCTGTCGCGGATCATGCGGCGCATCAAGCGGTGATCGGCCCAACGCATGAATTCGCCATCCGCACTGCGCAATTGGCCGAGGGTTTCGATGTAGAGCTTAAATTTGTTTTTAACAGGGACATTTACGGTCATGGCCGGATAGAGACCGTGCAGACTGTCGATGAGCAGGATTTCACTGGGGGCCAGACTAAGTTCGTGAACATCGAGCGTGCGTTGTCCGGTTTGGAAATCATAATGCGGAGTGCGGATGGTTTCTCCGGCGAGAAGCTGTCCGAGATGATGACTGATCAGATCCAGATCAAGGGCCTGCGGAGTTTCGTAGTCGTAGTCGCCAAACTCGTCCTTAGGATGGTCTTCAAGGTTGAAAAAATAGTGGTCGATGTTGATGGATTTTTGCGCGTAGCCCTCTTGTTTAAGACGCTCCATCATTTTAATCGTGGTGGTGGTTTTCCCGGAGGAAGACGGCCCGGCAACAATGATGACGCGGATGTCACTGCTGCGCGCGAGGACGTTGGCAGCGGCAGCGCGGCACTCGCCGAGATAGCGCTCTTCGCAGGCGGCAATGAGGTCGGCGAACCGGTTTCCGGCGATGATGCGATTGAGCCCCTCGACGGATTCGCAGCCGTGGTCGAGGTTCCATCGAAGCACATCGTATATTTTTTTATAGGGGATGTTGTTGAAGGTGGAGGCGGCCAGGTCGGCGCGGCTTTCGCGCCGCTGGGCCCGCTGGTTGCGATAGGTGATGTAGGCGCGCGAGGTGTTGACGTGGTTTTCTTCAATCAAAACCGTTTCGACCAGATCCTGCACGTCTTCCACGGTGGGGGTTTCTCCGCCATACATGCTTTCGAGACGCTGTTCGACGATCCCGGAGAGACGCTCGGATTCGGCGCGATTATCGCCACCGATGGATTCGGCGGCTTTAAAAATGGCATCGACGATACGGCTCCGGTCGTAATCGACCGGGGTTCCGTTGCGCTTGATGATCGTACCGACCGGCTTACCTGTTCGCCCTCCGGAATGTCGAATATTGAATACAGAACCGCAGAATTTCGAAGGCATTTCGGATTTTCCACTGTTTGGAAAATGGGGATCCTTCGACATTCGATATTCCTTATTCGATATTCGTAATTCCTACCGGCCCTGCTCCAGAAAGCCTTCGAGCTTCCGAATGCGGGTCGGGTGACGCATCTTACGCAGCGCCTTAGCTTCGATCTGGCGAATGCGTTCGCGTGTTACATTAAACTGGCGGCCGACCTCTTCGAGCGTGCGCGGGTAGCCATCGGCGAGCCCGAAGCGCAGGGTTAGCACTTCCTGTTCACGGATAGTAAGCGTTTCAAGCACATCACCGATTTTTTCACGCAAGAGGCTGAATGCGGTCATTTCGGAAGGGTTTTCCGCCGATTTATCTTCGATGAAGTCGCCGAAGCTGGTGTCATCGCTGTCGCCGATGGGAGCCTGAAGGGAAATGGGTTGCTGGGCGATTTTAAGGATGGCGCGCACGCGTTCAACGGCCAGTTCCATTTCGTCAGCGAGCTCTTCCGGAGTGGCTTCACGCCCGAACTCCTGCAGGAGCTGCTTTTGAACACGGAGCAACTTGTTAATGGTCTCGATCATGTGCACCGGAATACGGATGGTGCGGGCCTGGTCGGCGATCGAGCGGGTGATGGCCTGCCGGATCCACCAGGTGGCGTAGGTGGAGAATTTGTACCCTCGGCGGTATTCAAATTTCTCAACGGCTTTCATCAACCCCATATTTCCCTCTTGAATGAGGTCGAGGAAGGAGAGTCCACGGTTAGTGTACTTTTTGGCGATACTGATCACGAGGCGCAAGTTGGCCTCCACCATCTCGGTACGGGCCTGCT
>CAZOUN010000191.1:0-2455 GCA_964582965.1 uncultured Anaerolineales bacterium | reverse complement strand
TATAAAACAGACTTGACTTTTTCCCTAACATTGAGATCTGGGCTGAAAACCGGGCCATTCAATTGGCACATGCTCAACCACTTTACCGTCCCGAATTGTCATTCTGAGACTTGCGAAGAATCATATCGGCAAGAAATGTAATTATTAGATTAAGTGGCAAGGCGCGGGAAAATGAAAATGAAGATTTGATGGGCCCGTCCCTTTCACTTCGTTCAAGGTCAGGATGACAATCATTTGTGTATCTGAACATCGAAAACCAGACACTGGCCACTGGATACCGAATTCTTAACATATCTCCCTTAAATTCCTATCGACTAACCATTCACTACTTACAACCTACTTTTTACTGTAAGAACGACGCAGTGTAAAACTTCCCCCTATTTTATGAGCTTCTCCACTAAAAAAGGATCCGATAATTTAGTATAGTAGAGTAACTATTGGTACAGATCCCATTTTCCGGGGATAATACGGGAGAATTTTTAGGTGGTGGAGTGGTTTTATGGATAGCGATTTATTAGCCCGTTTTGCATTAATTGAGGACTTCTCAGAGAAACAGGTCGAGGTCTTAAAATCGATCATCGAGGATGTCCGGTTTGATACCGACCAGGTTATCTTTTTTCAAGGTGATCCGGCGGATTATCTATATTTTGTGCTGGACGGCAGGGTTTCAATTCGTTTCAAACCCGATGATGGACCTGAATTGACGGTCTCTGATGTGGATCAGGGTGATGTTTTTGGATGGTCCTCAGCCCTGGGGTCCCACATGTATACATCTTCAGCAATCTGTGCGGAGGGTGGGTTGTTCATTCGTTTGGATGGTGATGATCTTAAGAACCTCTGTCAGGAACATCCTGAAACGGGTATACTGATATTGAATCGATTGGCAGGAGTGATTGCCCGGAGATTAAGGGGCACTCATGAGCAAGTTGTGGCACTGCTTCATCTGGGCTTGAACGGTAAATAACCCGGAGGGTTATATAGATGAGAGAAGTTGAAAAAAATTTACGAACAGAACAAATGCAAAACCTGATTAAAAGTATCAGCGCCTATATTGAGCAGTATCACGGTGGTTCAGCAGAGATGGTTTCTTTTGAAAATGATGTAGTTAAAGTAAAACTTGGCGGCGCTTGCCTTGGTTGTCCTTTATCAACCGCTACCTTGAATGGGTGGGTCCAGGGCACCATTCATCAGTTCTTTCCGGAAGTTAAAGTGGCAGCCGCTGAGTAGCTGAGATATGATCTGTGTTCAAAGGAGAATAATAAAATGGATTATTTTTACCAAATCATTGAGATCCTCGGAATAATTGCTCAAATATTGGGCCTGGTTCTGTTTGGTGTTACTGTGGGTTGGTTTACACTCCATGTCATCAATCAACCGGAAAAGAGCTGGCAGCTTCAAAGCATTGTATATAGCGTTTTCCTGGTATTTATCGGCTTAATGGTCAGGTATCTCACACCAGGTTCTTTGGGCTCGTTATTAATGGGCTTATCCGGGGCCATGATCTATTGGGGACTGTTCAAAGTCCGAGTGAAAACACCGAAAAAGAAATAAAGAAGTAGTCAGGCACTGTGAGTGAGCAGCAGACCATTCCAAAAGATCTGGCAAATCCTCCTCATACAGCGCCACATTAAAACCTAGCCCCCTTTTAGGGGGCTGTTTGTTTGTAAACATTATCGAGTATGGGTTTGCATTGGAGCTAATAATGGAATTTGAAGTTGACCGAGAATTCATAAAGAATGTATTGATCCAACTGGTTAGGACGGATTCCAGAAATCCTTCCATGGTGGCTGATGCCCCCGGAGAGGGAAATATTGGATCGGTTCTGGCCAATTTGATGAAGGAAATCGGATTAAAAGTTACAACTTATAACCTTGCGCCCGACAGAGTGAACGTTGTGGGGGAACTTACGGGAACAGGGAGCGGGCGATCACTGATCCTGAATGGGCATATGGACACAGTTGGCGTAGATGAAATGAAAGATCCTTTCTCTGGCGATGTAAAGGATGGACGCCTATATGGCCGGGGCAGCCAAGATATGAAAGGAAGTTTGGCTGCTATGTTAGGCACGATGAAAGCGCTGATTGATGGAAGTGTAACCCTGGCTGGAGATTTGATCATGACAGCAGTGGCGGATGAGGAAAATCAGAGTCTGGGAACCATGGAATTGGTCAAAACTCTCACGGCGGACGCCGCAATCGTCACTGAGCCAACCGATCTCCAGGTGGTGTCTGCCCATCGGGGCTGGATCTGGTATGAGGTCGAGGTGAAGGGCACAGCTGCCCACGGCAGCAGATTCCAGGACGGCAAGGATGCTATTCTGCTGATGGGGAGATTCCTTGTTGCGCTGGAAAAACTCAGTGAAGAGTTGGTTCTTAGATCGGGCCATCCTCTGACTGGGCCACCTTCTATCCATACATCCTTGATCGAAGGAGGGTCCGATATGTGCACCTATCCT
>CAZOUN010000190.1:0-2457 GCA_964582965.1 uncultured Anaerolineales bacterium | reverse complement strand
GAGGAACAGGATTCCCATCACCCGACGACGGGTGGGGGATGATTCTTTATAGTTTGTAGTAGTTGCCTTTGTTGTCATGTTTAGTTTCCTCCCCAGCCGCGCAGTGAGACTGTATCAAGATCCACATCAGGCTCTTTCAGCCGGTAAATTGTTCGTATGATCGCTGGCGCAGCAATGAACGCAAGGATGAAGGCCTGGAGAACGGAGATGATATCGATCGGGATACCAGCCGAGAGCTGCATCTGGATTGCCCCGTTCCTCAGGAAACCAAACAAGATCGCTGAGAGAACTACACCGATTGGATTACTTTTACCAAGCAGAGCCAGGGCAATAGCATCAAAACCATATCCAGATGAAAATGCCAGGGCCAGGTTGTGATTTACGCCGAGGACTTCGTTTGCTCCAGCCAATCCGGCTAAACCCCCAGAGATCACCATGGCGAGCACGGTACTTCCCACAATATTCATACCGGCATATTTTGCTGCCCGTGGATTTGCTCCAACCGTTCGGAGGGTGAAACCCCAGGTAGTTTTGAATAACAAAAGATAGACAAGATATGCTACAAATAAAGCGATAAAAAATCCGATATGGAAACGTATGGGAGATTCGAAAAAGCGGAATAATTGGGCTGATTCCTCGATCGGAGCGCTGACAGGTGTATAACCTTCAGGATTCTTGAGCGGCCCGCGCAGCAGGAACTCACTTAAGCGGAAGGCGATGTAGTTCATCATGATAGTGTTGATCACCTCATGGCCGCCCGTTGTTGCTTTTAACAGACCAGGGATAAAACCCCATAATCCGCCGCCGATGAAACCGGCCAGCAGTGAAACAGGAACATGGATTATGGCGGGTAGTCCTTTTAAGTAGATAGCAGCGATAACGGTAGTTACAGCACCGATATATATCTGTCCTTCTGCGCCGATATTGAATAAACCAGCCCGGAAACCTAGCGCAACAGCTAATCCAGCGTAGATATAAGGGGTTGATGTGACCAGACTCTCAAAAAACGGGTTAAATGCACGCCTGATTTCCTTTGCCTCTCCACCTCTGATGGCCTCGACAATCTTACCCGGATTGCCAACCGAACCATAGAACAAAGCTTCATAGGTGGACCAGGCTGCCGCGGCAGCAGATTTTATTCCTGCCCAGAATGAGATATCAAATGCTTGGTAGACTTCCACGGTTGTTACAGCTACTAATATACCGCCCAGTAACAATCCAGAAAAGATTGCCAGAAAGGTAAGAGTAAGTGGGCTCTTGGATACTTCCTCAAGGAAGATCTTCCCGGCATTTTTTTTCTTTGTATCTGGTTTTTTTTCTTTCTCGCTCATAGATCCATTCCTTATTTATAGATCTGGTATTTTCGGGGTGCAGTGATCAGGCATCCACAACACCTGCCATCAGTAGACCGATTTGTTCTTTGGTAGCGCCTTCGGCGTTCACGACTGCGATGATCTTTCCATCAAACATGACTGCGATCCGGTCCGATAACTTCATGATCTCATCCAGTTCGGTGGAAACCAGCAAGATCGCACAGCCATCTTCCCTTTTTTCCAATAAGCGGGTGTGGATATATTCGATCGATCCCACATCCAGGCCGCGAGTAGGTTGAGCTGCAACCAGGAATTTGATCGGGCGGGAGAATTCACGCCCGACAATGACTTTTTGCTGGTTACCGCCAGAGAGAGAACCCACAGGGATAAATGCGCTGGGTGTACGAACATCAAAACTATTGATGATTTTTTCTGAATTATCCCGGATCTGGTCTTCCTGGATGAGTACACCCTTTGCAAAGGGATCTAGATAATATGTATTCAGGACCAGATTATCCGCGATTGTTGCTGTGAGTACCAAGCCGTCCTTTTGGCGATCTTCTGGAATGTGCGCAGATCCGAGTTCAGTGATGGTCCTAGGCGTTGCCCGGGTAATGTTCTGGCCTAAAAGGTCTATCTTGCCTTCTACAGGATGCTTCAGACCGGTGATCGCTTTTACCAATTCGGTTTGTCCATTCCCCTGGACTCCGGCAACTCCCAGGATCTCACCGCTAGACACATCAAAACTCACTTTATTCACTGCCACCTTGTTGAGGTCATTAAGTACAACAAGGCCTTGTACATCAAGTACTTTATCTTTAACATGGGCGGGTTTTTTATTCACTTCGAGGATAACATCGCGGCCTACCATCATGGCAGCCAGATCATTTTTGTCTGCTTCTTTGGGGGTTGTTGTGCCAACAACCTTTCCGCCCCGAATGACAGTGATTCGGTCAGCAAAGGTCAATACCTCGCGAAGTTTATGGGTGATGAAGATGATCGATTTTCCGCTGTTTACCAGGGAGCGCATGATCATGAAGAGCTCATCTACTTCCTGAGGAGTTAATACAGCTGTTGGCTCATCCAGGATCAAAATTTCCGCTTCCCTGTAGAGCAGTTTGATGATTTCTACTCGCTGTTGGAC
>CAZOUN010000189.1:0-2552 GCA_964582965.1 uncultured Anaerolineales bacterium | reverse complement strand
TAGCCACCTGGGAAACCGGCTCAGTAACTGGTGAGTGGACCGATAAATTCACACTCGTTCAGGTAGAAAAAATTGATGACTACACAGTCACACTCACGACCGAAGCACCAAATCCTGAATTGCTGGTTACCATTCACGACTTCTGGGCTGTAGCCCCCAATGAGTACCTGGCTGAAGTTGGCGTTGATGGTTTTTCTGTGTTCCCCGTTGGAACCGGTCCCTTCATGTTTGTGGAATGGGTCAAAGGTGATCATATTACCTATACAGCCAATCCAGATTACTGGCGGGAAGGTTATCCTTTGATAGAAACCTTGATTTTCCGCCCGATTCCCGAATCATCCACCCGTGTTGCTGCTATCATGGCAGACGAAGTCGATATTGTGGGACGCCTGAGTGCCGAAGAAGCCCAGAGCTTGGTCGGTGTTGATGGTGTGGAATTGATCCAGTACCCTGTGAACCGTATTTACTACATTGCGTTCAATAATCTCACCACTGGATTGGATCAGCCCACCATGGATGCCAAAGTGCGCCAGGCTATGAATTATGCGGTTGATGTCGATGCCATTATCGATGCTCTCTTTAATGGCTATGGAAAACCAGCCGCTGGGTACGTTTCTTCTGGTGAATTGGGATATGGTGTTGTTGAGCCTTTTGGATACAATCCAGAGAAAGCGCTTGAGCTGCTGTCTGAAGCAGGTTACGCAGATGGATTTGCCATGGATATGGCCTGCCCTGCTGGTTCCTACACCAACTTCGAAGAGGTATGTGAAGCCATCGCTGGCAACCTGGGTGAAGTGGGCATTGACATTAACCTTGATATTATGGAATCCGGTCAGTTTTGGGAACTGGAAGCCAATAAGGAACTCCCGTTGTTTGGAGACAGCTGGTCAACTCTTTCCGGGGAAGCTTTACGCCGCTTGTCGGGTGCCCTGGGCGGTTGGGATGCGTCTTATTCAGCCTGGTCCGATCCTGTGCTTGATGATTACCTGGCAAAAATCTCCACCACTGTGGATCGAGATGAGCGCAAAGCCCTTTACGAAGATCTGCAGGTTTATATGCAGGAGGATCCTCCCTTTATCTACCTGTATGAACCGGTAGCATTCGAAGCCAAACAGTCGCGCGTGATGGATTACTACCCGCGCCCGGCTGAGGATTATTTCCTGTTCGAAACATACGTTGTAGGCGAGTAATTACGTCAACTCCTTATAGAGGGTAGCTGAAGGTGTGTCCGATTGATTGGCATGTTGATCAGTTGGGCACACCTTCACTTTATATAAATTTGGGTTGGATTTTTTGCATTTATAGATTATCGTAATATTGGTTGTATTCTAAGAGCAGCCTAAATTTTCACAGGAGAAATCTGGAGATGAGAACCCTTAGAGAAGAGGTAGATGTTCTGGTGGCTGGCGGTGGTACTGCCGGGCATATCGCAGCCCTGCAGGCAGCCCGGACAGGCGTAAAAACATCTGTAATAGAAGCAGGATCTATGCTCGCGGGTACGATGACAGCGGGGGGAGTCAACACGCCAAACCATTTTTTCAGCACCAGAGGACCCGTTGTCCTGGGTATTCCCTGGGAGCTGTATGTAAAATCCAAAGAGATTGAAGGTTTGCCAATACCGGATTTCAAACAAAGAAGACCGGTAGAAACACCCGGCTATTATTCATATATCAATATTCCGATTTACGTGGCTGTTGTAGAAGGGGAATCCCAAAAAGCGGGATTGATTATCCATTACCATGAATTTATTGCTGATATTAAGGCGGTAGGAGATTACTGGGAAATCACCTCCTACGGGCGGGGGATTGAGAGGATTACCAGGGCGCGTGAAGTGATTGACTGCACCGGGGATTCCGACTTGGTCCGTTTGCTGGGATTGGGGACGCTGCGGGATGAGACCCGTCAGCCGGGATCCTATCAATATATAATTGAAGGCATCAAACACGAGCAGATCTGGGAGAAGGAAGTCCAGATCATGTATGACGAAGCCCTGGAAAAAGGTATCATAAAAAAAGGGGATTATTCTTATCCTAATATCCTTCCTTTTAAATATTTCCTTGATCAGGGCGGCAGGAATTGCACCCATATCTATAATTCTGATACGTCGAATGCTGATGGCCAGACTGCCGCCAATCTGGAAGGTCGGGAGCGCATGCTGCGGATGTATCAATTCCTGAAGTCAACCATCCCCGGCTGTGAGCAGGTTGAATTGAGTACCATGTATCCCCAAGCGGTCGCCAGGGAAACCTACAGGATCGAGGGGGAATATATTATCACCGAGGACGATTTTAAGCAGGCAGTAGATTTTGAGGACAAAATTTGCAACGCTTTTAACTATATTGACATGCATAGCCAGGCGCGGGGTTGCGACCTGTATTTCCATGAATCTGAGGACATGCTTCCCAAAGTTCCCTTCCGGGCGTTAATCCCCAGGGGTAGCTCGCGCATCACTGCCGCCGGGAGGATCATTTCAGCTCACCGGATTGCCCTGGCGGGTATTCGGGCCCAGTGTGTCTGTATGGCTATGGGCCAGGCCATGGGCGCGGCAGCTG
>CAZOUN010000188.1:0-2553 GCA_964582965.1 uncultured Anaerolineales bacterium | reverse complement strand
TGATCCATTAGAAATGGCGGAAATTGTCAGATTAATTAGCACTTCACTTGAAAAGAACCCGTTCGTACTGAATCTTCCAAAAGCGCCGGTTATTTATCTAGCAGCTATTTGGGATAAATTCGCCAGGGTATTTCAGGGAAAGCTTCCCCTGCTCAAGAGAAGTATGGAAGTGTATACTTCAGAGGACATTGTCGATACACAGAAAATTCAGAAAGAGCTTGGTTATTATCCGAAAGTTACAGTACATGAAGGGATTTCCCGAATGGCCAATGCCTATAGAATGAAAGGTAGATCCGCATAAATTAGTTCCACAAAGATTTTTTTGGTCTTAATAAGCTCTGGTATCCAGATTTTAAAATATTTTTCTTATCAGAACGATAAATTATATGAATTCATACTCTATTTTTCTCATCATCATGGTTGTGCTTTCACCAGTGTTTTCTTATTTCATTACTTTTGGGAATATTCGGTGGTCCCTTTTCCTCGGTATTGTCGATGTGCCGAATCACCGCAGCTCACATACAGAGCCAACTCCCAGGGGTGGGGGTATGGCTATTGTCTTTACATTTATCCTGTTCATGTTTATCGTGAGAAGGGACCTGGGAATTTCTTCCAGTCAATTTTGGGGCTTAATCGTGAATTCAGTATTGATTGCGGGATTAGGTTTTCTGGATGATCTTTACACTCTTCGTCAATTGCCCAGGCTTATTGGTTGGGTTGTTATTGCGATAAATTCTCTGGCTTATGGTATTGAAATAAACAGTATCACTTTACCCATTGTTGGACTAATCAACTTTGGAATCCTAAGCCCTTTGGTAACTTTCATTTGGCTTATTGGAGTGACAAATTTCTTCAATTTTATGGATGGTATTGATGGTATTGCTAGCAGTGAGGCGCTGTCAGTATCGGGGTTCCTGGCTGGCATAGCACTATTGTCGGGAAATATGTTTGTTTTTACTGCATCAATACTCATCTTTGGCGCAGTCCTGGGATTTTTGCCCCATAATTTTCCCAGGGCAAAATTATTCATGGGAGATGGAGGAAGCAATTTTCTGGGTTTTGTCTTTGCTGTACTAGCAGTGATTGGCAGCCAAGCCGATACTGGATATATACCTTTTCTTATTCCTGTTATCTTATTAAATATGTTCCTCTTGGATGCAGCAATAACATTGATAAAGAGAATACCAAAAGGAAAGGATTGGTTGGAGCCGCACCGGGATCATGTTTACCAACGGTTAGTCAAATTGGAATATTCCCATGTACAAGTGACTGTACTTTACAGTATTCTGAATATTATTTTAGGAATCGTAGCTATCTTGGTTTATCAATCCAATGAAATGGTAGCATTAGTATTATTCGTGGGATCATTTATTCCATATTTTGTGCTTGCCATGATTACCTCTAAAATGGAACGAAAACGTTTGGGGTAAAATAAGAAAGAATATATATATAAAGGATCATTATTTATGCTTTCACGTTTTCGTAATCGTTACTTTTTTTTCCTTGATCTAATATTATTGGCATTCACACCTCTTCTTGCTCTGGCATTGAGGGTAAATTTACCCTGGGATACGGAATACAATACAGGCCTTATCTATTACGTTATCTTCTCTATTCCTGTAAAGATTATTGTATTCAGGATATTTGGTTTGTATAAACGATTGTGGCGGTATGCAAGTGTTGATGCTATTTTCTCAATACTTTGGAGTGTTGGTATTGCCAGCGTGATCATTACTGCAATCTTTTTATTTGCTCTTGGATCTGGATTGCTTGATGTGTCTCTTCCTCGATCTGTCCCGATAATTGATGGATTACTAACCTTACTTGTTGTTGCAGGTACAAGATTAAGTCTTCGCATGATCCAATACCAGGCTGGGGGTGGACACGCAAATAAAAGTGGCAACAGGGTTCTGATCGCTGGTGCAGGTGATGCTGGACAGATGGTTGCCCGGGAAATGCATACCAGTAAACATATCCAGGAATTCCTTGTGGGTTTTGTCGATGATGACCCCATTAAAATTGGCGCCTTAATTCACAATGCTCCAGTTTTAGGATCCCTTGATAAGATCCCTGCGTTAGTTGAAAAACACCAGATCGATGAATTGATCATTGCCATGCCGACTGCACCGGGAGAGATTATCCGCAAGGTAGTAAATCTTGCCGAACAGAGTGGTGTTGTCACCAGGACTCTTCCAGGAATATTTGAGTTAATTTCCGGAGAAGTTGCTGTCAGTCAGCTGCGAGAAGTGGAGGTTGGTGACTTATTGCGCCGACAGCCGGTAAATTTTGGTGTAGAACGTGTGAGGGAGTTGATCCGGGGAAAAAGGGTTTTAGTTACAGGGGCAGGGGGATCAATTGGATCAGAACTATGCAGTCAAATCAGTCAATGCAACCCTGAGAAAATATTTGCATTGGGTCATGGGGAAAATAGTCTATTTAATTTACCAGGGAAAATAAAAACTTGGTCGGATGAACAAATAAAATTAAAACTTGAAATCATCATAGCAGATATCAGGGACCAGGATCGGCTTGAATATATCTTTCGTCGGATCA
>CAZOUN010000187.1:0-2563 GCA_964582965.1 uncultured Anaerolineales bacterium | reverse complement strand
ATGATTGAATCCCTCTACGGTAAACGGGTTCGCAACACGATCGGCAGAATGGAATCGACTCGTCGGGATCTTACGTTTGAGCAACTGAAAATCTATTATGAAGCCAGAGGCTTACACCTAAATAGAAGTTTTATGAAAACTCTAGAGCTGTTAACTCCAGATGACAAACCCAATATGGCCGCCTACCTTCTTGCTGATGAAAATGGATCTTCTTTGCAGGTAGCCAAATATGGGGGAACCAATCGGGTAGACTTGATTGAGAATCGTGATTATGGACGGTGCTCATTGGTGAAAGCCCTTAAATCTCTACTGGAACGGGTTGATGTTGAAAACACGATTTTCACAAAGATCGGGTATCCATTGCGTGAAGAGCGGGAGATGATTAATTCCAAGGCAATCCGCGAAGCCATTATCAATGCCGTTGTTCACAACGACTATTCTTATGGTGCCGTGCCAAAACTTGAATTCTTTTCGGACCGCGCCGAAGTCACCTCAATGGGGGGATTGCCTTATGGCGTAACGGAAGCTGATTTTTTCGGGGGGTGTTCTATTCCGCGCAATAAGGAGATTATGCGGGTCTTTCGTGACTTGGAGATTGTCGAACAGCTCGGTTCAGGTGTGCCACGTATTCTTGAAGCCTATGGGCGTGATGCCTTTGAGATCCGCGACAGCTACGTGCGGATTGTCTTTAGATTTATGAATACCCCAGAAACTACCCAGAAGACTACCCAGAAGACTACCCAGAAGACTACCCAGAAAATTCTGGACATCCTACAGGAAACACCGAAGGCTAGTCGTTCCACTATTGCTGGTATGCTGGGAGATATTACAGAAGATGGTGTGAAGTATCACCTTGCGAACCTAAAACAACAGGGCTTGATTCGACGCATTGGCCCCGATAGAGGCGGCCATTGGGAAGTTGTCGGCGGGGTGCATTTATGAGCCACATCGCAAAATCTTTGTTTTATAATTTGACTGGAGAACTACATTTGGTACTTTACACGCAGTTGACCTGCCAAGCCTCTGTCCTTAGGGACATGCTCAATTTTGGTGGGTCTTTGTTTTTTAGGGGAACACTGGCACTCGTAGGTAATACGCTTACAGAAGAACAGACTGCCGTAATTATTGATGAAACATTAGAAACACCCCAAGTCACACCCCAAGTCAAAAAGCTGCTACAGATTCTTGAAGGCGAGATGGATCGCGACCAATTACAGACAGCTCTGAAATTGCGTGCACGCAAAAACTTTCGGCTGGGATGCCTTGCGCCTGCACTCGCAGATAAACTGATTGAGATGACAATCCCCGACAAACCTAACAGCCGCCTGCAGAAATACCGCCTGACCTCCAAAGGACAATCCATCAGGAGGAACGAATCATGAGTGGACGGTATAAGGTGTATGCTGAATATAAGGATTCTGGGGTGGAGTGGCTGGGGGCAGTGCCTTCTGTCTGGGACGCTAAACGATTGAAGAATGTGGTGTCCTTGCTTTCAGAGAAGGCAACTATTGTAGAACAGCCGGTTATCGCGCTTGAGAATATTGAAGGCGGGACAGGGAACCATATTGAGACAGAATCTGCATATAGCGGTGAGGGTGTGTTTTGTTCAATAGATGATATTCTTTTTGGAAAGCTACGTCCCTATTTGGCGAAGGTGTATCAATGTAGAGATGCTGCTATTGCTTTCGGCGATCTGCTTGCCTACCATCCATCAGGTCCATCCCATTCTCGTTTTTTGTTCTACATGATGCTAACTGATGGGTTTATTTCCATTGTTGATGGAGCAACCTATGGAACGAAAATGCCACGCGCTAGTTCGGAGTTTGTTGGCAACATGCGTATTACTGTTCCCTCTATCCCCGAGCAGACCAAGATAGCCGCATTTCTGGACTATGAGACGGGGAAGATTGATGCGTTGATTGAGAAGCAGCAGCAACTGATCGCGTTGCTCAAAGAGAAGCGTCAGGCGGTGATTAGTCATGCCGTCACCAAAGGCTTGAACCCCGATGCCCCCATGAAAGATTCCGGCGTCGAATGGCTCGGGGAGGTTCCGTCGCATTGGGAGGTAAGTAGAGCGAAGCATGTATCTGACATCTTTATTCCACAAAGGAACAAGCCTAACCTAAATGATTCTACTGGTACGGCATGGGTGACTATGGATGAGATGAGAGGTGGTTACATTTCGGGTTCCAAATTACTTGTTGAACATGAAGCAGCCAGAGCTTCAGGCTCGAAGGTTCTTCAAAAGGGCTCTGTAATTGCAAGCTGTGTGGGAAATTTCGGTGTGGCTGCAATTAACACAATTCCAGTAATCATCAATCAGCAACTACAGGCGTTCATTCCTCTCAATATTGATGGCGATTACCTAGCGGCGCTTGTAACCATCTCCAAACCCTATTTTGAGCTTGTTGGTACGGCTGCAACCCTGATCTATGTGAATAAAGAGGGTTTTGGATGTATGCCTGTTATTGTTCCTCCATGCGAGGAGCAGAATGCGATATGCAAGAGGGTTCGGGATGAGAGCATGCGATTTGACTCGATTATTCGGAAGGCTGAGGCATCG
>CAZOUN010000186.1:0-2564 GCA_964582965.1 uncultured Anaerolineales bacterium | reverse complement strand
CATTTCGCATGCCGGATGACAGCATAGTAGGCATGGCAGATAACCTGTTTGAACTGCGGGATCAATTAAGTCGCATACCTCTGGAATCATTTGTATATCATGCTCAGAACGATCATTTTTCCGGCTGGCTTGCTGCCAGGGGTGAGTTTTCTGTCGCACGACAGCTCAAACCCAGGAAAGTGTCGGAGTTTGAGAACAAGGAAGATTTACGGCAGCTTATCATCGCCTCGGTCGATGATATCTTGCATGAACGAATGGGTATTATCGTTGACTTTGACCGGCAAAACTACCACCTCCATTCTCGATTTATTCGCCTCCGACCTGGTTCCCTGGGCGGGAAGGGCAGAGGTTTGGCATTTCTGCTCTTTTTGCGGTCTTCATATAATACCGGTTTCCGGAAAGAATTCCCGGACGTGGATATCCAGATTCCACGGACAGTTGTGATTGGGACAGACCAGTTTGATCAGTACATGAGGGAAAACGATCTGTATGATTTTGTTAAAACTGATCATGATGATATCGAGATCAAGGAACGGTTCCTTCAGAGCCAACTTCCCAAAGATTTATATGATGATCTGCGATTTATCTACTCAGACCATGATAAACCGCTGGCAGTGCGTTCATCTAGCATCTTTGAAGACTCCCTCTTCCAACCTTTTGCCGGGGTCTTTTCCACCTATATGCTGCCCAACAGCCATCCGGACATTGAAATACGCATCAATCAGCTGATATCAGCAATTAAACTGGTGTACGCATCTACATATTTGAAATTGGCCCGCTCCTATGCGGAAACGCTGGGCATAATCCTTGGTGAATCAAGCATGGCCGTGGTGATCCAGGAGGTAGTGGGAAAGGGCCACGGGGAGCGTTTTTATCCTAATTTTTCAGGGACAGCAGCATCCTATAATTATTATCCATTGGGAAAACACCTTCAGCCAGAGGATCGAATTGCCTTTGCTGCCCTTGGACTTGGCAAAACAGTTGTGGATGGCGGCTTGTCACGCCGATTCAGCCCCAAACGTCCCAAGGTGAATATCTTTGCCAGCGTTGAAGATGAGATCGGCAGCAGCCAGAGTGCTTTCTTTGCTGTTCGTTTATCACAAGAGGAACAAATCGACCTTGAACTGGGGGAATACAGCTTCCTGGAGAGTTGTTCTTTGCGGGATGCAATAGATGATAAAACTTTAGCCGAAGTTGCTGATACCTACGACCCTCAGGGGGGGAGGTTGACCAGTGGTTTCTGGGATGAAAAAGCAGGCGCTCCTGTGGTGACTTTCAACCGTCAGCTGAAATATGACACCTTCCCCCTGGCAGCGATCATAAACCGTGTGCTTCAGCTTGGCGAAGAAGCTATGGGTTGTCCAGTGGAAATAGAATATGCCGGAGAATTTTCGTCAGGGAAAGGAGAAATGTCTTCTTTTAGTTTGCTCCAATTGCGACCTTTCCTCGAGCATGAAGAATCAATGATGATCGAGGATCTGGATCTACCGGATGACAAATTATTCGTCTCATCCTCAGTGGTGTCGGGCTATCGGTCGATTCCTGATATTCACGATATTATATATGTCAAACCGAATGATTTTGACCTTACTCAAACACTTGATATGGTGGAAGAGATAATGACACTCAACCGGACCATGGTTGAGGAAGGTTCGCCCTATATCCTGATCGGTCCTGGCCGATGGGGCACCTGCGAACGCCATCTGGGTATTCCAGTAGTTTGGTCAGATATCAGTGGCGCCAAGGTGATCATGGAAGTGGACCTGGAGGATTTTCAAGTGGACCATTCCCAGGGAAGCCATTTTTTTCATAATATATCTTCCGCTGGTATTCCCTATTTTTATATCAAACACAACTCTAAGACGGATTTTCTGGACTGGGATTGGCTCGAATCATTTAAACCTGTCCGGGAAGGAAAATATTTCCGGCATGTCAGAACGAAAAAACCACTGACAGTACTTGCAAACGGTAAAAAACGTTCAGGAAAGATAATTAAACCGATGTAAGACTTTTCTATGGAGGGAATTGAGTCTTAGAAAAAGACTCAATCATAATTCTCCAATAATCTCTTTAATCCTTTGTTTTTAGATGCACATCCATTTGGGGGAATGGCAATAGAATGTTTTCTTCTTTGAGTGCGTTGTAAATTGCGGTATTTACACGGTCAAACATCCGCCGCGTATCCACATAGGATTCCAGCCACCATCGTACCCTGAAGATCAAAGCTGAATCACCGAATTCCAGGAAAAGCGCTTCAACTTTGCGGTCCTGTAAAACACCTTCAACATTCTTAACCGCATTAACCATAACAGATCGAGCTTTCTCCAGATCAGTACCATAGGCAATGCCGATATGGATCTCAAGCCGGTACTGGTCGTTCGGGTAAGCATAATTGACCACTAAACTTTTACCGATCAGAGAATTTGGGACTACAACCATCCTGTTATCCCGGGTGCGAATACGTGTACTCCGCAATCCAATATCCACTACATCTCCCCAGGTGTTGAGGTCAAGGAGTTCAATCCTATCTCCGATCCGGTAAGGTCGATCGAGCATGATCATGA
>CAZOUN010000185.1:0-2595 GCA_964582965.1 uncultured Anaerolineales bacterium | reverse complement strand
GGGTTGCCATCTGTCTCGCTGGTGTAGTACAAATGTGTTTTACTGACCTCTAGGCCGGTGCGCTCCTGCACAATATGGGCATACACTTCCAGCTGCCGTCGGTAGCGCTCCAATTTTTCTCTGTCTTTCAGATCATTGACATCGGGTTTCTTCTCAGATTTAAAGTCCACGATCTCGACTGTCTTATCTTTACCAGCAATTAAATCGATTTTGCCGGTGAGGATATAAGCGTCTTTTACCAAGGATACATCCACTTCACTTTCTCGAATATGCGTCCAATCTCCCTCGTGACGATGGTAATAGCGCTGAACTTGATCTCGCGCTATGTTCTTTCGATAAGCATCTAGATATACCCTCTCCCGCTTGGTCAATGTACTGTAGTTGAGATCAAACCAGGCGTCAACCTGGTCTTTATTTAGTATTTCAGATTCGTCCCGCAAAACTGCTTTATGAATATCCTCAATGGTTTGATGGACCAATGTTCCAAAGAGGATTGGGCTCTGTCGGTTAGGGGCAAATTCCAGCTCACGGATGAAGCGGTACTGTTCGGCGCAGTTTTCATAAACTGACAGATCGGACGTAAATGAATATTCTCTTTTCAGGTTAACATCCTTAATCTCATTAAGGGTTATATTTGCTGGTTTGAATTTTGGATCTCGCCAAGATAGTAAATCATCATAATACTCCAAGAAATACTTGGATGGGTTTTTGCCCCTACCTTCCCTGACTTCATCTGCTGTCATTGCCATAATATTTTGAGCTCGGGAGTAGGCTGTGTAAAATAGTCGGCGAAAATCATAATATTTGATCTGTTCCAGTGGTTCAAAGGGTGGCCGAGAGAGGTAATTTTTCTCCAGAATTTCATCTAACTCTGTGTATTGTTTGCGGGGCACGGTCCAGAGTGATCCTACGATCACCACTGGGTATTCCAATCCTTTCGACTGGTGAATGGTTAGGAAAGATACGCTACCGCTTGGGGCATACTCAGATTCGTCTTCATATTCATCCAAACCTCCATCTTCCAAGTATCGCAAGAATTGATTGAAGAGATCGCGAATATTCTTTTCTAAGAAATCAGGGGTGAGAACGTTGATATTATGCAAATACTCAAACTTGTTCAGCATTTGGGAGAACAAGCCTAGATTCCTCATGGATCTGCTTTGAAGCAGTGTTTCCTTTAGATTATTCTCGTCTAAGTAGCGACTGAATAACGGGAAACGTAACAATCTGTAAAATAGTCCAAGGAAGGCATAATCGGCGTTAGATGATAAATTCAAATGCAACTTGGCATGGTTTTTACACCATTTTAATAAATCCTCGTTTTCGGGTTTCCTTAGTTCTTGTGCAAATGCACCAAAACAATCGTCGTCATAATATTCCCAAATATCAAGATGAGCATCTTCGTTCCATTTGCGAATGTCAGGGAATTGGGGAAAAAGGAAAATCAAGGCCCCGATCATCAAGCGTATCTCCTCTCGTTCAAAGAACTGGTTGGAGCGGGGAGAATAAACCGGGATGCCGTTCCTCTCCAGGAAGCGGGCTAGGCGTACATTTCGGGGTGTTTTTACAGATCGAAACAGGAAGGCTACCTGATTCCAATCTGTTAGGTGCCCCTTATCTCTAAGGTCATGCAAGAACGCCAACACCTCCTGCTGCCATTTTTTTTCACTATCTCCACCGATGCTAAGAACAGTAGGACCTGCGGGAAATTCCTTATCCCTCGGAGATATTATTTTCTTGTGTCTGAAGTCAACCCCCTCCTCTGTCCAATCCTGGTCCGTGATCCACTGATTGTAAAATTTGATAATATCAGGATGGGATCGGTAGTTGGTGGTTAGCTGCACCTCGGCACATGCACCGTCCTCGAACTGATCTTTAAACTGGAGAATGTTACGGATGGTCGCACCGCGAAAGCGGTACAATCCCTGATCATCGTCCCCTACCACGCATAGATTCGGTTTATCACTGGCCAGTATATTTAGAATTAATTCCTGAATGGTGTTAGTATCCTGGTACTCATCCACCATAAAATGGGATATTTTTTCTCGCAGGGATTTAAGCACTTCGGGGTATTTTCGTAACAGTTTAAGGGCTTCATATTGAATGGTTGAAAAATCCAGGGCATTGGCTTCTTCCAATTGACTCTGGTAGAGCTGGTAACACTGTCCCAATACCTGTACAGGATCATCCACTGCATCCAGTAAATGATTGACATCCAGAGCTTCCTCACTGACGTTGTTTAGCCAATTGAGCAAGTTTTGAGCTTTGTTCCAATTGGATTGATTCTTCCTTCCCACCACATTTTCGATTCCAGGAATCTCCAGGTACTCTCTGACACGCTGGTAGAGAAAATAGCCCTGGTCGAATTGGTCCATCATGATGAAATTTCTTTTCAACCGTGTGAATTCCCGATTTTCCTTTAACAGGCGCAGGCAGATGGAGTGGAATGTACCCAGGTACATTTCGTTGATATTAAAGGGTATTTTCAGTTCATGCAGACGATTGGAGATGCGAGTTTCTAACTCGTGGGCAGCTTTTTCGGTGAAGGTCGTCAGAAATATATTTTCTGGCTCCACCTCTTTCTCAGTAACCAAA
>CAZOUN010000184.1:0-2621 GCA_964582965.1 uncultured Anaerolineales bacterium | reverse complement strand
TGTTTGTTCGAGAAAAATCCCCCGGGCACCCTTCCAGGTTTGACGAAAATCTCTCAGACTGCCTCGCACCATCATTAGGATGATCATAAAGAGTGGAAAGCCGAATAGGCCTATCAATTCAAGATCAGATTCGGGATCCCAGTTTATAAAAGGAACCGTAAAGGCACTAGGAGGAACAATTTCACTGCGCCGTTCTGGGTTAGCCAGGCAATCACTGTCGTAATTGTGACTCGTTTCATACAAAAAGCTTTCAATGATTGATATCGTGCATTCATCGGAGAAGGCTATTCCATGTCCTCCGATTGGATCGATAACGTGCTTGCCATTCGGGAAGCTCTCTAGGGCTTTTTCTCCATATTCAGGCGGTGTCACCGGATCGAAATGACCGGACAACAACAAAGCTGGAATTTCCGATATTGGCATCTCTTCCAAACTGAGAGAGGAGTGTTTGACATTCCAGATTGCGCATTTCTCTCGTCTGTCCTCCTGAGAGGTATTTTCCCACTCAGCCATAGATGGCAATATATATGGGATATTCTTGTCAGCATCAACCAGTGTTTCTTGTTCAGCGCATACCACGGAGAAATATAATCCGTTTTCACTAAAGTTCCCAAAAAACACATTCTCTTTATCTGATATATAATAGTCGAATCGATTTTGTTCGGCTTGCTCGATCAAATAAGGCAGAAGTGCGTAACTGTGATCATATTTGAGCCTATAAAGAATGAAATTATAAAATTCCTCCCCGTTGATCTCATATTTGATCGTGTCACTACTATCTGGATCATGCAAGGTAATCTCTTTTGGATTCTGATCCAATTCCGTCAGGGTCTTCTTTAATTGGACCTCAAGGTCAGGGTACTTATCGGAGCAAGATAGATCATTATTGCAGCTATTAATAAATTCCATCAAGATCTGGTTGTGGTTTGAATCCGACCGATTGGGGTAATCGAATGGAATTGGGGTAACTCCGTCAAGAATGATCGACCTCAAACTCTCGGGATAATAAGCTGCCAGGTATTGACCTATAAGTGTTCCATAAGAAACACCATAGAAATTGATTTTCTCGTAACCGAATACTTGCCGGACTACATCAAAATCTCGGGCGATCTGGGCAGTGGTGTATGCCGCTAGATCTATACCCTTATCTGCCAGCCGACTCCGACAGGCTCGCAGGGATGCATATTCGTCGGTTGATTCGTCATCTTCATCTTCTTCGGGACACAGCAGAGCTGTTAATGCGTAGCGTGTGCCGCGTTGGTCGACAAAGACAATATCGCGTTGTCCATTAAACTCCAAGGTGTAAAACATGGCTGGGTACATATCAAGTGTAGAACTGCCTGGTCCCCCTGGGGAAATAAATAGAGGGTCTGGATAAGTGGGCAGCTCTCTGGCTGGCCAGATTGCAATAGGGATGTGGATGGACCCCTGCTCAGGATGTTCGTGATAAAGCGGGACGGTTATGTTGCCGCAGATCATCCCCGCTTCCTCAGGAGATATATCGTAATCCCAGGTATTCGGATAATAAAAAGGGCACAATGATAAATAAAATTTTCTACGTTCCTCAGGGAGGATAAGTTGATCTCCACGATGGGAATATCGCTCCCAATTATCTTCTAAGGCTTGCTGACGAACCTCGGTATCGGCAACCACAGTATCGGGAATTGGATCTGGGTCTGTTTTATTTTGGTCATTGTCCCAGATGTATATACCCAGCAAAACAAGGATAGTGATAAAAAGAAATGGGAGGGCTCCAACCAGCAGGCGTTTTACCGCTGCCAGCCAGCTTCGTTTAGTGCTAACTTGAATATCTTCGTTTTTATGAGTTAGCTTTTCGTTCATTTGATATTTGTCGGTCATATAAGTCCATTCACATATCTATTTATGCTGGAATATGGGCGGAAAATGAATATAGTTGTTCTTTGAAGAAGACCTGCCAATACCATTAATATTCTATTTTGCATCTTAGTTATAACCATATCTAAGAAAAAACAGTTTACAAACTCGTTACAAAGGGTATTGTTCAATTTGTGGCTGGCATAATAATGTTTCACTTGATTTGGATATGAAAATTTGTCCGTCCTGTATTGGAAATGAGGCAAAATTATGGATTACTGGGCAGTATTAAATTATGAGATACAGATGTATTTTGGTGCTCGTTATCTTCAGGGATTCCCGATACCAGGAGCGGATCAAAATCTAGTCACTATGCAAACCAGTGCGATGGTTGAAGTAAAAACACTTCACATTCGAATATTATCTGATATTTTCTTAGGTACAAGGCAAAGGGACGATATTTGTATTGACGACTTTCTACCAGAATGGCGAGAAAGAAATCAGACTATCGCAAATAATCTAAGAGTTGCATATACTAAGAAACTTGAAATTGGGAAATCACCGAAGTGGTACTTGAACAAATATCTTGTGCACCCAGATAAACGAAGAGGGGATCATTTTGATTGGGCTCCGATAATTAGAAGAATGGATCCACCACTGAAAGATATTTTCAGGTCCCTGCCTATGGACAAATTAGTCGCATTACAATATTTTCAAAAATTCCTTGGTGAGAAACTAGATTTAACGCCCTCCTAACACAGCGTGTAGAGGACACTCTGTCTTCG
>CAZOUN010000183.1:1146-2642 GCA_964582965.1 uncultured Anaerolineales bacterium | reverse complement strand
AGATGCGGTTATTAAATATGAAGGTAAGTGTCCTGAAATCACCAGTGTTCCCGCTGTCTCCGAAGCTGATGAAAAGACGCCATCACGCTCTCAATACTTTTCCTGGATCAATAATACGAATGAAGGCGCGACTGAATCCCAGACAATGGCCAATCTTGAATTTTTCAGATGGATGAAAGAAGAGTATGGCATGACTCTCGATATTTATGCATTTGATGCCGGTGCAATTGATGGAAAACGATTCTATGGCTCCGACAAATCTGAACGTTTCAAAGAGCAGTTTCCCAATGGCTTTGATCCGATTTACAAGAAAGCAAAATCAATTGACACCCGCTTAGGCTTATGGGGAGGCCCTGACGGTTTTGGCAATACATCCGAAGAAGAAGCGGAACGTATCAAAATGATGAGTGATCTCTGCAAGAACTATGAGTGGGCACTATTTAAATTTGACCAGGTTTGTGGAAATTTGAGAAGAGATAAAGAGGCATCATTTATTAAAATGATGAAAGAGTGTCGCAAGTATTCTCCGGACCTTATCGCCTTGAATCACCGTCTTCCTTTAGGAGCGGAAGGCAAAGCGCACATGACAACCTTCCTGCTTGGGGGCAAAGAGACCTATATTGACATTCTGATGTCCAACAGCATGACGTGTCCACACCACCGTGGAACAGCAATAAGTCGTGCACCATCTCCAGGGCTTGTGCGTCTGACCGAAGACCATGGCGTCTGTATCTCGTCCTGTCTTGATTTCTGGGACGATGATTTGATTCTTCAGGCCTTCAATCGTTGTCTGATTCTGGCACCGCAGATCTATGGTAGCCCCTGGTTTTTGAGTGATCGTGAATTCCCTAAACTGGCTAGAATTTATAATCTGCATCGTCGCTATCGGGACATCCTTGTCAACGGGATGCTTTTACCTGAATCATATGGTCCGCACGCTGTTTCACGTGGTGATAAATCGACCCGGTTTATCACACTGCGCAATCTAAGCTGGGAACCCGTTACGTATACGATCAATCTGAACAAAGAGATTGGTCTCGGAATGAGTGGAGCCATTGAGTTTCGACAGTTTCATCCGACAGAAAAGGTGTTTGGATCTTATCAGTACAACGATAGTGTGGAAGTTGAGGTACTGCCGTTCCGAGCTTGTCTGATTATGGCAACATCCAAGCCATGTCCGGAAGTCGCGGTTAACGGGTGTGACTATGAAGTCATTAGCGATGTAAACGGTAAGCCTGTTAAGGTTAAACTACTTGGTATGCCTGGAACAACTGCAACGGTGACCCTCCCGGTAAATATGAGAGAGTTTAAGAATGCTTTACTTGACGGAGATAGGGATAAAGGATTGCTAAAAGGTGATAAAACAATTGTCAGTTTTGAAGGTGACGCACTAACACAACCATGGCACCGCAATCTCGGAAAACTTAAACCTGCTGATGTTCCAGCAGATGCAGAATCCTTATATGAGGCAACTGTATTCTCAGCTGATAGTAATG
>CAZOUN010000183.1:0-1136 GCA_964582965.1 uncultured Anaerolineales bacterium | reverse complement strand
TGGAGGTCAGGTCTGTCAAGCGTTCCGGCGAAACCAGTAATTCTGCGGTTAAAGGGGCTCGCGATGCCTTTCTTAATCAACCGACATTTGTTGGACGTGGAGCCTGGGACAAATATATGTTTGATGGCAATCCTGCTACTTGCTTCTACCCAGCTACACGGTTTGGCGATAAGCGGATTAATGGAGGTGCACTACGTATTGATTTCGGTAAAGCTTTAGAGATGGATAAAATTGAGATTATTATTCCGGATCAATACTCACTTCAACCTTGGCTGGAACAAGAGGGCGCAACAACAGTTGCCGAAGTTTCTGCGGACTTGAAAAGATGGACTAAGATCCGCTTTATTCATGGTGAGAAGAACCGCATTTATGTCCCGGCAGGAGAGAATGTTCGTTACCTGCGTATCAATTACTTCCATCCGAGAGTATCAGAAGTAAACGCCTATAAAAATGGGAAGGCCTTGGGTCGAAATGCCTGGTGCGGATCAAACCTGTTCAGCCCCTATGGTAAGTTGGGATTCCAGAAAGCGTGGTCCAAAACTATTCACCTAAAAGAAGCTGCTCCGGGCAGCTATCTCTGTGTGGCGATCAGCGGTAAACATGGACGTGAAGGTGCATACGCTGCAATCAGAACTGAAGACGGGAAATATATTGGATCTCCGGATCGTGCTCAATCCTATCGTGGCAACGTCTGGGAGTGCGGATCATTCGGCAACGACTCCAATTATACTTATTACATTCCGGTTTCTAGTGAGATGCTGAATCAAGATCTGGAAGTCGTTATTCTTGGAACAAAAGATTGCCGTGCCAGTATCAAACCGGAACTGTGGATCACATGCGGAAAAATCCCATTCGTAGAAAAAGAGTTGGTGTTGTATTAGTGCTCCGGCACTAACGCGCCCCATGCAACATGACTTCGAATTGATAAGATAAAGAGGAAGGCACGAATAGTGTCTGTTAGACCAGAAAGAGACAGAGTATGAAGACTATGAATTTGAGATCATCAAAAAACGGATGACCAAGGAGCTGTTCGCAGAGAAAACAGAGATGTATTGAAATAAATATCAAGAAACATGCCCCCCCTTTGTTGGGGAAACAGTCATGAGGTATGATTTTAGGAATTGGGATTACAATAA
>CAZOUN010000182.1:0-2762 GCA_964582965.1 uncultured Anaerolineales bacterium | reverse complement strand
ACTAAATGAAAGATAAGAACCAAAGTCTCACACTATTGTGGTTTGCCCGGATCTGTGGATTACTCATCAGTGGGATCTGGTTATACCAGATCATCAGCTCGTTAGTAAAAGGTGGATTTCAATCGCTGCACACCCAGGCTTCAACAGGAATAATTTTATTCTTGCTGATCTCCACATTATCCATTGGTGTGCTTATGGCCTGGAGACATCCTGTGTCGGGAGGTAAGTTCATCATCGTTCTCAGCGTGCTGCTGAGTATCTATATCTACTTCACAAATTTGGACAACCGTTTTATCCCGATTCTTTATCAGGGATTGCCGTATTTCCTGGTTGGTTTACTGTTCATTCAATCACAGACTGCCAAACAAGATAAATAATCAGTCCCCCAAAACGGATTTAGATTGCTCCCAGAGCTGATCCAATTCCTCAAGACTCAATTTAGAAAGCTCGCGCCCAGTGGTGCGAGCTTCTTTTTCTATATAATAAAACCTGTCTTTGAATCTCTGATTGGCCCCCCGCAGTGCGCTTTCCGCGTCAATTTTCATCCAGCGAGCGATGTTCACAATAGAAAACAGGATATCTCCGATTTCAGCGGTTTGGCGTGAAATTTCAGTTTCTTCCTTTAGCTCGTTGATCTCCTCTGGAATCTTCGCCAACACGCCTTGAATATCTTCCCAGTCAAAACCCACTCTTGCAGCTCTTTGTTGATAAGTTTCAGCCTGTGTTAATGCTGGCAGGGAACCAGGCACACCATCCATCCGCCCTTTCTCCCCTTCCCCATTATCTTCCCTTTCCTGTGCTTTTATTGCTTCCCAGTTTTTTAGAACGGTATCCGATTCTTCCAGATCCAGATCTGAAAACACATGTGGATGACGCTGGATCAATTTAGTGTGAATGCCTTGAATGATATCGCTCATCGTGAATTCGCCGTATTCACTGGCGATCTGGGCATGCAGCACAATTTGCAGCAGCAGATCCCCAAACTCTTCCTGCATAGCGACCGGATCGTCCTCATCAATGGCTTCCAGCGCCTCATAAGCCTCTTCCAGCAGGTTCGGGCGCAATGTCTGATGATCCTGCTCCCTATCCCAGGGACAGCCGTCTGGGGCTCGCAAATGGGCAATGATCTCCTGGAAGGATTCCAATGATGTTCCTTCTTTCAGCGGTGGTATATACAACGCTGTCCTGTTTTTGATCAGCTGGCTGCGATCGATCTCAAACAGTGGAAGCTCTTCGATCTTCTCTGAATCTGTCCCGGCATCGTGAATCAATACAACCGGATGGTGATCAGGGAAAAGTGACATCAAAGTCAATTTTGTATTTGAAGCGATCTCTTTATTATAAACTTGGACGATCAGGGCTGGTTTATCAGGTGGAAAAGACGGAAAATGCGCCGTTTGCATATCTAGTGCATCCACGATCATCATCTGCGGTAGAGGATCAGATTGCAGCGCTGCGAATGTCGGTTCCAGGAAGCTGACGCCCGGTATGATTTCCACAACCAGATTTTCTTCTTTCGCCCGGGAGCAGATCATTGCCGGAGTCGCTTCTGCGATGAAGGGATCACCAGGTACACCATAAATTACACCCTGACCTTCTTTCGCCAAGCGAATGATCTCATCAGTGATGCGTTCATATACAGTTTCAAAGGATCCCTCATCCAGATAATAATCATCAAAAGATATGATCTCGACTCCTGATGGCAATCCTGAAATAGTAGGATGATCCAGCGTCCTGAGATAGATCCTGCTTGCTTTATTAATTACACCAGCAGCCCGCAGGGTTAGGAGTTCAGGATCACCTGGTCCCAATCCCAAAATTATGATATCCGGTCGACTTGAATTCTCTTGCATGACTATCGCCTTTAATGACAAAGCGGAGAACACTCAATCAAGCTGGGTGTCCTCCGCGTTTTGTTCCGTTTTTCGCTTTCAGCCGAATGTTATATCAGCCAGATATCACTAACGCTTGGTATAGGTCGGGGCCTTGCGGGCACCTTTCAGACCAGGTTTCTTCCTTTCTTTTTCCCTGGCATCGCGGGACAGGTATCCAGCATGACTGAGTTCAGGCCTCAGTTCAGGATTCATTTTCAGGATCGCTCGAGCCAGACCCAAACGCACAGATGCTGCCTGACCGATCACACCGCCACCTTTTACAAGTACACTGATGTCAAATTCAGTCCGGCTGATTGTCAGTATGCCCAATGGATCCGTGACGGTTTTATTATCACGTTCAGTTGGGAAGTATTCTTCCAAAGTTTTTGTATTAATGACAAATGCACCAGAGCCTTTAGTAATTCTAACCCGGGCTGTGGACCGTTTCCGGCGTCCGACGCCTTCATAATACTGTGCCATAACTTCTCCTCTTACATAAAACGATCAATTTAGTTCAATATTGATCAATAATTCCTGTTTACAGGTTCGGGTAAGCTTCTTCAACCGGAACAGGGTTCTGTGCCTTGTGAGGATGCTCTTCACCTGCATAAACTTTTAGTTTCTTATTCAACTGGCGGCCCAGTCGGGTATGGGGAAGCATGCCTTTCACAGCATGTTCGATCACATACTCCGGCCTTTTTTCAAGTTGATTCCTGAGATTGATCTTTTTCAGACCACTCTGGTAACCGGAAACACGGTAATAATACTTATCGTCCATCTTCTTACCGGTGACCACAATCTGCTCCGCGTTGATGACGACCACGAAGTCACCCACATCCACACCGGGAGTATATTCAGGTTTGTGTTTTCCGAGGATGAGTTTGGAAA
>CAZOUN010000181.1:0-2778 GCA_964582965.1 uncultured Anaerolineales bacterium | reverse complement strand
GGGAAGGATTTAAGGAGCAGAATATCTACCAGGTGGAAGAGCTGGCCTCTCACGGCTACGTGGTGATAGGCATCAGCCACACCTACGGATCCATGGTGACTGTCTTCCCGGACGGCCGCCAAGTACCGACCAACCAAGACGCCCTTCCTGATGGCGTCAGCGATGATGCTTACGACCGAGCCTCGAATCTTCTGGTCCAACAGTGGGCTGGAGATATCGTCTGGACCCTTGACGAGCTGGAGAGTATGGATCAGGAATCCAGTGTCTGGTTCCTTTCTGGGAAAGTTGATCTGGACCGGGTGGGTGTGTTTGGCCATTCAACGGGAGGCGGTGCTGCAGTGGAATTCTGTCTGGTGGATGAACGCTGCCAGGCCATTTTCGGTATGGATGTCTGGGCCGAACCGGCCCTGCCTGAGATCCTTGAGCTGCACCTGACCCAGCCCGCCCTGATCCTGCTCAGCGAAAGCTGGTACAGCCCGAATGAATCGGACCGGAACTATGAGCTGATCGGAACATTGGCTGAGAGGGCTGAAAGCGATGTGGACGAGATCGCTCTGATTGGGACCCGGCATTACGATTTCACCAGCCTGCCCCTGCTGACTCCCCTGGCTGCCCAGCTCGGCTTAAAAGGGCCAATCCCCGGGACATTGGGCCTGGAGATTATCAACGCTGAAACAGTGGCTTTCTTTGACAAATACCTTAAAGGGGATAAATCCATCAACCTGGAAAAGATTTCCAACCAGTACCCGGAAGCCTTGTGGATTGTAAGACCCTGATATTCCTGCTGCAAAAGAAACAAATTGGCGGTAATGAAAGGTAGTCGGACAGCGTCAGAAAATGAAGAACCAATAAAAAGATTTTCAATTAAGCAAAGACTGATCCTTTAACTGGAGTACTATGACAGAAAAAGAAACTAAAATCAAACGGATTACAAACTGGATCGTGTTTTTTTCTATCCTGCTGTTATTTTTTACGATCCCCCATACCCTGGAAGATTTTGCAACAGGCGAGCCGGGCAATGCCGGTATACCTGCGCCCTTGATCGCTCTGGTAGTTTCGGTGATGTTCGGCCTGCAAGCCCTGGGGCTTTATTGGCTCGGACAAAATCTCCGCAGCGGCATATGGGTTCAACTGGTTGTTGGTGGTTTCTGGCCGCTGGCAGCTGGCCTGGCTCAAGTTCCCAGCATTCTTAGCGAACCGACCTATCGCTCCGGGTTCATCTCGGTAGCCTATGTGGTGGGGATTCTCGTGGTTGGGATCCTGCTGCTGGTAAATTCCGCAATCGGATTAGGAAAAAATAAACCCCAGGCTTAAGTTATAATTAATATATGAGAAATCCTATGAATAAGAAATCGAATCCTGCCTCCATGATCGTAATGATGGCTGTAGTTGGTATACTGGTTACGGTCATTGGCGGGGATTTTAATATTGGCTCTTATTTTGAGGGGCTGGACGTGAGCAATACTAAGGTCCTGCTGGACTATATAAATATCGGCCTCGGGTTCCTGGTCCTGGCAGGGGTATTCATCTTTTTCATGGTGCGGGTTGCCAAAGATGACAAAGAGTATTTCTGGGACTTCAATAAAGGTGATAATCAGAAAGATGACTTATAAGTTGAAAGTCGAATAAGAGACAGAAACCACGATGATGTAAATCGTTAGTCATTATCCGATTTGGTTTCAGTAGAAGTAAGTTTTAGGGGCGATCCACCTTTCCTGAGCGGAGTGAGTTTTTTCTCGCGAAGTCGAAGAAGTGGGTCGCTTTTTTTATTTAAAACTATCGTTGAGAGCGGGGGGAAACACAAATCCTGATTTGAAGTTCGTTATCGATTTCCATAATACGATTGATATTTCTTCTGGACCTCTGTTAGCTTAGATTTTCCTTTGACAGCGGTCCCAAATAGCTGATCGTAGAAGGTGCTTCCCTGGGTTAGCAATTGGATTAGTGGGAGCAGCCACAGGAAGGGAATAAAAAGAATAATTATTTTCACGAGCTCCCTGCTAAAAGCCGATCTGAAAGTGGGTTTATTTCCCTGGAAATCGACAATTTTCAATCCAAAAATCAATTTCCCGATACTCCTTCCGAAAAAATGAGAGCAGGAACCCAAAAACAAACTGGGCCAGCCAATGGCCCAGAAGGATAGAAGAACCAACGGAATTATTTCTCCGCTCAATACATTATCGATCAGCAGCGTCTCAAACGATACAAGGTTTGCTCCCAGCGATTGGATTAGCTGGAAGGATCCTTCTATTAAATAGAATAAACCCGCAATCACAAACATCCCGAGGAAATTATTTATTCCGAAATCGAATAAAAAGGCCAGGATCCTTCTTCCAGGATACATCTTCCTCTCCTACTGCAGATCAAGCATCGGTTAACTTTGGCAGTTTCTTTTCAGTATATAAATTTTCTTTCAGAAAAGGAAGACCAGCCACAAATCTATTATTTTCCAGTTTCACCCCTTAATAATATAACTCACAGAGATAGTTAGTACAGATTGCTTCGTCCCCCTTACCTGCGCTCGGGGTCCTCGCAATGACAGTTCGTTCGGTCCCCGGTCACTTTATCCCCGTTTTCTGACCCCGGTCGAATGCGCAGCATTCATCCAGTCGGGCGCAAAGCGCCCCTCCCCACCTAACAGAATTATCATCTCCGTAACCGGTTAGATTTCCTATAATGAAAGTATCAAAAAGGGAATTTGGTTATGGTAAATCAACACCCTGACAAAGAACTGCAAATCAAAAAAGGCCAGCTCTGGGAGCTTTGGTTAATTTCGCC
>CAZOUN010000180.1:0-2828 GCA_964582965.1 uncultured Anaerolineales bacterium | reverse complement strand
ATTTGCGCCAAGACCCGCTGTCGCTTTTTCAACACTCACTGTCGAGGAACGACCCTGGTGGCAGGACATACACAGGCCGGATTCATCGCCTTCTCCAACCGCAACCGAAGCGCCGCTGGGGAAAGTCACCGAATCCACAGTATACCTGGCCGGCCACTCATCACCGCCGTGACAGGTTTCACACTGCAGGCCATTGGAAATGTGCTGTGTAACTTCAACACCTTCGTTCAGGTAAAACGGCAGACCTTCTGCACTGTGGCAGCGGCTGCAGCTACCTGGGACTTCACCATCTTCATCCCAGTGACGGAAGGCTTCTTCAGATCCAGCAAAGTGTCCGTGATCATCACGAGCCAGACTTTCTACCATGGCAGCATCCAGATCAGCTGTGGAATCATAAAGAAGCTGGATAATATATTTCCCGCCATGAGCGTAGGCCCCTGGATCTTTCAGAGACACCTGGTAGTTATAAGCTGCCTGGAGCAATCTTGGTGTCCAGGACGCGAATTGGTTTCCATAATTGGCTTCATCAGCTCCAGCTTCGCCATCGCTATTTGTATCAATAAAGAAATAGGGGTAGGCGTTACCGTCGTAAACAAGTGCTGAACCAGCAACATCAGAAGCATAACTTTGCAGCGCCCCGTAGAGGACGTCCTGCAGACCCGCGATCTCTGTGGAGATCCCTTCTTCCAGATCACCATCGCCATCGTAGTCAACTGCAGATGATTCCATCCGGAAAGTGCTAGGGTCGCCTACTCCGTGGCACATAACACAGCTGTCTACCTGGACTTCCAGAGTATGGGGACTGTGACATTCGATGCAGGTATCAAATGCTTCAACATGGGCAAAATTGCCATCATAGGTACTGCCTGCATATTCATATCCACCTTTAGCCAGGGTGCCGTACTTGGTAGCAGCTGCCGCATAATAATGAATATTTGAAAAGCCTAAGCCTTCTGTGACTGCGTCCAGATCAACATCACTGAATTCTTCAACTCCAGCAGTTTCCAGGATCTTTGCATTAACACTGAAGGTTGATTCTCTGCCCTGGTGACATTCCATACAGCGGGCTTCATCTCCCAAACCGGTGAGTTCCAAACCGGATGGCATGACCACACTATCTTTTTGCACCACAGCGGGGTTGTGGCAGGCAACACACTGCACACCCATAACATCCACGGCAACGACTTCGTTTTCAATGGTACCGACGGCGCTGCCGTCTGCCCCATGGAAGTCAATGTACCCTTCAGTAGAGTGGCATTTAACACAGCTGGCTGCGACTAATCCGTCGTCTTCCTCATCCCAATGCCGGAAAGCTTCGGCTGTGCTGTCAGCATGAGCTGACTCAGCCCAAGCAGCTTCGAAAGGAACCTCTCCACCCTTCGGTGTCGGGCATTCAATTTCTGGGCATTCTGGGCAATCCGGGCAATCAGCAACTGCAACAGAAGAGTCTCCCCCCGAGCAGCTGGCTAAAACCAGAACTGCAGCAACCATCACTAATAAAACAATAAAATTCTTTCTCATGTTCTCTCCTTTTACAACTGTTTTGATGCATGGAATAAAAATGATTTCTATTTCAATCTGGAAATCTCAGAAAACGAGAGTAAATCTACTTATTATTGTGTACTAGATACACTATGGTGTCATGTGTCTATTGTACCCTTGTGACAGGTATCACTTATTGTATTTGCTTATAACCATAATAATTTATTATTATTACTGAGGATTCAAAAAGAAGATTTTATCAATGAGTTATCGCAGAAAATCAATTAGGGTTGATGAAAATAAATAAAACTGCCGTGAAATCCGGCAGTTTTGATTACTGGATTGTGGACATTTTCATCAATATTTTATCTCACAGCTGTAATAAGTAAAATTTCCGGGACCGCCATCGCAGTAATCGTGGTTTCCGGGACCACCGATGATCACATTATCTCCCTCTTCACCAAAAATACCCGGTCCCCAAAAATTTGTCGATCCTTTGACGTTCAGTGCCTTTCCCCCCCAAGATGCAATCATTACCCGCCCCCCCCCGCATTTCCCCGGCCGCCTTATCCGTTCCGAGTCTCAGGTCCTTTGCGCTTGTTCCCGGTTCACCAGCACCAATATCAACTATATTGGCCAAACCCAGCCCAACACACTCCGGCGGCTGGAGTTCATTTACACCAAGACCAATGAGATCCTTATCAGCTCGGGTTTGCAGAATAGTATTGGCATCGGAAAAAGCATTGGTGACAATTACGATCACCAGAACAGAAAAGACCAAAACCATTATGACCGCTGCCGGACGCCATTTCATCTTCATACTGATATAGTACTCTCTACCCTTTTATTTTATTTGGGTTTTGTCTCTTTTTTCAACATATCAGCCATATCTTTTGCTTGCACCGGATTGCTAAGGAAAAATCCCTGGGCAATTTCTATTTTCTGGGTTTTAAGGATTTTCAGGTCTTCCTTAGAATCTGATGAAAACATCAATTGAATAGAAATCCTTTTTACTAATTTAGGGGAATTAACTAAAACGTGCCCGTTGCTCCGGGCACGTTTGGTAAGAATCATTTAAGAGACTATTTTATCTATGGAGTTGGAGTCCAGGTTGGCTGGCATGGCCAACCAGGGTCATCATACGGACATGCAGGAGTCCACGTTGGGATCGGTGCATCTGTACTTGTAACACTTAAGGTCGGTGTCACTGGCGTTGATGATGCCGGGGCCGGCGTTCCGCTCGGTAGAGGCGTCCTACTGGGTCTGGGCGTATTGGTCGGCCACGAGGTATTCAGATGTATCTATAACCAGCACCACGTCAATCGAAGCTGCTTCACCGACAGAAT
>CAZOUN010000179.1:0-2894 GCA_964582965.1 uncultured Anaerolineales bacterium | reverse complement strand
TATCTCATTAAAGAGATAAGGGGCTTCGTGTTTTTATATTTTTTCCCAGGAGTATCTTGATTATGACATCAGCCGGCAGATAGAGCTTGAAAGTTACGACTACCGGTTTTTGAGGCTGAATAAGTTCAACCTGCGGCCGGAGCAGGCCAGCGAAACAAAGAAGGATGTTTTGGATAGATTATTGAGAAAGGCGTTCAATGCTGATGAATGAGATGGTTGAAATATGACAAAAGACGAATTGATCAAACTCCTTAATGGGCATGAATGGAATAATGTTGAATTTAAGAAAGCGCAGCGCGGTGTGCCCGAGTCCGCCTATGAGTCGCTCAGAAGCTCAGATCGCTCTCAACCTGAAAGGACAAGCAAACTTCAGGGATCGCTATTTGAAGCCGGCTCTGGAATTAGAACTTGTGGAAATGACGGTCCCGGATAAGCCGAGAAGCAGCAAACAAAAATATCATCTTACAGATAAGGGTAAAGAATGGGTTGAACAGAACCAGGCGGAAAAATGATCATGATACATTTAATGGCATTAAAAATGGCACGGAAACGGATGGAGGCAAGAGTAGAGGAATGAGCCGTAGCCGAAATATGAGGAATATTTGCGGGATTTGAAGAAGCAATAAAAAAAGCCAAAGCAGCTGTGGTCCGGACGGCTAAAAGCGGGGGAAGGAATCGAAGGGGAAATCAGGATACATATTATTGCCTTTTTTCTTCGGGAAACAGGTATATTATTCCTTGAATTGAACAATTCCATCAAACTTCAATCGTTGAAATTGATATAATAAACAGAGGATCAAATCAGATGAGGGGAAAAAAATCGGTAGAAATGACCCGTGCCCTTGCGGTAGTGGGAAAAAATATAAAAAATGCTGCTATGGGGAAAACATATTCAATAACCAAAGTAATTCAAAAGTTCCCCATTCCACTCTTGCCCCACATGATATGATTGATTATGACGTCCCGTCAATTAACGAATCATTTTTTCAAAAGCACACTGTACATGAAATATCGTCGCCTCGGTTTTTATACAGCAACTTGCTGATGCCTGAATTGGAGATCGAGGTGTCTAAAATAACGAATCAACTGATCAACCGTGGGAGGAATGAAGCCATTCTTATTGAAAAAACCGATGACGTAAATGAACTGATAAATATATTAAACGAAGGTCCGGATCAATTAAATCGCGTAAGATTAAGAATGAAATTGCTGGAGCGCAGACAAGACGCTATGCCCCTGATTATGAAAGGTTTGCAAAAACAGCAACGCAGTGCGTTTGCAGAGATAGCCATAGAAATCATTCATGCGACGGGGGAGGATTACTCTAATGAAATAATTGAAATAATCGAACATTATCAGAGAAACGCATATGTTGTGTCTCTACTGTGCATGATATTGGGATTTTATGAAAATGACAGATCAAAAAAACTATTATGGGATTATTATCACTATTTCAAAGAACATTTTCCCAATGAAACATACAGCGATGGGCCGTTATTGGGTCTTGAAGAAATGAGGGCGCGAAAAAAAGAGAAATTGCAAGCAGCTTGTTCCAACAAAAACATAACCGTTCAATGAACTTCTCAAAAGTTCGACACACAGGAAAGCATACAATTAATGAGCAAAAAAAAGAAGGATCCGGTTATTAAGGATTACGAAAAATTAAGGGATGAAATTGTCATCGACAAGGTGAATGAAATTTTTCGCACTAAGCCGGATAATTATATCGCGGCATTGGAGGAAATAGGCTTCGAATATCATGAGGAAGATGATTGTGACGAAATAGAAGAAAGAAATGCCAGACCCGAAAATCAGAACCAGAAAGATTTAGTTGCGTTTTTTAAGGGTGAAAAAAAATTATCCGACACAATATTGCATCAATATTTCGAAGAGCGTGACTCGGAATTTTCAAACCTGTCCCTTATAAGGCCTTTTTTTAAGGAGGCAAATCAGAATTTAAAATCTCTTATAGTGTATGGTCTTGAGCGTTATCCGGGAAGGATTGATCTTTTGTCAGACTTAGCCTTTTTCCATGAATTTGAAAATATTCTCAGACTCCTCATCACCTATTACACACGTGCCTGTGAAACGCAGAGTAATCTGGAAACATTTACCGAGTTAGTCTGGGATTTCTATTATTCCACAAATCCGGACGGGTACGAAGCCTTATACGCCCTGAAAGAATTATTCGTCCCTGATACGGAAAAAAGAAAAATCATCGATTCCCTGATTGCCGAAACGGAGGATGGTTTCAAGAGTCATAAAGGATTCAATTGAAGCTGAATTAATAAAACCTTATGACCCTGAAAACAAGTCAAGAAAGCATGCTAAATACATTCCGTTCTGGGCATGATTTTTATATATGCCTTATGTAACTGAGCAGTGGATTTTATTGCTTCGGAAACAGATAAAAAATTAATACTTATATGATTACAGCTTGTTATCTTTGACAGTCTTTATTGCTCTTATGTAACTGATGTCCACTAATAAAGCTATGTGACGGCAAATCAGAGTTGATTCGATTGAACAAAATACGGTCTTTTTATCTTTCATTAGTTTGAAAGGCTCATCATACAGGGAAAACAGGCTCACAAAACCAGCAAGCGGATTGAGCTGTTGGAGCTGGATAAAAGCGGCATCAAAGTAGCCGAATACATGACCGAACTCCCGAAACGCGAACTGCTGGAGCAGAAACTTCACAAAGCAGTTGAATTGGCGCGGAAACGGTTGGAAGCATAACCCGTGCAGTGCAAAACGGCGATATTATAAGCTACCGATTTGATATTTTTATGTGCAATACAGAAAATTTGCCATAACCTGGTATCTATGCTTTAATATTAAAATTACAATCCCGGATGATTTTGTTAATAATGTCAATTCTTCACTTTTTATGA
>CAZOUN010000178.1:0-2908 GCA_964582965.1 uncultured Anaerolineales bacterium | reverse complement strand
TTATATTGTACGAGAGGTGTTTTATTTCGTGTCCTGTTTTTGGGGTTCAGTTCAATAACGGGAGCTTTTTATTTACTTATCGTTTTTTCATCCTACTGCAACTGGTTCATCCTCTTCCTCAGCCAAGAAGGTTTTCCCATAAATCTCGGGGTCTCCCTTGGTAAGTATGATCTCACCATCATCCTCGTCTTCGCCAAGTTCGGCTTCTACCAGGACAATATCTCCATGGCTGAATTGTCGGGAAAGGACCGCATCTGATAACGGATTTTCTATCTTTTCCTGAATCACGCGCCGCAGCGGACGGGCACCCATCTCCGGGTTGTAGCCCATTTTTACCAGCATATCAACACCCTCAGGAGTGATCTCCAGCTGGAGGCTCTTTTCTACCAATCGTTCGCGGAGTTTGGCCAACTCCAGATCCACGATCTCCTTGATGTGATCCTTGCTGAGAGAATGGAAGACAACCACAGAATCTACACGGTTGATGAACTCCGGGCGGAAAGTACTCTTGAGGGATTTCAGCAATTTGCGCCGCATATCATCATAATCCCGTTTTCGGGATTGTTCCTCATCCGTGGCCAGCTCAAATCCGATCGAGGCATTATTCTGGATCAGCTCCGCGCCGATATTTGAGGTCATAATTATTATGGCATTCCGGAAATCAACCGTTCTGCCTCTTGCGTCAGTAATATGCCCTTCTTCCATGATCTGCAGCAGCATATTATGGGCTTCCGGGTGAGCTTTTTCTATCTCGTCAAAAACTACAATCGAGTAAGGCCGTCTTCGAATTGCCTCTGTGAGCTGGCCAGCATCGTCATAACCAATATATCCAGGAGGCGCACCAACCAATCTACTGACGCTATGCTTTTCCATAAATTCCGACATATCCAGATGGATCAGAGCATCTTCACTGCCAAACATAAATTTGGCCAGTGCTTTTGTGAGTTCTGTCTTCCCCACACCAGTTGGTCCAAGGAATATAAACGATCCTACCGGACGCTTGGGGTCTTTTAACCCAGCCCGAGAACGGCGAACCGCCTTTGAAATCTTCTCTATGGCTTCTTCCTGACCGATGATATGTTTATGTAATTCCTCTTCCATGTGTAGCAGGCGATCCGATTCTTCTTCAGCCAATTCCATCACCGGGATACCAGTCCACATTGAAACGATCTCCGCGATATCCTCAGTGGTTACCGTAGGGCTGCTGTCACGATCCCAGGCAGCTTTGAGTTCTTCAAGTTTTTCTTCCAAAGATTTTTCAAGGGTCTCCAGATCAGTGAATTGGGATTGTTCTTCATCGGTGCCCTTCAGTTCCTTGCGAACAGTGCGTAACTTATGAACAATCTCTTTGGCATCATCTCCAATGGGGTTTTTGTACATTCTAACCCGGGATGAGGCCTCATCGATCAAGTCAATTGCTTTATCGGGCAAGAAACGATCGGAAACATAACGCGCCGAAAGGTCCGTGGCTGCTTCCAATGCTTCATCAGATATCTTTAACTGGTGGTGATCCTCATACGCCGGACGAATGCCCCGCAGGATCTCAATGGTCTCATCCTTGGATGGCTCCTCCACAGTAATGGGTTGGAAACGTCGTTCCAGGGCCGCATCACTTTCTATATGTTTTCGATACTCATCTAAGGTTGTGGCTCCCACAACCTGTAATTCTCCACGAGAGAGAGCTGGTTTAAGGATATTGGCTGCGTCCATGGCAGAGCCGGCCGAACCGGCACCAACAAGCATATGGACTTCGTCAATGAACAGTATGGCATCAGATTGCTTCAGTTCTGAGATCACCCTCTTTAGGCGTTCCTCGAATTGACCGCGGTACATGGTGCCTGCAACAACTGACCCCAGATCCAGCTGCAGGACTCTTTTTCCCAACAATGGCGCTGGAACCTCTCCATCGGCTATTCTCTGGGTCAGGCCTTCCACTATAGCAGTCTTTCCAACACCAGGTTCGCCAATCAATGCCGGGTTATTCTTTGTCCGGCGGGCCAGAATCTGGACCACTCGTTCAATTTCCTTTTCCCGTCCGATCACCGGATCCAGTTTTCCATCCTCTGCCAAATCTGTCAGGTTTACCGCAAGCTGGTCAACCATTGGAGTTTTACTTTTTGATTTGGTATGTTTTGGTTTTCCTACCTGTCTGCGTTCCCGCTGGGTTTTGCCTTTATCTTTCTGTTCTTCAATCTCCCGCAGAGTCTGGCGCCGGATCTGTTCTGCTGATAATCCAAGCTGTTCCAAGACATCATTCGCGACGCCTTTTCCATAGGTAATAAGTCCGAGCAAAATATGCTCTACACCAATATAATGGTGGCTCAAATTCCGGGCTTCTTCTACCGCCAACTCAAGTACCCGCTGGGTTCCCCGGGATAATGCCAAGGCTTCTCCACTGTAATCTCCAAAACCCGTGATACTTTCCGTTATAGTTAAAACACTATCAATATCAAGGCCCAAGTCGCGTAAAACCTGACCTGCAATACCGCCCTGATCAAGAAGCAAACCCATCAATAGGTGTTCGGTCCCAATTTGGGCATGCTTCATTCGTTCAGCTTCTTTATGCGCTAAACTTAAAACCCGCCGAGCTCGTTGGGTAAATCTTTCCATGCTAGCCAAAAGACAACCTCCCGCAACCATCCAGGGAATCCCCGGACATTACCGTAAATGAATTAATCAAGCACTCCCCACTATTTTTAGTGTACACATTCTACCAAATTCCTTTTCAAAAACGCGGAAAGCGTGTTAATTTAATGTAAATTTTAATCAAGTCCCCCTCTAAACAAAAAAGCGCATCTTGTTAGATGCGCTTTCGTAATTTTTGTTTACTCCTCTTCAGGAGGAGCTTCTTCCTCTTCGGCTTCTTCTTCTGGTTCAGCCTCTTCTTCGGCTTCTTCTTCTGGTTCAG
>CAZOUN010000177.1:0-2914 GCA_964582965.1 uncultured Anaerolineales bacterium | reverse complement strand
TTCGGGATCCTGCTTAGCACGATGATGATCCCGGCTATGGTCACAATTATTCCTAACTTCTTGACGGTTACCTGGCTGGGGAGGATCGGTTCGATCAAATGGATCAACAACTGGCCGGCTTTAACAGTACCTTTTATGGGTAGTATCTTTAATATCTTCATGCTGCGCCAGTTTTTTGCCCAGATCCCGGATGAGCTCTTTGATGCTGCCCGCATTGATGGTTCCGGGCACATGCGCTTTTTATTTCAGGTGGTTCTTCCGCTTTCAAAGGCGCCCCTGATGGTGATCCTGGTCTTGACTTTTATTGGCTCGTGGAACTCACTGGCCTGGCCCTTGTTGGTGACCAATACACCTGACTGGCGGCCGATCTCTGTCGGTATGATGAATTTTGTCACAGAAGCAGGACAGGAAATTCATTACATCATGGCAGCGGCGTTCATCACGATCATCCCGATCTTGATTTTGTATTTTTTCACACAGAAACAGTTCACGGAGAGTATTGCCCGCAGTGGACTTAAAGGCTAAAGTTATCATAAAAAATATTGCTGATTAAAGGAGGTGATGTCCCACCATAAATCAAGTTTAGACCGTTTTACCAGACAATATTATTGAGGAGAAAAAATGCCTAAGAAACTAATTACAATCATATTTGCTTCCTTGCTGGTTCTATCGTTGGTGCTTAGCGCCTGCGCGCCACCCCCAGCACCAACAGAAGAACCGGTTGTGGAAGAAGTGGAAGAACCTGTCGCCGAAGTTGAAGAAGAAGCGGAAGTCGAAGAGGAACCGATGCTGGACCTCAGCGGCACCACCGTTCAATTCTGGCACGTTTACGGTGAAGGTGATCCCCGCAATGAAACCATTGCGGCTCTTGTGGAAGAATTCAATGCCAGCAATGAATATGGCATCACTGTTGAAGCCCTGGATCAGGGTGCCTACAATGACCTGGAAGACAAAGTCAACGCCGGCATTCAGTCCGGAGACCTGCCCCAGATCGCGCAGGCTTATACCAGTGCCCTCAACAATTGGGATACTGTAGACCTGGTCGTGGACTTGAACCAGTTCGTTTACGATGAGACCTACGGCCTCACCGAGGAAGAATTGGCCGATGTCTACCCCGGCGTTCTCGCTCTTGGTGTAACATCTGCTGGCGCCCGCCTCGGTTGGCCATTCAGCCAGTCTGCTAACGTGATGGTTTATAACATCAGCTGGGCCCAGGAATTGGGATTTGATGCAGCTCCGACGACCCCGGAAGAGTTGAAAGCACAGCTCTGTGCAGCAGCCGAAGCAAACGCAGGGGATGATAATCCGGACAACGACGGAACCGGTGGTATGGTATGGTATCCCAGTGCTTCCAACTACCTGTCCTTCCTGCACGCTTTTGGTGGTGTAGAACTTAATGCCGACGGCACAGCATATGACTTCAATTCCCCGGCAGCAAAGGCAGCCGCGCTGTATGTGAACGATCTTAAAGCCAGCGGATGCACATTCGAAACAGAGAGTTATCCCAATCCGGAACAGGCAAATCGTCTGGCTCTGGTGACCCTGAGCTCCACCTCCGGGCTGAAGTACTACGGTTATGCCTATGCAGATGGAGCATTCCCGGATGATGATTGGGGTTTCCTGGCCTTCCCCGGCGCCGATGGCGGACAGGGCGTGGATGCTTTCACCCAGACCTTTGGTGTCCTTAAATCCACCCCGGAACAGGAACTGGCTTCCTGGCTTTGGATCAAATACCTGACCGCTCCGGTGAATCAGGCTAAATGGGTTGAGGCCTCCGGCTACCTCCCGACTCAATTCTCAACAGAGGGCATGTTAACTGATTACATTGCTGCTGTACCGCAGTTCCAGTCAACTTTGGCACTGGCTGCTCTTGGACAGGGAGAACCAGAGACCTTCACGGCTTGGTACTCAGTCCGCAGGGCAGTAGATGACGCTGCCGCTCAGCTTTACGCAGCGGAATCCGCAGAAGCAGTTGATGCCATTTTGGCTGAACTGAACATTACAGCTGCTGAGCTTGTAGCAGAGATTGAGTAAGATAAAACCTTGAGTTACAAAAACACCTGCTGGTTTTCCAGCAGGTGTTTTTTTTGTACTATAGGGTAGATTGAAATCCTGAAAGCATATTTTTACTGTCATTGCGAGGAGACTGAACGAAGTGATTGTGACGAAGCAATCTTAACTATCTTCATCTGAAACCTTCAATACTTAAAATAGATTATTGAGTACAGATCATAACTGCTCTTAGATCACCTAGAAAATAAATTTCAGTCCAGAGTAGATTTAATTAAGATTGTCTCGGGATAACCACCCTCACAATGACAGTTGTGGGATACTAAAAAACGTCCCCTAAGGGGGGACGTTTTTTGTACTTATGAGAAAATTCTTTTCAGGCCTTCGTTCCCATAATTATCATGGCGCTAGAAACGTTCCTATCACCGGATCATGATCGGATTTGTGGATAAAACCCTCATAATCTGAACTGGGAAGGGGGTAATCAGCATTGCAGTGCAACACTTCCACCTTTATCAGGTAAGCTTCCAGATCACCATTCACCAGGATATGGTCCAGCACCTGAGAGGATCCCTGGTAAACATAGCTGTAGCGTTCTTCTGGTTCTAGCCAATCAAATAAATCGATTAATCCGGCTTCTTCCAGCGTTTGCAGGGGCAATGACCCATAATAGGAATTGAGATCACCCATCACAACCAGTAAAGCTCCTGGGTCCTCCTGGAGAAGCTCCTGCGCAATCTCCGCGTTCCAGGCGGCCTGGGCATTGCGCCGGGGTTCTGTAGCCTCTTCACCACCGCTCATACTGGTGAAATGATTGTTGAGGAAATACAGATTTACTTCCGACTCCTTCAACTCGACTTCGATCATCAAAGGCGGACGGCTGGTGATATTGCCGGGAGCAGGA
>CAZOUN010000176.1:0-2935 GCA_964582965.1 uncultured Anaerolineales bacterium | reverse complement strand
GGCAAATATAGGCAAGTATTACAGAGGGTGAAAACTGGTCCAATATTAATTAATAATGGGCACGAATGGACTCGAACCAGCAAGGTTACATTAACAACATTTATCTCAAGCCACTCATAAACTGGTGGATAGCAACTTATTCCTACCGGTTTATAAGCCAATCATTTGAATTAAAGTCTGAGTTTACATGCCTTTTGGAGTGAAGCTGAGAAAGGCCAGGTGCAACCTCCTCCATCACCATCAATGAACCCATAAGTGTTTACCCCGATTTTGGGATAAGGAAGGCCGCCATCGTGTAGATCCAAGCTATCGTCAACGAATTCAAAAGTCCAAACCATTTCCGGGGAATTCAGAGATTCATTTGCACAGGTTACTTCGCAGGTATGCCTTCCCTGATGGGCTAATTCTTGCGGAATCAAATCGCTAGAATTCTCTTCCAGAGATGCTGTTGGTACTGCTTCAAGCTCAGGTGGTGATTCGACTCAAGGTGACGTTTCAGCCGACGATGATACTTTACCTAGAGGCAATGTTTCAACATAAGATAAACGCCCTTCTTCAAATCCAGCTGCTAAGCCTTGAATGAAAATGAGTTCCCCTGTGAGCAGATTTTCATCTATGTTTTGGATAAAAAACCCAGTTTCTCCTTGTGCGGCAAGCAGCGCGTCTAAATTCATTTCCGAGGTAAATACCTGCGGCGTGTAGACCGTGTGCCCCAGTCCCTCGATCTGGATTGGCGCGCCATTTCTCTCTGTGAATTTATCCCCATTCCGAAAAACGATCTCGTAGCCACGCGCGTCATAATACCAACTTTCGTGCCGCATCGAAAACATCTCTCCATCAGGCAACATTTCGTCAAAAAAGAAGATCGTAAAACGGTCAGGATAATCATATTCGTCTACATACGCCTGTTGCGTCGTACTCAGTGTGTATTGCGATACTGACGAAGCAGCAGGATGATAATCCTGAACCAGACCATCTTTAAATTGCTTGGAATCTCCCAAAAGAAAAGAGGGAAGATTACAACTCAAGGAGAGAAATAACAACGAAATAACAGCGACAAAGAGCACAGTTTGTTTTTTTCTTTGCATGATTATTTCCTTATCCCATAACAAGTTGCACTTTCATCTCCTACCATAATAAGCATTGTGTAACCTTCATTTGTAAAAGTAAAAGTATAGGTGCCGACAAAATCACCACTATAATTATGAGAGTAAGTGTTTACGTCAATTTTATTAAAAAACCATTCGTCACTTTCATCATCAACATTAACACCGCCTGCAACAAAAATAAAGGTTTCGACCCCTCCCCCGCCTAAATTTTCTTCAGTTGGACAGTCTAAATGATAGGTATGCGTCCCCTGATTTGCCAACTCTTGTGGTGTCAGCCCGCCAGCGTCCTCCACAGGCAGTGTCGTTCCACATTTGCCATTTGGGTTATTCATATCCCCTGGATTCAAAGTAACAACTTGTGCTGAGTTTGTATCATCCGAAGATGAGCCAGATAGAGTCACACTGCCAGTATTTTTATGAGCATAATCAACATAGCCGTCATTATCAACGTCAGTTCCTAAATCCCAAGAATAGCAAAAGGCATAAGTGCCTAAAGGGAGGGATAAATTAGCTGAAGGATTGCTTCCCCGAAAGACTACAGTAGAAGCACTAGACATACCCGCCGTAACCCCATCGGCAGGCGTATAACTAAAGACACGAACCGTCGCATCATAAAGACCACTGTTTGCAAATTGCAAAGGCTTCTGGATATTGATTGCCCCACCGCTGTTATTTCCACTATTTCCCGCGTCATCTTGCGAGATACCAGAATGGGCAAATGAGGGAGGAAGGCCCGCATCAACATGATAAGTTTGTGAAGGTGCATTGGATGAAATAAACGCGCCGCTTCCAGTAATTCCGCTTGCGATGTGCCCATAAAACATATCTGTGGCGTTTTGCTGTGTCTGTTTCTGGAGGACAGGTAGAATTTTATCAATAACAGGGTTGGGTTCAGCAGGTGTATTCTCGTTCACTGAATCCCCCCCATCTGTAATCACCGCATGTATAACAAATATCACGTTACGAAGAAAGGTATCGCTCGAAGCTTGTTTCTCCCTCTCCTTTGCTAATGCTATTCGCTCATTTATATCTTCCAATATATTTGCTTTTTCCGTCATAAGAGGGATAGCATTAAAAGGATCCTTGTCCTCATCTTCTACCCCACCAGGTACGTAGGCAGAATCAGGATGGTACTCAAGGATAGCATCGTCATAAAGGTCCATCGTATTATTTCGAAAGTCAATTAAATTATCTGCGCTATTTAATCCTAGTCCCTCAGCAATATGAAGCTGCCAAATAGTATTGACCAAGAGTCCTGACAACTCACCATCTTGACCTAATGCAGTACTTGACGGCAATAGCAAGCCAGTTAATAGTAAAAGAAAGAAAATTATCTGCGTTTGTTTTTTCATTGCAAAACTCCCTTGAAATATCATGCCTGCCCTGCCCCCATTATTTGTACCACTCTTTATGTTAGTGAAGGTTGATAAAATTGGATAAAGGGAATCAATATTGCTTCTAGCGCTGGTGGTTGATATCCCAATGAGCTCTGCGGTCTGATGGTGTTGTATTCCGTCCCCCACATCTCTAGCAAAATCTCAGCTTATTTTAACGTGTAAAAAATCTCCCCATTCAACAGTTCGTCTCTCATCTTGCCAAAGCTCCTTTGAGACCAATTCCAAAATCTCTGATATGCCAATTACCTTGGTCATCAATGGCATTGGAGATGATTTCTCTTAGGAACCGAACCTGCAACCCACTGATTAAGAGTCAGTAACTCTAACATTAATGGAACAAATCAAAATATGGTTTCGATAGTGGTTCTTACCTCAAGGGCTCATAACCTACGGGATAAAAGCCCCTATCCAGTACGGTACTAATTTGGA
>CAZOUN010000175.1:0-2967 GCA_964582965.1 uncultured Anaerolineales bacterium | reverse complement strand
CACCTTTTGCCTGTCTATGATCATCGAAATAGCCTGTCTCACCCGAATATCATCAAAGGGTGGAGCGTTCCCATTCAGCAAGATAATCGGTATCCCCGCACCATCAATAGTTTTTACCATATAGATGTCGTCGGCGTACTGTTCTTTCCAAGCCTGATAGGTTGGGACATTCAGCATATTAGTATCAATGTCCTTGGCCAGGAAAGCCGCTTGTTGAGCTGCGGCCTCTGGAATCACCCGTACATCAATTCCATCCAGATAAGGCAGACCTTCCACAAAGTAGTCCGGATTCTTGACTAGGCCATAACCATTATCCGTCTCAAACCAATCCAGCATAAAGGGCCCGCTGCCAATGACATTCAGATTCAGGTCGCCGAATTCTTCCACGGCTTCCATGGGTACCACGTAGATGGGATGCTCGGCAGAGATTTGGGTCATGAACCCCGCCGACACATATCCAAGAGTGATATCCACGGTGTACTTGTCAACTGCTTCAACTGTCACAACGCGCGAGTAATCACCCGCGATCTGGAATGAGGGGTCATCAGGGGTCTTGATCCGCTCAATACTATAGACTACATCCTCTGCAGTCAGTTCCCGCCCATTGACCGGTTCTACGTTGTGGAACTTGACACCTTCGTGCAGGTGGAATGTATAAGTCAGCCCATCGTCCGAGATATCCCACGATTCGGCCAAATCGCCTACGACCGAACCATCAGGAGCGATCTTGGTCAGTGTGCTGTAGCAGTTCATCTGGATCAGGGCTGCCTCATGACCTAGCTCCTTGTGCGGATCTAAGCCTAAAGGAGTTTTGCTATACGTCCTGAAGGTCCCGCCATACTTAGGTTGCCCATCATCTGCTGGTGGCACATCTTCCACCACTTCTTCCACCACTTCTTCCACCACTTCTTCTTCCACGACCGTATCATCCGGTACCTCGGCAATCTCCGGCGTTGCCTTAGCGCAAGATGCTAGAAGGGATGCAATAACTATCATTGAAATTATCAGAAATCTAAATTTCCATAGGTTCGTTTTCATTGCTCAATCCTCCATAATGAAATAGACTTTGTGTTACCAGAGAGCAACACGCTCGCTGCTCAATGTTCAATCAACTACAGTCGATCCATATTACCTCCTTCTATTTTTCTCAAGATCACCGTCCCGAAATTTATTCTGCAAATTTTTCCCAGAGGTTTTAACATGCTCGCGCATGCGCTGCTCGGCCAGGTCGGGGTCACCAATGCGCACGGCTTCCAGGATTGATCTATGTTCATCTCCAATACTTACCAAATTATTGCTAGTTACAACACCATCCTTCGGACGGGTCATCCTAATAAAGATAGTCGTCTTCATCTGCATTCCACTGAGAATCTCCAACAGAGACGCATTATCCGCCGCAACGGCCAGTTGACAGTGGAAACTCTGGTCCAATTTCACAGATTTATCCAGGTCCACGCATCGGCTAAGGGCATCAATAGTGCCTTCCAATTCTTTTATCTGTTCGGGTGTGATCTTGATGGCTGCAAGCCGTGCGGAAAGGCCTTCCAAAGCCATGCGTAACGAGGACAATTCCTCAAAATCCCGCATCGACCATTCGGAGACAAAAGCACCTCGCCTGGGAATAGATGTCACTAACCCTTCACGTTCCAAGTTGAATATCGCCTCTCTGACTGGCCCGCGGCTCACGTTCATCTGTTCCGCAATAGCGGCTTCAACGAGACGCTCACCAGGAATCAACGTACCATCCAGAATGCCATCGCTAAGGGCCTTTGCCACTTGTGTACTAAGGGATAAATTTTCAGGGGTACTTAGTTTTTTCAGACCCATAATTTTTCTCTTCGGAATTCGTAGGTAATTCTTTGTAAAAGCAAGCCATCAATTGAAAGACTGTATGCGGTATACTGTTTACTGTATACTGTTTACTTTTTACCATCACAACCATGGCCTGTCAGGTGTCAAATAGCACCATTGCACATCAGAAGGACATCCTGACCATAAATATTTATAAGGAAATGAGAATAAAACAAGAGAGAGAATCAATACAAGTAACACCTGGCAGCAGGTGGGCTCATCCGTTATGCGATAAGAGGTTTCACATGAGAAAATCAGCTTTATTAGTTATTGATGTTCAAAAGGGTTTTGATGATCCGTCTTGGGGGAAGAGAAATAACCCAGACGCAGAATCAAATATTGCATTGTTGCTTTCTGAGTGGCGCAAACATGAATTACCGATTATTCATATACGACATTGTTCAGTAGAGCCAAACTCGCCGCTCCGTCCTGAACTACCTGGTAATGAGTTTAAACAGGAAGCGCAGCCGTTGCCTGAAGAGAAGCAATTCAGTAAATTGGTTAATAGCGCATTTATAGGAACGGAGCTTGAGAATTATCTGAAAGAGCATGCCATTTCATTTTTAGTGATTGTTGGGCTAACTACAGATCATTGTGTATCAACGTCAACTCGGATGGCGGCAAATCTAGGGTTCAATGTCACGTTGATTTCGGATGCGACGGCAACATTCGATCGTGAAGGCTATGACGGTGCTCTGTATTCAGCCGATGACATCCATAAAATTAATTTAGTGAGCTTAAATGGTGAATTCTGTATTGTTCGATCTACCGAAGAAGTATTGAAGGATATCGCATAACAATCAAATCAGCTCGGACGTCAAGAAGCGCTGCTCGTTCCTCGCTCTGCTTATCATCTGATCTTCTATCAGACGCCAGGCCGGCTGTGAAAGTTTTTTCGGTTATTTAGGGGTGAAATTTCGTCTTAAAACAAAATGTCCCGGTGCTTTTGACCTAGATATCATCTATCTCAAATTAATTGCACCCGATCTGCACCAAGAACTAGGAAATCCAACATTAATTAAAGGCAAAATTTATTGTCATATTCAGAAAAAGAGCCCCCTTTGGTAGCGGGGCTCTAATCTTGTCACCGAAACAGGCTCTTAATCACTCTCCTAT
>CAZOUN010000174.1:0-2992 GCA_964582965.1 uncultured Anaerolineales bacterium | reverse complement strand
ATCCCCAATACAAAGACCGATTCTTGAGAATCCCTTTGACCTTTTTGTAAACCTTGTTCGAAATAATATCCCAGATTAATAAAGCCAGTAATATAGCGCTGGCTATCAACAATATAACTAGCAAGGTTTGATTAAGAGTAATCAGAATAGGTTGGAGATTCGGTTCAGCAGAGAAGTTCCGTTTCATCAACCAGACTGTAATTGAAGTCTCAACCGTAGTTAAAATCAGGTAAAAGCGAAAAATCCATTTATTTTTCATAGGGATTGATTAACTCTGAATTTACGGCATAATCCACTAAATAATTTTTGTGTATCCGAGTAGAAAATCTGCAGTCATTTTATCATACCTGAATCCCCGGGCTGACGGGTATTATCGTTCCTAAGGTATAATCCGACCATGAACAAATTCTACACATCCAGGGGAGATCAGGGGCAAACCGATCACCTCGGGACAGGCAGATTATCCAAATCACATATCAGGATCCAGACAGTCGGAGCCCTGGACGAGGCCTCTGCTGCCTTGGGTTTTGCGCGTGCTCAAATTTCGGATCCGGCAATTAATCAAGTGATCAAAACAGTCCAGACGGATCTTTACCGGATCATGTCGATCGTGTCTCTGGAGAAACCCAATCCCGACAAGATCCCTGACCTTGAAGCTGATCGAGTAGTCTGGTTAGAAGGGCAAATCGATCATTTTGGATCTCAAACCGAATCTCCCAAAGGCTTTATATTGCCCGGGGAAAACCTGACAGCAGGGGCTGTTGGCCTGGCCCGCGCCATTGTCCGCCGGGCAGAAAGAAACCTGGTTGAACTGGCGGAGGAGGGTTTGCTATTTTCAGAAACCGCTCTCTCCTATCTGAATCGCTTATCCTCTCTATGCTTTGTTCTTGAATTGTACAGCACCCAAAATCCACCGCCCGAGACAAAGAATCCATCATGACAGGGACCATACTCAACACAGCCACCATAATCCTGGGTGGATTATTGGGGCTACGATTCGGTAAGCTTTTATCCGAAAAAACCAGGGAAACCATTATCATCGGATTAGGCCTATTTACTATTGGTATCTCGATCAGCATGTTTCTGGAAACTAATAACTCCCTGATCGTGCTGGGAGGTCTCTTAATTGGCGGCTTGATGGGGGAATATTTGGCCATTGAGGATCGGATCAATAAACTCGGTGAACTTTTGGAAGCAAAATTCAATAGTACCTCCAGCTCCTCGCCGGACAGAAAGAACTTTATCGTTGGTTTTATGGCCAGCTCGATCCTCTTTTGCACAGGGCCAATGGCCATCCTCGGGGCTATTCAAGATGGTCTTGTAGGAGATTTCCAACTACTGGCGATCAAATCAGTCATGGATGGTTTTGCTGCCTTTGCAATGGCTTCTACGCTAGGAATTGGAGTGCTTTTCTCAGGACCGATTGTATTTGTATACCAGGGCTTTTTCAGTATTCTCGCTGTCCAGCTGCAAGGCGTAATGACCCCAGAAATGGTGGCCGAATTAACGGCTACGGGTGGCCTTTTATTAATTGGCCTTACTTTTAGCAGCCTGCTGGAGATCAAACCCATTCGAGTAGGAAATTTTCTCCCCAGCCTTGTGATAAGCCCATTGATCGTATTTCTTTTGACGTTATTCTAAGACCAGTTCCTTGGTTTCCCCCAAAAGAATTCCACTAGCTTATATTTTTTTCTGCAAAACCGGATAGGTCTCATCCAGCCTGTGAAAACCGAATTTTTTATAGAGTTCCAGGGATGCCTGATTATTCGATTGGGTATTTACTGATACCTCGCCAATCCCCTGCTCCTGAAAGGTGTTTAAAAGGTCCCCCACTAACCTTGTAGCTAATCCTTGATTCTGATATTCAGGATCCACTGCCAATCTTGCCAGATGTCCGCCGTGGGGATTGGTTGTACTGATCTGATATGCAACCACTTTTCCTCTTTTCTCAATCACTGTAGCATTAAACGCTTCCTGGTAAGCTGCCCGCTGTTGGCTCATACTGTTGCGCCAGATCAAACTAAAGGCGCCAAGATCGATCTCGTATACACGCCGAAAGTCATCTAGCTGCATCTCCCGAACTTTTAAATCCGATTTATTTTCTGGCCAGATTGCCCGGGCAATATCCCAGACCAGAACGACAACCTGGTACACTTCCTCAAATCCGGACCTCGTTAATATTCTTTCCATTTTGCTATTCATCACAAGTGAATTAATTAACACCCCAGGATAATGTTCCTTCATCCAGGAATTCACAACCGGCCAAAGACTATTCCAAGCATCCATCACAGGGAATCCGGTACGAACAGCAAATAATCGAAGCCAGGTAATTTGATCCTCATCTGGGGGACAGGCCAGGGCCGCCACAATACCTTGCTTGGATTCAATAACAAAAAACGGATCGTTTTCCAACCAGGCCAGGGGGGATTCCCAGCCCAGGTGGCGATGAACGAAAGACTTACTTTGTAGAATTTGGATCAAGTCGGATTGATCAGTAGGATCTGCTGTCCTGATTTCAAGATCTTGCCAAACATCAAGCATAATAAAGGTCCTGATATTTCCATTCTAAAAACACTTCGGCATTCCTGATCTATTTATCGATCAGATTCTGCGGGATTCTCAAAAGGCTGCGGAGCAACTTTTGCCGAAGATTTGGTTTTTCTAACTCATCCAACCCTTCTTGCATAGAGATTAATGCACCGGTCAGATTCCGAGTTTTCAGCTTTAAAGCCGAAATGGACTGCTTTGTTTGTAAGTACATTTCTTTTTCCCCGCTAGCCTTAAATATCTCAGCGGCCCGATTGAAATCATCTATGGCTTTCTGCCTCTCTCCCAATGCCTGTAATGCAGTAGCCTGATTAGCAAGAGCCATGCCCTGTTTTAAGGTGTCTCCCGCCTCCTGAAAGGTTTGATCCGTTCCCAGGACAGCATCCAGGGCGTCGTGAGGTTTTTTAGCTTTAAGCAACGCCACAGATTGGTTATTTCTCATCTC
>CAZOUN010000173.1:0-3061 GCA_964582965.1 uncultured Anaerolineales bacterium | reverse complement strand
TTTTCATTTTAATAAGCCTTTAAATATTTTATTTTAATTTTTCAATGTCATCAGGTCGCCAACTTTTATCAAAGAAAGCCTCTGTCGGTGAGTAAAGACGAATTCCAGCAAAGTATCCACGACCAGGCACTGTTTTGACCCAATTAGCATCTTTGTCTTTAGGTTTTTCTGGTCCTAAATATACATCCGCTGAGCCATCCTCATTGTATGTTACCTTCTGATTAGAGGCTATCGATGGAAAAGGCATGCCATTATCCATTAATGCTCGAGTATCAGAATCATACAAAACAACCGACCAATAGTTGGCCGCGGGGACATCAGGGGGCATATGAATTCGATACGAATGCTCACCTTTAAGTAATTCACCATTAGAATCGCGAGAACCCAACAAGTACTGTGAACCTTTACCAGGCATTGCAATGACCATTGCTTTACTTGTTGAATAACACTTATGAAAGAAGGCAATCGAAGCATCTTGATTATGATATGTATCCGTTTCAAAAACAGGACTACCACCAATAAAAATCTGTTCCCAATTTCGATTACCATAGATTTTGGGTTTAGGTCTGAAGTCATAACTAATTGTAGCCGCCATTTTGAAACCGACTTGGCCAGCCTTCTCTAAAAGTGCCTTAGTCTTAGCGTTAGGTTGAAACGGTTGCCCCTGAACTATTCCTATGCCAGCGAGCAATCCTCGCATAGCGAAATCATCCCGGTTTACTGTTTCATAATTAATAAAATCTGCAAGACGCTCAAAATACTCAATTCCCCGTGGGAAATCGCCATCCATTGCTACACCAGAAGCATTTGGAAATTTCATTTCTGGGGGATTATCAGCTTTAAACAAAGGATAAATGCGAGATTTTTCCAACAAGGCAACCCCTTGATCGGCTTTACCATCTACCAAAAACGCACGTAGAAAAATGAAAACACCATAAGTTGGAGACTTCTTAGTGAAATACCCTTCAGGAACTTCACCTTTAAAGTTTGGTGGTAAAATAAGATATTTACCTCCCTTATTTTGATCCGGCCCCGCTGCACCAATATCAGTTATCGGTCGATGCCACATGTCATCTAGTAGCCCTTGAAGATTCGGCGGCATCTCTAACACCATAGGACCTTCTTTCTTCAAATCCAACCAGGCAAAAGCGTAGATAACATCCGGGTTAGCCGTGGTAAACAACATATTATAATCAGGACGATTTTTCGTAATTATTAGTACATTAGAATCATCACTAAATGTATTGCGTTGCCCCTCGCGCATAGCGTACATGTTCATGGCAGGCAAAGCCCAAAGATAAGACTGTACTCCACGTTGAAAAATCAATTCATCATGTAAAATATCAGCAGTTTCTTGCGTTGGCTGGTTGCCGGGAAATGGAAGATTAGCTAAATAGTCATAATGATTTGCTTCAGAACATGACAGTGATGTCACTAAGACAAACACACAAACTACCGCTATGATTAGTTGTTTCATCTTTTTTTCCTTTACTATTTTTATTTTACTTTGACAATATCATTCGGTTTCCATGTCTGATCAAAGAAAGGCTCTAGAGGACCATAGAGTCGAATCAGTATTTCCCATCCTTCACCGGGGATGGTTTTGACCCAATTTTTCTCTTTGCCTTTAGGGGCTTCAGGGGCAAACCAGATCGTCGTGGTTCCATCCGGATTCATATCAGGCTTGTCATAGGTACTGACACTGGGTTTATCCTGACCATTCTGTAATAGAGACCGTGTATCAGGATGATATACCGTGACAGACCAGAAGTTCTTGGCAGGTATTCCCTTGGGTAAATTTAGTTTATATACATTGTCACCCATCAGAAAATTATCATCAGCGTCACGATAGCAAGCTAGGTACTGAGATCCAATTCCTACCATCTTTCTAGCCATGGCAGGAGTTACTACAATGGCTTCATAATGAAACAATGTTCTCGCATCGATCCAAAGAGCATCACCTGACATAAAATCATGGCGTCCACCCATGAAAAGGTACTCATACTTGCGATCATCATAGATGCGCACCCCTTCCAGGCGATTGGCATAGGCATTGGCCTTGGCAATCGCTTCGCCAATTTGAATACCTTCGGCCAACAGCTTCTGCATGCGCTTATTCGGAGAAAATGCCTTGCCCTTTTCGATGCCGATCGCTTTTAGCAAGCCCAATTCATAGGCCGAAAATGCCGTCGCCGGCTCGTACTGAACAATTTTGTTTAGCAGATCGAAGTACGTAATGTCGCGAGGATGAGTCGTGTCCCCACCCTTGAAAGACATACTGGTATACTGTGCATCTTCACGAGGCCCGGTCGCTAACGGATATATACGAAATCGCTTACTATAATAGTCCAACGCCTTGTCTCCGGTTCCAGTATCCTGCACGAAACCTCGAACCATTACCCAGTTGCGATAAGTCGGACACTTCACCACGAAATAGCCGTCCGGCACAGTTCCCTCGTAGCCGGGTGGAAGCAGCAGGTACTTGCCTCCCTTTCCCTTATCAGGGCCAGCGTTTCCAAGGTCTGTCAGCCATCGCTGCCAGCCGTCATCAACTATGCCCAGGACATTCGGAGGAGTTTCAACAACTGTGGGGCCATCTTTCTTTAGATCCGTATGCGCTGAAGCATAAACGCTTTCGGTATTGTAAGTGAGTCCAATGGCACCAGCCTTTCCAGCTCCAGGCTCAACATAGATCTGAATATCGCTTGGAGTCTTCCAGCCGTAATCCCTGATATGGGCCTCAAATATTGAGTTCACCGAGGCCATCGGCATGAACTCAAGATACACCTGAGTTGCCCGCTGCCTATCCAGTTGATCAAAGGCTTTATCGATCGTGGATTGGGTTGGAAAGCCCCCTTTGTACTCCAGGGCACCAATGGGAGACTCAGTTTGGGCCGTTGTGTTGGGGTAATTATCTTTGGCATACCCGCTGCTTGCCATGATCACCAGCACACATACAATTGTTAACAATCTTTTCATTTTTATCATATCATATCTCCTATTATTAAATTACCATATATCTTCATTAAAAGGCGACTTATAACCTTTAGGCTTTACCTGT
>CAZOUN010000172.1:0-3102 GCA_964582965.1 uncultured Anaerolineales bacterium | reverse complement strand
CCAAAACGGACTGACACATAAGGTCGCCCGGTTTTGACGGCCATCCGCCGGACCAGAGTTTCTCCCACTTTTTTGGTCATCCCCATGACATTAATGGGGTCAACTGCTTTATCTGTGGATATGTTGACAAAATGTTCCACATTAAATTTCTGAGCAAGCTCCAAGATGTTCTTTAATCCAAGGATATTATTTGTAATGGCATCTTCAAGGTTCTGCTCCATCAGCGGAACGTGTTTGTGGGCTGCCGCATGGAATATGATCTCTGGTTTGAACCTGTTAAATATATTTTCCAACCGTTCCCGGTCACGGATATCCGCGACGATCAATTCCAACCTCTGGTTTTTTTCCTTTTGTGACCAGATGAGCAATTTTTCAGGCAGTACAAATAAGCTGTTCTCTCCATGGCCCAAAGCAAATAGCTTTTCCGGGCTGCAGTTGCTGATCTGGGTGCATAATTCCGAACCGATCGAACCCCCTGCTCCGGTGACCAGGACACGTTTTCCAGACAGGAGCTCTTGCACCCGCTCCAGGCCAAAATCTACCGGTCGTCTGCGCAGCAAATCACCGACCTGGACTTCCCGAAGCTGGCTGACCGTTACTTCTCCTGAAATTAACTCAAATATGCCTGGCAGGGTCCTGGTAACAACTCCACTTTGTTCAGCAAGATTCACTACCTTGCGGATTATCTCTCCCGGCGCGGTAGGCATGGCTATGATCACCTCATCAACACGTTCAGATTCAACGATTTGTGGGATTTGATCAAGAATGCCAAAAACAGGCACATTATGGATCAAGGATCCAATTTTAAACGGGTCATCATCCACAAATCCAACCAAATTATCCTGAATATATTTACTGGTATGCATTTCCCTAGCAACCATTTGCCCTGCATCACCTGCGCCAGCTATGAGAACTCGCAAACCTTCTGGATTGGTGTGCCCCCCTCCGGATTGATATTCAATCACCCTTAAACTCAAACGAGTTCCTCCGACAACGATCAAAGTCAACATGCCATCTATCAATGGAATTGATCTCGGGATGGATGGTGCTCCTAATAATCCTGTTCCATAGAAAGCAAAAACTATGCCAGTATTAATCACGAGGGATGCGCCCACTCCCCAGAGAATTGTCAACATCGAATTAATACTTGCATAACGCCAGAATTGGCGATACATACCTGTAAAATTGAAAATTATTAGCTTTACAATAACTGATATAACTGTATAAATAATTAATGGCTGGATATATCCGGCATCCCAGGGCAGCTTTAATCTTAAGCTCATTGATATTGTCGGTGTTAAAGCAAGCAGAATCAGATCAATCAATACAAAATGTCGATTTCTAAGACCATTTATCATAATATTAGCATCCCAATTTCAAGCAGAACATGAAATGGATAATAACTGGTAAGTAAGACTGTTTTCCCCTTTTTATCTAACGCTTATTCCATCTCTTTTTTTTTACGGCCAATGAGAATAAATAAGTCAATAAAAAAGGCAGTATCGCAAGTATCAATATCCAGATTTGCTGCTTTTGGCTTCCTTGGAAATATAATAAACCAAGTATGCCTAATAACAGACTACATAATGAGTATATCAAAGTAACTTGAACATGAGATAAACCGTTAATAATCAAGCGCTGGTAGGTATGATCACGATGCGGCTCCAACCAGGATTTTCCCTTAGGGATTCTTATAATTAACGTCGAACTTGCATCCAATAAAAACATGAACATCAAAATCACCGGAACCATAAACGGAATATTATCACTCGTACTCTGGCTTCCAATGATTGCAGCTATTCCGAGAATAAATCCAAGCGAGTTGCTGCCCACATCTCCCAGGAAGATCCTTGCAGTTGGGAAATTATAGGGTAGAAAGCCAATAACAGAAGAAAAAAGAACAGCCGAAATGATCAGGGTCAATTCATTACCAGCCAGAATTGAAACCCAACCTAAGAATCCACTAACAATCAGGGCTTCAAAACCGGCGATCCCATTAATCCCATCCATAAAGTTGAAGAAGTTTGTAACACCGATCAACCAAAGAAATGTAATTACTGGACTTAGAATTCCAAACTGAACTGTCCCAATTATTGGTAATGTTATCTGGTGAATTGTCATTCCACAAAGGATAGAAATACTAGTGATGCCTATCCATGAAATAATTCTAACTTTTTTGGAGAGTGTATAAATATCATCTAACAAACCTAATAGCGCGATTAACGCAAATGTGCTGATTATTCCGAAATATAGCGACCGGTCAATATCACTTATAAACGCTAGAATTGAAAAAAATATCAGAAATGCAATTGTTATTGCTAATCCTCCTCCCCTGGGAGTTGGGTTGCTGTGGGAACTGCGGTAATTTGGCACGTCGATCAAACCCATTCTCTGTGCCCCCTTGATGATCAGAGGAGTTACGATATACACGAAGATGGAGCAGACTGGCATTAATGCGAGAATAACCTGGTGTGTTGTAGTAAAAACCTGAAAATTTTCCATCTGACAAAGTACAACTAATTCCTTTGATTTATCATTCCAAGTGATTCGGCAATCTCCGTCCAGCCCTGTTCGATCTTCATTTGGGGTGAGAACCTTAATTCCGATTGAATTAATTTCCCAGAAACAGCCCGGTCTTCTAACATGGTATCTACCATATTCCTGCTTAGTGGAGATTCGAGTTTGAATAATTTCAAGAGATCCTCTACTAATCCAGCCAAAAATCTAACTGGAACGGCAGGTAAATGAAATGCTGGTGTCTTTCGATCTAGGATCCCGCACATCACATCAATAATAGTGAGTAACGGATAAATACCCCCATCCGTAAGGTTATAGATTTTTCCTCCGGCATCTGGATGAAAAGCAGCCAATACCGATCCATTAATTACATCATGAATATTTATTACCGTTCGGCGGTTTTCTCCTTTTCCAATTGGAATGAACCACCGACCTTTCAGCCCTCGCAATAAGAGCAGGTAGTTGCCTTTCATTTGCGGGCCATATACAGCTGCCAAACGCAGGATGACTCCCCGGTTTTCTCCTTCTTCTGTCATCATCCCATCCAAAACGATTTTCTCGGCAGAAACCTTGGTTTTAGCGTAT
>CAZOUN010000171.1:0-3123 GCA_964582965.1 uncultured Anaerolineales bacterium | reverse complement strand
CATGAAAGCCGAACGCGAACAATATCTTGGCGTGGGTCCATACGAACGGTCAGCACCCGGATGGCACCGATCACTTTCGATGTGCCCCGGGTGCGCGAAGGTGGTTTTTACCCCTAGGCACTGGAAAAAGGCTTGCATAGTGAACGAGCTCTGATGCTGGCGCTGGCTGAGATGTATGTTCAGGGACGCAGCCATCACGGAGCGGTTGTGTGGGAGCGCAGTATCAGCCACACAAGTCAGCCGAGCAGCCGCTTTGCTAGATGAAGTCCTGGAATCGTGGCGTAATCGACCTCTGGGTCCAATAGTTTACCTGTACCTGGACGCTCGTTATGAAAAAATACGAATGGACGGCCAGATTAGGGATGCGGCTGTTTTGATAGCCAGCGGAGTGAATCCTGAGGGAAAACGCCTGATTCTGGGGGTGTCTGTCTCACTCGGCGAACATGAGCTCCACTGGCGCGAGTTCCTGCAGAGCCTGGTGGAACGGGGCATGACGGAGGTGAAGTTAATCATCAGTGATGCCCATGCGGGGCTGCGGGCTGCCCGCAAAGCGATCTTCAGCGGCATACCCTGGCAGCGCTGTCAATTTCATTTGCAGCAAAATGCCAGCCAGTATGTACCGCGCCAAAGCATGAAGCGGGAAGTTTCGGCTGATATCCGGGCCATATTCAATGCCCCGGACCTAGAACAAGCTGAGGTTCAGCTGCGCAGGACTGTTGAGAAGTATGCCAAACGCGCTTCAAGACTGGCTGATTGGATGGAAGGCAATATCCCGGAAGGATTGACTGTATTTGCTTTTCCTGAAGATCACCGTCGCAGGATCCGCACAGTCAACAGTCTGGAGCGGGTTAGCCAGGAGATTCGGCGTCGCACCAGAGTGGCCAGGATATTTCCAAATGAGACCTCGTGTTTGAGATTAGTGAGTGCTGTTGCTGATGGAAATCAGCGAGACTTGGGAGACAGGCAGAATTTATTTATCTTTTTAAGGTGCTGAACTTCAATTACTATGGATCACCTGACTACTTTTACAGAAAAGATGTTGCACAATCCTTCATCCATCGATTCCCCAAAGACTAATCTCGGCACCTTGAATAATTGCTATGGTATCACCTAGTGGTGACCAAACTATATCTCCTCCTTGGTCTAATTCCTGAATAATTTTTCCAGTAGACGAATCAATAAAAACAATCTTTGGTTTGAAGTTATCAAAATCTCCTGATATTTCCATAACGGCTAAAATCTCTCCTCCGGGAGAAAAAGAAGCTGCGTCAATAAAACAGCCCTCGATCTCAATAACATTAGTGACCTTTAGTGTTGAGAAATCAATAAAAATAATATAGTACACATCACTCGCCCAATGAAGAGAAATTAATGCAAGCTTATCACCCTCAATTGACTGAGTATAGCCATGGAATTCGAATCCAGCACGAGAATAACTCCAGGTCGGGGTTAAGTCCTCATAATTCCAAAAAACGATTTTATCTTCCTCTTCCCGGGCGAGGTTCACGATGCTGTGATCCTCAAGTGACCAGTCAATATTCCCCCAAGCCACATTATCCAAAGTGATCTCTTTCAACATATCACCGGTCTCAGAATTTCGGATTGTAATATTGTCATAATTATTATCATTAGTGTTATACAAGAGGAGTAATCCATCGTGCGAGAAATTCACCTCACTTCTCCAGAATTCCGACCCCTTGGTTTCCGTAAAGCAACTTAGCGGTATTCCTGATATTAAATCCCAAATACACACAGTATTGTTACCTGAAAAACTGGCAAATATATTCCCCTGCGGCGCCCAATCTACACTAATTACTGGTCCCCCTTCTTCTGAAACGTAAGTTAACCCATCTTTATCACTCGGCGTCCAGATCAATATATCGCCTTTATCTCCATATATAAACTCTTGGAGCTCATCATCATACTTCCAAACACCCGTACCAAGGATGATTTGATCTCCCTCTGGGGACCAGTCCATACTTAAAATCGGCATATCAACTTGGAGTTGGTTTTTTAAGACTAAACGATTAAGGTTTTCTATATTTATAGTGATGGGTTGTATACTCTCTATCGGGGCTAATGTTTCTTTTGAGATTGCGCCTAAAGTAGCAAATGTAGGTGTTGGAGATTGTGGGGGCATGGAAGTTTTAGAACTTTCAGACAATTCAGGTAAAGGCGTTATAGAAACTTCTGGTGTACCTTCTAAAATAGTAAGACCTGATTCGGAAGAAGGCTGGGTTGAAATATTCAATCCTGGTAATCCACCTCCGCCAAAAATCAACAAACCTAGAAAGGTAATAAGAAGGATACCTCCAATAACCACAGCCACCTTTCCCCCCAATTTCCGTCGGGGTTGCTTGGGCTCGGAAACACGATCATCAGGACGAGGTTGATGCTTAGGAATTTCTATGCCTCTTGTGAATTCTTGATCTTGATAGGATTTGTGCTCATTTACCACCCGGTCGGGTTGATTTCCAATCCCAATAGTTCGTTCGAAAATATTGAGTAATACTGATGTGGTTTGATAACGATTAACCGGATCTTTCGCAAGACAAGTTAATATTATCTTTTCCATCTCCGCTGAAAGATCTAGATTGTATAATCTTGGTGAGGGTGGATCTAAATTCACCTGCTCCCAACGCACTTTGGCACTAGTGGTACCGGTCGTGGTTGTTTGCTCTCCGGTAAAGGGTCTCTCCCCACCTGTGAGCATCTCAAATAGCATGACACCCATCGCATAAATATCCGTCTGCGGGATTGGATCCAGCCCTTTAACCTGTTCGGGTGCCATATAAGCCGGAGTACCAGCACCCACCATGGTAGCCGTAGCGGCGTCTGTCAACCGGGCGATGCCAAAGTCAGCTAACAGTACTGATCCATCCTGTTTGATCATCACATTACCTGGTTTTAAATCACAGTGGATCAATCCCAGGCTGTGGGCGTAGCCCAACGCGCTGCAAAGTGCCCTAGTCACCTGATGAACTTGATCGATTTGCATACCACCATGATCAGATCCAAAGATTTGATGTTTCAGCGTTAAACCCTCTACATATTCCATCAGCATGAAAGCTGTATATCCATCCTGTTCTAATCCATAAAATCTAACAATATTGGGATGCTGCA
>CAZOUN010000170.1:0-3159 GCA_964582965.1 uncultured Anaerolineales bacterium | reverse complement strand
TAAGAGGCGTGCAAAACTACCTCAGACCTGAATCAAACTGCGATTTAGAATGTACACTTCGTAGATAATCACATTTTCCCATCCAATTTTGGATGTGCAAAAATCCCCTATCTGATCGATAAATATGGCCAAATTCGCTATGTACATATAGGCGAAGGCGCTTATGAAGAGACTGAGATTGCCATACAATTCTTGTTAAATGAAAGTTATCCTGAATAAGGGAAAGGGAACCAGGGACCGATGTCAAGGGGTGGGGGATCAGTTATTGATCTGGGAATGAGCATTCCCGATTTTGGTTACTGATAACTGATTACTGAATACTAATCTTTAAATCTCCTTACTCCTTTATATTTACCTCTGACTCCCATCACCGCACAAAATCATAATCAATCGCAGCCGAACTCACTCCGATCAATATCAATTCTCCTTCTAAATCCCCCAGCCAAAGCTGCTGGAGATCCCCTTTCTTTGACACAAATAGGTAATGGGAAGGATCAAAGAATTGAATCTTGGTCAAAAGTCCCGACACATGCAGAGAGACAGGCGGCTCTTCTCTGGTGCCGATCTTGTTCAGCCCGTTCACGCTGTAGAGAAAATGGCGGTTGTCTGGCGACCAGGCATAGAGGGTGATCTGACCTTCATCGTAAGCATCAGCGCCGCTGCCATTGACTGACCCTGTATACAGGATCCCAGCTCCAGGGTCCTCGGACAGGCCGGGTCCCACATAGGCCAGCTGCCTGGCATCGGGTGAGAGGATCGGATCGGTATAAAACACCGGGAGGGTCAACACCTCGCTCGCAATCCGCGCGGGTGTTCCGTCCACAGGCAGGCTGATGATCTGTGCAGGTACAGCCAGGTCTAACATAGGACGTTCTGGAGGTAGGATCAAGCGCACGATCGAGCTATCCTGGGTCCAGCCCAGGGATGGATAATACCACCACTCGCTGTCTGTAATGATGTGATTGAAACTATAGAGCTCGCGGAATCCACTTCCGTCAGCATTCACCAGGTTGACCCTATCCGGTAGGGAGAGGGCGATCTGACGCCCATCGGGTGCAATGGTGAATAACCCGCCCTGATCGATATCGGCCAATACAGTCATGGTGCGGCTTTGGGAATGTACCGTGCGTAATTCGTGTTTGCGAGACAACCCCGGATAATCAAAGACGAGACGGGTGCTGAAAATCACCAGGTCAGTTCCCGGTATCCAATCCAGCTGGAGTGGGGCACCGGTCAAATCATCGGCATAGAGGACCATTTCCTTAAAAGCGGCGCTATCCACCAGCACCCGGGCGTCGCTGCCATCGGTTTTAATGGCCCATAACTCGCGGCTTTCGTAGTCGATCTCCCTGGCATAGGCTATCTGGGAGGCATCGTCTGATAAGGCCACCAGATAAACATCTTCCTGGCGGGTCAATTGGATAGGAGATTGGCCTTCCTCCCAGTACCACAGATCGCCTTCTAATATATAGACCAGCTTGAGGGTCTGGCTGGGGATTCGGAAAGTGATTCCGGTTGGTGAAGGTACCAGCAGGGGGGCATCAGCCGTGGGTGAAGGATCATATCCTTCAGGAGTTGATGAGGGGCGCGGTGAAGGCGTACAGCTGGGGGACATGCCCGCCTCGGCGATTGCGCGCGTGGCCTCGGCCTGGGTTGCTTGTGCATCCATGTCTGGAGTTGATGTTGGATAAGGCAACCCCTGTATGCTGCAAGCCTGGGTCGTGAGAATGAGTATCAGGAATATGTATGATATTTTTTTTCTTGAGAACATAGGGTCTACCGTTTTTGGGTGGGGTTTCTTGTATTGTACAACATGCTTGTGATCCATAAGTTGAAATCAAAGTGTAAATATGCTACTATGGTTATGGTACAAAACTCATAGACATCACCCATCATTTCAATAAATCTTCATCTGCCTACATCGAACAATGCCAATTCCGGCATTGTTTGTTTTTAATTCATTCCATTCAAAGGAGAGAAAGATGCCCCGCAAGACACTGTATATATTATCTGCTATTAGTGTTCTGGGATTTGCAACTGGTCTTATTTTCATGCCAGAAACATTTTGGGGTTTATTTGGGGGTCAGGTAGACTCTTTTGGTACCTGGATCGGCAGGTTGATGACCAGCAATATGCTCGCGAATATCTTCTTGTTCTGGACCTTAAAGGATGAACCTTCCAGCTCGAAAGGGGCAAAGTTATTCAGCATCGGCCAAGTGCTGGCCTGGGGTGTGATGGCAATCTTCCTGGTCTTTGCCACACTTGCAGAAGGACTGAACTTTATGGCTTGGGCGACAGTGGGTCTTGGAGCTGTATTTGCTGTCTTGTTCGCCATGGATGGATTTAAGAATTAGTGACTTTGTCTGAGAAATGAATTATTCAGAGGTTGGAAATCAACCTTCCAACCTCTAAATCTTCTCAGCTCTCTTTAGGGGACGTCGGTAATAACTTCGAGTTAAGATGAGATAGGAAAACCCCATTCTTTTGCATGGCGACAAGGGCAAAAAGGTCAAGTACATTCTTTATGGACCAGAACTTATTGCTGGTGTTAATATAATTGATCAGAGGAGGAAAAATGGAGAAAACAAATAATATCGAAAAATGGGTACCACCAATTGATAATGGAAGTGTGAGTGTTGATTTGATTTACCCTGATGTTGAACCCTACTTCACAATAGATAGTGATTTTGAGAAATTGCCTCCTGGAGCAATAGAGGATGCAATAAGAATAAGTAAAACATTGGACAACCGAGTTACTAGAGTATATGGGTATTTTAAATTAAACAAAAACGGTCAAGAGGAACCTCAATTTGATTCAATTCTCATAATTAAAATAAAATATTCCCGAATGGCCTGGGAATTAGCCAAACCAGATGAGACAACGATTCCAAGGGTCGCATTCATAGTTCGCGATCAAGTAAAAGAGAATTGGGTTGGTAATTGGATAGTTTTTGAAGCACCCGCTAATTGTAATTCGATCTCGCATGTCCCACCAGATAAAAATAACCCATATGGTGTAATAACAATTGAGGTTGTAGGACTACCCGACCCCTTGATCGGCGACTGCTAAATTCATTCACCAAATAGTAAAAAGACCTATGGGTTCTGAACTGAACCCCAAAAACAGGACACGAAATAAAACACCTCTCGTACAATATA
>CAZOUN010000169.1:0-3259 GCA_964582965.1 uncultured Anaerolineales bacterium | reverse complement strand
CTTATTCGCTTATCGAGATGTGACCAGAGAAGGGAAGCCCAAACCCTTTATGTTTGTTCATCGGGAAATTTCACGAGGGTTAAAGAACTTCCCTGAACTGGTTGAGAAAATTGACGATGTTTCCAGTGTAGATATCTTTGGTCAGCCAGGTAGGTGTCCCTTGTGGCGGAAGCCGAAATGATTGTTGCGATGATGGGCAACGGAAGAACTTCAGATAAACGGGTTTCTCTTTTGATTGGATCCAACGATCCTCTCCTTCAGGCAAATAGGGCCGGCACCGGATCCATTGGCTCTTCTGCTCTGGCAGGATGTAGTCTACAAAATCATCCACGATCAGGATCTCAGCGGGGGTGTATCCCTCGATAAAACGCAGATCCTTATACCACCCATCCCAATCTATAAGATTAGTCCTGGCGAGGAAATCATCCGGTATGAGCCCGATTTCATCCAGTTCGCTGAACACCGATAGGGCCAATTCTTCAGTGGTACCCGTGAAAATTACTACCTTCTCAAAGCTATCCAGGCAGAAACGCAGGAACTCGGACAAGCCTGGCCTTGCCTTGCGATTGATGACATTGGTGATCAGAGTGCTTTCAAGATCGAGTGCGAGAACTTTGATGGTCATAATTCTATTTCGCCCAGGCCCAGAGAAGGCCGGACCAGATTAGAAATCCGGTCGCTGACAGGCAGTAAGCAGCCTGCCAGATATATCGGACCCGTTTCAGGATTGATGGAAACTTTATGTACATCCTTACTCCAAAATAGAGAGCAAACGGTAGAATAAGGACCAGCATCCATGGGATGATCAGAATCATTCGAACCCCACCCGGCATGGCCAATGCGTATAGATAGGACGGAACCTCATATGCCCGATCAAAATAGACCGTAAATCCGATGGCTAGACCTAGAGACGCCAATGCAAAGATCCAGCTTACCAGTTCGTAACTTAACTTCAATCGCTTTGTACTTTCGTCTAATACTTGAAGCTTTCCCCGCATGTTTTTCCAAAGAAAAGCAAAATAATTTCCAGCGCTGCGAAAGATCATCAATATGATTAACAGAATCGGAACTACCATCATCAAGGGATATGCACTATCTGATGACATAATTTTGTACATGAATGGACTGGAGACCGCGTTAGGAGGTACTGCCAGGGTCCGACGATCCGCATCATCCAGGCATTCTGCATTGATTTCCTTGTTCGGCTTGTTCAAGAAATTCATCAAGATTGATTTGGTGCAGCTGTCTGAAAAAATGACCCCATGTCCTCCCACGGGGTCTATCAAATGCTGTCCATTGGAAAAACTTCTCAGCACCAAATCCCCATTTGCCGGAGGCGTGACCGGATCGAACTGTCCAGACATCAACAGGGCGGGGATATCGCTTTTCGGCATGACTTCCAGCCTGTCTGGGGCTTTCTTAACATCCCACAGATCACATACATCCCGAAATTCCTGGCGCGTTTCACCTTCCCAATCAACTCCAGCTGGAACCAGATGAGATGTTTCGTCTTGGATGTCAGCAAAATCCTTATGCTCGCTGCAGATCACGGAAAAGTACATGCCTGATTGCACAAGGTTGAGCTCTAAAGTGTGCTCGGTCATGGCTTCAAGTAAATCAAAATTGTTCTTCTCGGCTTGCTCCATGATATAGGGTAGGAAGGCGAATGAATGGTCATAATAGAACATGCGCAGGAAGAAATAATAGAACGATTCTCCATCAAGCGTGTCATCGCTGGGAAATAAACTATCAGGATATTTTATATGGATCGTTCTGGGGTCCGCATCCATCTGTTGTACGAGTTTATCGAATCGAGCGATCAGGTCAGGGTAAGCCCTTGCACATTCAGGGTCCTGCTGGCAGCTTTCTGCCAGTTGCGTCAGAACACGGTCAAACCGATCCAAGGATTGATTTAGGAAATCTAAGGGGAGGGTAACTACACCATCCAGTACCAAGGTGCGGAGACTGTCCGGGAAGTAGGTAGCCAGATACTGGCCCACAAGTGTACCGTAGGATACACCATAAAAATTAATTTCGTCGTACCCCAGGGCTTTCCTGACCAGCTCAAAATCCCGGGCAATCTGAGGGGTGGTATAAGCATTCAGGTTTACTCCCTTTACCAGCAGCTCCTTCCTGCAGCTGGTGAGAAAGTCAATCATCTCATAATCATCTGGGTCGTCCCCTTCCGGTAAACTTTCCTCCCAGTTCGTATAAGAACATTCCAGTCTGTAATCTGAAAAGCGGGTTCCGCGCTGTTCCACGAAAACAAGGTCTCGCTCTCCACCTGAGCGTTTAGGATAAAGATACTCAGGATACATCTCCAGTGTGGATGCCCCGGGTCCCCCCTGGGTGATGAAGAGTGGATCTGGGTAATGCGGCTCGTCATAGGTGGGCCAGATCGCGACAGTGACAAAGATTGTCTCTCCATCGGGCTGATTATGATCAAGCGGTACGATCACATCACCGCAGATAAATCCGGCTGCTTCAGGAGTCTCGCTTTCATTCCAGGTATACTGATAATCCCCGAAATGGCACAGTCCCACGGTAAAGAGATGAGTATCAACCGGCTCGTATCCTAATTTTTCTCCTCTTTCCTGGAACTCTTCCCAGTTCGCTAACAGGTCCTTCCAACGTTCACCCTGATTTGATTGTGAATCTGTATTTTCGGCATTCCGGGCGACCAGCCATATTGTCAATGGCAGTGATCCAACAATTAATATTGGCAGCACGTAGCCGAGGACCACTTTCGTGATTCGCCAGGCTTTTATTAGGCCTTTTCTTTTTTCCTTGGGTTCTTCTGTGGAACCATCCATATATCCGTTCCTGATCAATAATTGATTTACATCTTACTACTTACTTTTACTCTCCCGCAAATAGTTCATCAGGGAGCATGGATCGTATTATGGAAAACTCTTGATCCACGTCTTTCGGTGGATCCTCCAACGCTCGATGCAGAGCTTCGATCACGGCGTTCACAACAAGCTTTCCACCCTGATACTCATAGATCCAGTTCTGTTTCTCAAGCAGCTCGTGGTATCCGTCCCTGGGAGCGGAAACATTCCTCCACCAGGTGTTGTGCAGATTAGTCTTGAATAACAGCGGCCCTATCAGGTCGAAGTTGAATTTCTCGTTCAACGCCCGCAACTGCTCCGCCACGCGCAGTACCTTTTCCCGGTCGGTATAGGATGCGTTGATGAGATAACCTCATTATAGAGAATTATTGGTTATGGCGGGATATTAATCCTGTAAGGTGGAGAGG
>CAZOUN010000168.1:0-3296 GCA_964582965.1 uncultured Anaerolineales bacterium | reverse complement strand
CACAATCTGAAGATATACCCTGGCAGCCGCTGGTACAAGATCAGCAAGTTGATATCCAATTATTACGCCTATCAGCCCCAATCCCAAAAAGGGAGCGACCCTTATCAGCATGACCAGCAGGTCTTTTTTATCGTTGGGGGATATTTTGTTTTGTGTTTCCAGATAGAACTCCTTCATCAAGGTTGAACAGACTGCCAAATATTACCGCCACAACTCGATCGATACGAACAGCAATTTGAATATTCTGATCTCCCATAAGGTAATGGTCTGGATAAGTGATTTCGAGTCCCGTTATAACTGGATTACTTAGCCCGTGATCATTCTCTTCTACGCTGCCCAATACATGAGTAGCCACCTGGGTTTGCATAGGAGGGGCAACCAGTGTCTTGCGGTGATCGTCATTTATCCAGGAGAAAAAATCATCAGCCGCCGGTGTGGGTGTCAGGCTTGGTCCTGGAGTGCTTCCAACAGGGGTTGCCGTTAGGGTAATACCGGCCGCAGCAGTTTGGGCAGCTACCACCTGGGTAACCATTTTATCGCCCACAATGATCAAACCTGCTTTTCCTGCAGCATCGGCAGCCCTGTTGATCTCCTGCTGCTCCACCATCAAACGAGCCCCGTCAATAATGACCGCCAATATTGTGAGCACAACAACCAGAAGAACGGCCACAATGATGATCACCTGGCCCTTTTCATTTTTCCTCACGGGTTTTGATACTCCATGCGGGTAACTGCTTTTCCAGTGACGGGTAATGAGATCTGGGGGAAAGTCAGTTTTACCTGATACTGGATCGTAACAGTTAAAGAGTCTCCTCGGGGAGCAGGAAAGGCTTGATTTCTCGGTGGTTCATCCTGGTCTGGATCGATATCCACTATTAATTGCGAGATATCCAGGCCGAAGGCTGCCTGGTGAACTGCGCCGATAATCTCCTGATCACCCTGGGTCGGGTCAATGATCGTTGCCCCTGCCCTGGCTCCCTCCCAGGCTGCATTTGAAACTGCCATCTGGGAATAGAATAAAATTCCAAAATCGATGATCGAGACCATCAACAATAACAAGATCGGCAGGACAAAAGCAAACTCAACCAGGCTCTGTCCCGAAATTGGATATCTTACCTGTTTATTTGTTTTCTTTCTGACTTTGGGTATTGATCTCATCGGCGGAAGAGGAAATTGATGATCGGAGGGGCCAAATAAATCAGCAGTAAACTTGGCAAAAAGAAAAATACCAGAGCCGGGATGATCCGGATAGGAGCAGTTTGGGCTTTGACCTCTGCCCGCTGCCGCCTACGGGTACGCAATAAATTTGCCTGGACCCGCAAAGTTCTGGCCAATGATGTTCCAAGACGTTCAGATAACAGAATCGCTTCCACAAAATACTGCACATCTGCGGATGGAATTCGGCCGGCGAGTTCTCCAAGAGCTTCCCGCCTCGAAAACCCTAGCTCGATCTGGACCAGGGACTGACGCAACTCATCTCCCAGAACCCCAACAAAACCATTGCTCACTCTCTTTAATGCAGGTACTAAACCTAAGCCGGCTTCCACAGTAAAGGTCAGCATGTCCAAAAAATCTGGAAGTGATCTTTCAACTGCCCTGCCCCGCTCTCTGATCCGATATTTAAGATAAAGATAGGGGCCAACAGTCAGGAAGAGGATCATGGAAAATAACAGAAGGCTCCCCGCCAGATCTCTGTAACCCAATCCGATCATAATAAGACCGATAAAAACGCCCATTAAAGTGATTAACCACCAGAATGTCATGAATTGGTGGTGGGTCATCTGAATCCCAGACCAGACAACTGTCTGCTCATCCAGCATCTCGGTCACAAAATCCGGAAGCTTTATGGCATCCAGGGTTGATAAAAGGCGGCTTTTTAAGGAAACCTGGGGTGAGGCATCCTGACTTAAAAATCTTTTTTGGATCCGAATCCGGGCTTTTTGATCATAGATCGAGATCAAAGAGATCAATACTAAAAAAATGATCAAGCCAAAAAGAATTGAAATAAGATACAAAATCCCCATCCCTACACCTCAATCCTGATCAGGCGGATCACAATTACAGCCCCTATCATCTCGAGAATACCGGCAGTGATCAAAACAAGATTTCCAATGGTGGTATTAAATAACACATCCGTATATCCTGGGAACATAGAAAGCAACCCGAGGGATACAGGGACTAACAAAGCGATCACGACCGCAGAAAGCCTGCCCTGGGCAGTCATCGTCCGAACTTCGTTGCCCAACTCAACCCGTTTCCTGATCATTTCCGCCATCTCGCGCATCATCGCAGCCATATTTCCACCCACCTGGCGCTGAAGAGTTAACCCTTCCACCAGCAGCCGGACATCCTCGTTGGGACGACGCTGATACAGCTCCGCAAGGGCCTGGTCCACTGTGAATCCGACCTGGACCTGGGCAGATATTTTTCCCATTTCCGAAGCACCGGGCTGAGATAGGCTTGGAATCACAAATTCGATTGCTTGCTGTAATGAAAATCCGGCCTGCAACGAATCAGACAATCGATCCAGGATACCTGGAAATTGATCCTGGAATAATTGGCGCTTTAATCTGGCCCTGGAATAAAGTAATGTAAAAAACCCTGTCAGGAGTAAAAATGTGACAAATCCGCTCAGTAGGGTTCTTCCAGTGATGAGGTATCCCAAAAAAACCCCGCTGCAGATGATACCTAACAGCACTATCAAAAAAGGCAGTGGTTGTGATCCAAAACCAGCATCCTGCCACCATCCCAGCAATATCCTGCCCAACCCCTTCTGAAATCCACGATTCAGGGAGAAATTGATATGATGGATCAGTGTATTGGATGATTGCCACCAGGTCGAGGGCAAGGCAACCCCTTCTCTATCTTCCAAACGCTTACGCCAGGCCAGGCGCAGCTCCCTCCCCCTCAAACTCTCTACCACCGGAAGTGAGGCAATTAATATAAGACTGGCCGCAGCAATTCCAAGGAATATAGGTTCAGTCGCAGAAAGCTCACCGAACAATCTTTCCCGGAACAACCAGGTTGTGAACAAACCTGCTATATACAGAATGAAACCAACAACATAAAAAGCCACTCAATCCTCCAGGGCATCCGCAACAGAGAATCCGCTGCTTTTAATAATTTCCAGACAACGAGGCTCAATTCCTGTCGTCTGGAATTCCCCCAGGGTTTTACCTCGATCATTCAATCCTTCTCGCTGGAAAGTGAATATCTCTTCCGCGTTAACCTTGATATTCTTCCAGTCATCCTCTTGCGTCTCGTGAACTTCGGCAATAGATACGATCTTCCTTTTC
>CAZOUN010000167.1:1452-3303 GCA_964582965.1 uncultured Anaerolineales bacterium | reverse complement strand
AGTTCAAAAATGGGTGCGGAGCGAAGAACCTTTCTTAAAACGAGTATTGAAAATTTTCCGTTTCCGTCAATTGATCTTTTGTCCAAGCGGCAACGACAACGCGCCGTAAAACTTTCCGGCCAGCTTGAAGCAGCGCTCAAGAAACCTTGGAAGGAAATCAATGACTTCATTTTTGATCTCTACGGTTTGGATGGGTATGACCGGCAGGTTGTGAAAGACACACTTGAAGTGGCCGAGCCCTTTAAGGAGGCTAAGGATCATGCCAATGCGCCCCCTTTAAAGACTGAACGCAAAGCTTTTTATGTTGGACTTCAACGGTTAATCGCCCCATCTTTCAATATTACGCATGAAGCAGTATCGATCGATGAGGTTGAACTTGCGAGGCAGGATATTCTTTCGCCATGGCATTTTTTTGCAGTTTCTTTACCCGCCACTTCCGGAAGGCTGACGCAATCAACGCAGAAAAGACTTATTTCTCAAATCACCAAAGAAGCCAATAAAACGGGCTGCAGCCGAGTTGTTGTGCACGAAAAGGGACGTTTGCTCGTAGGGATCATTGGCCAATATCGGTATTGGACATTAAGTCGCGCCCGTCTGTGCGCATTGGATATTCTGCGCCACCATCTTGATACATTTCCCATGAGGAGAAGCTGATGGCGGTCGGCTTTTTTACGCACGGCATAGAGTACACGTTACCCCACCCGAAAATCCCACAGCGCACCGTCCTGCTTCTTTGCGAGGTAATCAAAAAGGCTTGGCAGTTACTTGAAGAAAAACCGCCTTCCAACTTTATTCTGCAATGCGCAAACGAAGATACCATTACCCAGGTACTGGTTGATGAAATCATTGAAAATCGTTTGCGAAAAAGCGGTGAGGTTGATGGCTTCAACTGTGCTCTGTTCGGCAAGGTGATCCGGGAGCCAAAAATTACAAACTTCGACAAGAAACACCCCGACAAAATGCCTGATATTTTCTTCGATTTAAAGCGGGATCAACTGCCGATTCTCAGCAATCAGGACGGCCTCTTTGTCGAATGTAAACCCGTTGATCATGGACACCCGATCTTGTCCTGCTACTGCCAAAAGGGGCTGATACGGTTCGTTAACGGCGACTATGCTTGGGCCATGCAGGACGCCCTGATGGTCGGGTATGTAAAGGAGCCTTATTCATTTAAAAAGCTCGCTTCTCTTCTTGATGATGCTAAAAAGAGCGCCGCTCTGAAGACGGCTAACCATTCTGCAGTTGATGAATATGCGATCTATTGTTCAAGTCACAACAGGGATTTTGAGTGGCCGGAAAGCCGTGGACGCACTTGCCCGATATTGGTAGTACACCTTTGGCTGCCGCTGTAATTTCAAGTTCAAATGAAACAAAAAAATTTAAAGAACATTCCCATTGGAATACGTGCTGAAAAAGCACTGAGAAAGGCTGTTGCCGATGCAATTGCAGATCATAAACGTTCCGGCAATTCCATAGTAATTTGGCGGGATGGAAAAGTGGTAAAAATACCTGCTGATCAAATCGAGATCCGTGAAGATCAGGCCGGATATTAATCAAAATAGCTGTTGGGTATTGTAAAAGAAGATGTGTGCCTTTTGGTTCTGACAGAAGAAGATATGATGGTTTTGAAAAAAACGAACTGTCCGGTCCCCGTTCCAGGTGGAGGCGTTAAACGTTTACCGAGATATAGCCAAGGAAAAATGAAATGAAATCGAATCAAAACAATCAAAAAGAAAAAAAGCGAAAAAAATCTGATGCATTCATTTGAACAACAATACCTGAAAAAACTACAGATTCCCCACCATCTTATCGGCATTATCCGACAGATTGGCGAATATAAAGGCAAGCAGG
>CAZOUN010000167.1:0-1352 GCA_964582965.1 uncultured Anaerolineales bacterium | reverse complement strand
AAATGCTGGAAAACCTGCGCCAGGTCGCCATCATCCAGAGCATTGAATCCTCAAACCGACTGGAAGGTATCACAGCGGATTTCAAACGGATTAAGGGCTTGGTGGAAGAAAAAATCGCGCCTTCTAACCGAACCGAAGGAGAGATTGCCGGCTACAGAGATGTGCTCAACACGGTTCACAGCAACCATAAAAACATACCGATCAAGGTACAGATTGTTTTACAACTTCATAGGGATCTGATGAAATATGCCGGCAAGCAAGGAGGGGTGTGGAAATCAGTAGTCAATGAGATTGCCGAAATCAACCCGAACGGTTCCAAATCGATTCGGTTTGTTCCGGTTGAGCCTTCTGTCAACGATACTGGCGGCTTATCGAGAATTCGAAAACCGTCTTGACCGTATCTCCACCGGTTATGGAAGCAAGGCTGATATGGTGCTAAATGCCGTCGACGGATTTATCGGGGATTTTTCGCTTGCGGATCTCGAAAATGCATGCCCTACAGTAAGCCGGGATTGGATTCGGGCACTTTTGAAGAGATTGAGGAAAGAAGGTAAAGTTGAGGCTACCGGTAAAGGGCGATATGCCCGATGGAGAAAGATTTAACAGGGTATTGATTGGGCCATAAATACCTCATTGGGCCATAAAAATACCCTATTAAAAAATAAAGAGCGCGCCGTTAGACGAAATATCGCTTGCCTTAAAATTTGTTAACGATCTATTGGTAAAAATTGCTAATAGAATTTCAATAATAATCTCTATCAAGAATCTATCCCTAATAATTAGGGATAGAATTCGGGATAGCCGTAATAACCATGCCTCCCAAAATAAATATAATGGTCGAACCCATGGAATATGTCTACTGGCCGCCTGCGTTAAAATTGTTTTACCGGTTTCTCCATGAAAAGGGGTATCTCGACAACCAAGAGGATATGACAAGAAAAATCGACAAATTAGAGCCTTATTTCATTGAGGTTCTGAGAAAGCAATTTTCCTAAAGATTGTTTAAGAACCAATAGTGAAAGGCAACGATGCCCTCTCCAAATGAACTCCCCGAAAAGTGCATGGAATGCGTCAAATCAAGCGTGACATTGTTTCATAGAAAGTGTTATTTTTGTCGTGATTTGGAATTTCAGAAATCGGTTTTATGTGATTTGAACCGATGCATTCAGAGCAGATCAGATTTTGAATGTCATGCCTTCCAGCCCATGCTTAAAGTTGTAGGTCCATCAAAAAACAAAGGTTTTGTAAGTGATGATAGTTCATCGCGAGAAATTAAGGAAAAGCTCTTCTTGGATTTACTCAATTCTGACAAGATCAAGTATGAAAGGGCGTTAGCCCTACAGAAGATGGGC
>CAZOUN010000166.1:0-3314 GCA_964582965.1 uncultured Anaerolineales bacterium | reverse complement strand
AGAAAAATCATGATACGATTATGCTTACAGATCATGGAAGACCTGTGGCAGAGGTTATTCCTTTTGGCCAGTCTTCAAGGACAGCCTTGGATAATATGCGCGGGCTAGTTTGTGAGTATATAGATCCGCTAGAGCCTGTTGCTGAAAAATGGGATGCTGATGTATGATCGTACTTGATACTCATGTCTGGATCTGGTTTGTCGACACCCCAAATAAAATCCGCAAGAAGGCTCTTGATGCTATTGATGATGCCATTGCAAATCAAATGCTGTATGTTTCTTCTATTAGTGTATGGGAGGTTATGATGCTTGTATCCAAAGGGCGTCTTTCATTTGGCGTGCCAGTTGAGTCATGGCTTGATAGATGTGAACAGACAGGGGTGTTTAGTTTTGTTCCGTTAGATAATTCTATCTGTAAAATGTCTGTTTCTATGGGCTTGCATTCCGATCCTTCTGATAGATTTATAGCGGCAACATCAGTTCATCTTGGTGCGACTCTGATTACAAAGGATAAAAAATTGCGTGCATCGCGTAAGGTCGATACGCTTTGGTAGGGATATGGGTTACCACCAAGGCTCGAAGACTATAAGCGAAGCGGCAACCATTTTCTTATGTTATGAAAAAGTAGCACAGCCGTTTCGGCTGTGTGTTGGAAATTAATTAGTGAAGATTAGTGTCAATTAGCGGTTCTGCATAATCGACGGGCACGGAGTGCGCCAATAATCAAAATCTGCGCAGCGTATACGCAACTGGCTGATTATTATCAGCAACGAAGTGGCAAAACAGAAAGTCTGAAAAGTGGAAACTATAAACCCTCCTTCGTTTTGCGGGCGTAACTTCGGAGGGCAGGCGACATGTCACGCAGTAAGTTTACGAAGGCGGACGTGTCGCGCCGTAGGAACGAAGGCGGAAAACGCTAAACTTTGGATTGTATGGGAGTTACTCTAGCATTGTAGCCTTTTGCCGAAGACGGAATGTGAATTATCAATAATATCGACATTCACACGCTCCCCTGAATACAGGGGAAGCGCGTCCTACAACAAACGCGTGCACATAGCCTTGTAGGACAATGATTACCGTGGCGAACCCTCGAGCATACTCGAACATGCAGTTTTTCAGTATTTTCTTACATGGAGTTGCCAAATGACAGTTAATGAACTTATTCAAAAATTGCGTACTTTTGATGGAAATCTACGAGTCGTTACACACGGCTTTGATGAATCTGATTTTGAGGATGTTGATATAGTCGAGGAAATGGGGATAGAGTTTCATGATGAAAGAGCCAAATTTCATGGTGGTAGGCACAAAGCTTCTCGCAAAGAAGGTTGTAGGGCTATTTTTGTTGATTCTACATAGTTCTAAATTATTAAGCGGTGATTGGTGGTTATTACGACAAGTAAAACTATTTACCTAGCACCATTATGTTGATACCATGATTCCATGAATTGAATTGATATAACTAAGATTCAAAGAGGAGTATATTATGCAAGTAATGATAGATTTACCAAAAGAGGCTGTGGCGTTTCATGGTGAGCATCAAATTCAAGATGATGTTCGTATTTCTTATGCGTTGTGGCTTGTCAGAACTGGACGTGTGACGGTTGGAAAAGCCGCTACACTTGCGGGAATGGATATCTACAGCTTTATGTCTGTCTGCAAAGAAAACAGTGTTCCTGTAATTGACTATGATCGTGAAGAATTAAAGAAAGTGATGGCAGGATGATCCTAATAGGAGATAGTTCTGCTTTAATAGCGCTTGCTATTTGTGATGCGCTAGACTTGCTTACAGCACTTTATGACAAGGTTTATATACCTCAAGCAGTTTATCAGGAAATAACTCAAGGAGACAGACCGGAGTCTGATAAGCTACGTATATTTTTGCGCGAAAAGGTTAAAAATGTAGATATGACAAACTATGTTTACCTGGATGCATATGCTGATATTGGTGAGACCGAGGCCATGTTATTATATAAGCAGTTATCGGCAGATGTGTTGCTTATTGATGATAAAAAAGGTCGAAAAGTGGCAACGATGAATAAAATAGAAATCATTGGCTCACTTGGAATACTGCTTAAAGCCAAAAAACGCGGTCTATTGAATGAAGTTTCCACCTCTTTGAATCGGTTGCAAAATAGTATAATATATTTAAATCAAACATTGATAAATGAAGTTCTTGAATTGGCAGGCGAGCGGTAATCTATAAGGTGTTGGTGAAACCCCATCCGCGTTAATCTGCGTAATCCGCGGTTAAAAAGCAGTTCAAGAGTAATTAGTGTAGCCTGAGTGCATTTGACCTAATAACCTAACACCTAAACTCCTAAAACCTGCATCCTATGATGCTAGTGATAACAGATAAAACTGTAGAAGCTTCTCCGTGAGAAGTATAGTTTTGCAAGAGACTCATAACCTTGTAGGACGGGCTTCCCCGGTATTCCAGGGAGCCTGTGCAGTAGCTAATGAAGTGATTTGGATACAAAAAACAGCTTTTAAGACCTAAAATCAACCTATATTTAATTGTAAACTGTTTATAAACAAGTGATTACCATGGCGAACCCTCGAGCATCAAAATGTCAGACGAGGAATTCCTTTTGTCATGAATTAGATGGGGTTGATCCATCTGAATTAACAGATGTTGCCGACAGTATGGGCTTTGAGGTGATTTCGCTTGGAATTTCTGAATCTGCCTCATTTTTTAACCTGCCCATGGTTGGTCATAAGGATCCATTTGACAGAATGCTGGTTTGGCAGGCTATAAATTCGGGTAAAGTCTTGATATCCAAAGATGCAAAGATTTATGAGTATGAGAAATATGGATTAAAAGTTGTGTGGTAACGCGAGATTGCCACCTCGTAACCTTTAACCCATGCAACGATTTGCTTTGGCTCTGCTGGGGAATGTAGCCACAAAAAACACAAAAAATTTATGGGGCGTGGAGAGTGGGGCGTGGGACGTGGGACGTGGGACGTGGAGAGTGTGGGGAGTGAGACGTGGGACGTGGGACGTGGAGAAACACAGGCGAGACGCCTGTGCTACGTAGCACAGCCGTCTCGGCTGTGAGTGGAGTTCGTCATTGCTGGCGAATGCCCGGCCAGCCCGCGCTGTGCCTCAAGCACTGCGGGCAGGTTGTGCATACACTGCGGTGGTTCGGAAAGCAGTTGATTATTACTCAGGCGTTCACACTAATATTAGAATAAACAGGTCAAGAGTTGATTGACAATTAGGCTTAATAAGGTAGCATAATGGTTAGTATGAATTGGCTGTTAAATATTGATATGCAAAGGATAAGAAAACGATGACTACAACTATGGAAATAGA
>CAZOUN010000165.1:0-3465 GCA_964582965.1 uncultured Anaerolineales bacterium | reverse complement strand
TGCTGGCGTCATCAAGGCCGCCCCACATGTATTCGTAGTACTCATACACCTGGCTATCAAAGTGATAAGGATGATCAGTAAAGCGCTGGCGTTCAAAGTTGAAGACCACTGCGTCAGCATTAAAATCTGTTCCGTCGTGGAATTTCACACCCTGGCGAAGAACACATACCCATTCAGTGCTTTCAGCATTCGCGGTGCAGGATTCAGCCAGTGCAGGGATTGGTCTAGTGGAACCTGGTTCATATTGATAGAGAGGTTCCAAAACCTGACCGGTTACACGGAAACTTTCACTATCGGTAACAATGGCGGGGTCAAGCTGAACTGAGTCGCCACCGCGGCCGAAGACAAAGGTGTCTGAACCATCAACGACAACACCCTCAAAGTAGTCTGCTCCTACAGGCTGCGGCACATAACCGCTAATATCGCTGGAGAACACCAGGGGTGTATTGTTGTGCGCTACGAAAAGGCGGGCTACGTCCTCATGAAGCATGTTTTCGACTTCTTTATACATGGCTTCGCGAGCTGCCTGATCCGGGGTGATGGATGCCTGATATAGCAAATAAGCTACATCAGTATTAGCATACCAGCCTTCTCGGGCTTCAGGGCTCTTCACCCAAGCTGCGGGGTCATCGCCGACTTTATCAGCACCGGCAAAACCGAAGAAGTAGTTCAAGAAGTTGTCGGGGTCACCATTATCACCACCCCAGCCAAGCTGGTACAGGCCATCCAGGTTGCCCTCGCGGCGCAAACCAAGGTATGTGGGCCAGTCGCCAGCCAGTTCAAGCTGAACATCAAATCCGGCATTGGCCAGATCAGCAGCCATGGCTTCGCCAATCTCTTTCGGGCTGGGATAATAGAAGCGAGTTACGGGCATGTAATAAAGGGTCAAGGGGATTTTTTCTCCCATAACCTCTTCTGCCATTTCTTCTTCTGCTTCTTCTGCTACTTCAACTTCCTCTGCTTCCATAACTTCTTCAGCCTCTTCAACAGGGGCTGGTTCAGGGGCGCAGGCACCCAAGACCAAGGAACTGACCATCAATAGAGAGATCAAAATAAATATTAGTTTCTTTGACACTGTTTCTCCTCCTATGAGAATTAGAAATAGGGTATTGCTCATGAAATTTCTTTAGGTACTATTGATTCCAGGCATCACCTCCTTAGCTCCTAATATATGCAAATAGATTCCCTCTTAAAGACGGGAAGTATAAGGAATATTGGATAAGATTAGTTTTGCTGTTCGAGTTAAGTGATTCTCCCTATTCCCTAACGCCTAGATCCATTCCCCACTTGGCGCCGCCTAAAGGTCAGATTCTTGTTTGGGTTCACCTTTAGAATTTTTCCCCCCGAGAATTAATACTCAAATATGTGCTTGGGATTTGATTATAAACAACTTTCAAATCCTGTCAACTTCTTGTTAAATTTATCCCTTAGATACCTTATGGGCTTGGCCATAAGAATTCTGTGAGAATTTCAAGAGTTCCATTGAGTATACTGTACCTTGGAAAATAACAAGCCCCCAGTTTATCCAGGATTAGCTAAATCGTCCTTGAGTAGGAAATTTTTCTCACGATAAACAATACCAGCGAGGGTACCTGTACTATGTAGCGCCCTCACTGGCCATGTTACAGACATCAATCAGTACTTTAATCTTCTGGCGGGGCGGGAATGAAACCTTTTTTCTCCATCAATGAGGTCAACTCTCTAGACCTTTTGATCGCCTTCATGGCACTCTCAAAGAGTTCGTCATAAGTGCGTTCAAGTTTGGCGATTCCTTGCTCTTGCGCTTTCATACCAACAGCGGCAGCCTCTCTTGCAAACACTTCCCAATCGTCCATCGTGGGCAGTAGATGGTCCTCATCTAACTTGTCTCCAATTTGATCAGCCAATGCTTCTGCAGCAGCGAAACACATCTCATCAGTGATCGTGCTTGCCCGTACATCCAGTGTGCCTCTGAAGATGCCGGGGAAACCAAGGGAGTTATTAACTTGATTCGGGAAGTCGGATCTCCCTGTAGAAACTATTCTGGCACCGGCCTCTTTTGCCACCCAGGGCCAAATCTCGGGAATTGGGTTAGCGCAGCTAAAAACGATTGCGTCTTTATTCATGGATTGGACCCATTCCGCTTTGATCACATCAGGACCGGGTTTTGACAGAGCAATCACCACGTCTACTCCTCGCATGGCTTCAGGGATCCCGCCCTGGCGACCTTCATTATTCGTGCTCTGGCATAAGCGCCATTTATCCTGGTATTTCTCTTTTTGAGATTCAATATCATCCCTGTGGGTACCGAGGATTCCTTTGCTGTCAACCATAAAGCATTTTCCGGAATCCACACCCCAGCTGAAAATTAAGCGAGATATGGCCACATTTGAAGCACCAGTACCGACAAAAGTTATCCGGATATCCTTTTTATCTTTTTCAACAACCTTCAAGGCATTCATCAATCCGGCCAAGGTCACTGTCGCAGTGCCTTGTTGATCATCATGCCAAACGGGGATCTCACATTTCTCTCGCAGCTCATCAAGGATCCGGAAACATTTGGGCTGGGCAATATCTTCCAGATTGATTCCTCCGAAAGAAGACTGCAACAACAGCACTGTCTCAATGAAAACATCAGGATCTTTGGTATCCAACATGATCGGTACGGCATCTACTCCGCCCAGATACTTGAACAGAAGCGCTTTTCCTTCCATCACCGGAAGTCCTGCTTTCGGACCAATATCTCCCAGCCCCAAAACTCTTGTTCCATCACTTATCACAGCGACAGTATTACCTTTGCTGGTGTGTTGGTAGATCATCTCTGGATCCTGGTGAATATCCCGGCAGGGGGCTGCAACACCCGGGGTATACCAGATCGCAAAATCATCGATGTCGCGCACACAACATTTCAGCGTGGTTTCCATCTTTCCCTGATAAAAGGGATGTAATTTCAGTGCATCAGCTGCTGGTTTTTTTGCTTTTTCTAGCAGCTCTTCCACATTGATCTTTTCATCAGACATAAGTCCTCCAGTTCCTGTTTTGTATAAGCTGGAATACTCTCTTTGATTACCCCTGTTTCATTATAGATGATTCGATTTTTGAATTACCCTAGCATTTATCCTCTCATCAGGTGTCGTTTAGCATAACATTTCATTAAATGAAAGCTCCCGGAGCCTTGAAGGCTCCGGGAGCTATTTATCGAAATGGATCAGCCGCTATATATTCCGCGAATCAAATCTTCCTACTGTTCCAGGAAAGAATCAGCGTAGATCACTTTATTCAAAAGCACCTGAGCGGATTTCCAGACTGCGACCTGTTCTGGATCGTTTTCGTCAACATCTGCCTTGGTGATTTCACCCATTGCCTCGGTGGCATCATGCAGTTTCAGATAGAGTTTACCCAGGGCCGTTCCTTCATCCCGCTCTTCAATGATGCGAATGACTTCATTCTGCTTTTCATCCAGGGGGTCAGCGATCATCATTTCCA
>CAZOUN010000164.1:0-3481 GCA_964582965.1 uncultured Anaerolineales bacterium | reverse complement strand
CAGCGCTATATTACTGGCTTTATTAATCTGGGATATTATTTCGAACAAGGTTTATAAAAAGGTCAAAGGGGTTCTCAAGAATCGGTATTTGTATTGGGGATTGTTGATTATCAATACCCTTGTGCTGATTGAATCAGGACAGGATATCCTTGTTTTCAGGGCAGATTTACCCGAAGAGTATTATCCCTTATATCTGTTGGAAAGTATCTCGCTGTTCTATTGGGCTGGATTGATAGCTGCGCAGAATATTCTGTTCCTACTCCTATTGCGGATTAAACGAATTAATTCACTGCCTGTTGATTGGAAATCACAAAAATGGATTATTTTTGCAGGTCTATCAGTACTGGGTTTGATCAGCATCTTTATATTTGGAACTGGCTTCATATCTAGGTCGTCAAAAATATCTGCAGCTGTTGGAAATTTTACTACTCTGAATGCTCCTTTAACTATGGCTCAAGTATTGATTATTTGGGGACTCTTCACCTTGATTTGGTTGGGAGTGCGCAGATTATTTAAAGAAAACAGTCTTAGTAAACGATTTCTTATTGATATTCTCACCTTTGTGATTTTATGGGGAGCAGCATACCTGCTTTGGAGCAACGTCCCTCTTGAAGCGAATTACTTCCTGGATACACCCCGAGCACCAAATTACCAGATAAATATCCTATCTGACTCCATTTATTATGAGACACAAGCCCATCGTTATTTAGTTGGGGAAGGATTTTTTGATAAAATTCAGCATCCTTTATATGGATTCTTTTTAAGTGGATTCCACATTCTGGGAGGCCAGCATTTTCTGGATATATATTTGATTCAGGTAGCTTTATTGTCGCTTACGCCATTCATTCTGTATAAGATGACAAGCTTATTATCATCACGTTATGCAGGGTGGCTTGTGGCGCTATTCTATATTGTGAGAGAGTACAACTCACTACTATTGGGAGATTCTATTACCCTGTCCATGGTGAATCTGATAATGACTGAGCCTGTCACCACGATGGGAGTCATACTGGTGATTTACCTGATCATATCCTGGTTGCACAGCCCTGAAGAGAAGTCAGCCCTACCATTTTTAATCGGCGCACTGATTGGTTTGATAGCTCTTATCCGAGTCGAGTTATTATCCCTTGTTTTTGTTTTTTCATTAGTTTGTATTGTACATTTCTGGAAAAATCTCCGGGGTTGGTTTGCTCCGATTGCTCTGATGCTAAGCGCAGTATTAATGCTCACAAGTCCTTGGATGACCAGAAATTGGGACAAAACTGGTAATTTTTATCTTGATAAGAATGAGTTTTTCATCTCTAGAATTAGCAACTATCTCCCCAGTTTCCTGCTGCCAGAGGAAGAAGAGGTTGATCAACCTGTTTTCATTACGGCTGAATCACCTGAAATATCTATGGGATTTTTAGAGAAGACAGGCAGGCACTTCAGCAATAACATTGTTGAATCGTTTTTATATTTGCCGAACAATCACCAGATATTTGGAGGATTGGATAATTATCTCAAGATCGTTCCAGATAAGAGAAAGATAATTCTTGAGGACAAGGCTTATTTCTCTGATTTTTATTTGACCTCATATGTTAAGAACCTTCCTTATTGGAAAACAAACTGGAATGGCTCGATCGCTCCCAGATCCATTCTGCCGATACTGTCGGTGGCAGGAGTGGTATTTGTAGGCTTTTGGTCCGTTTGGGAGAGAAAACGACTTGAATCATTGACACCCCTCTTACTATTGATCTTTCATAGTATGACATATGCTCTATTTTCCCGTTCTGGAGGTAGATTTATTCAGGTAGTAGATTGGGTTTCGCTGGTATATTTCGGGATCGGTCTGTCCTGGATAGCTGCCTGGTTGAGAAGAGTACTCATCAAAAATGCTTCTGATAGAAGCCCCGGACCTTTTATAGAAACAAATAACGCGGCTGGATCACCTTATTTATCTGGATCTGGTTCGAGGTTGTTAATCATCTCCGCCTCAATAATAATCGTCTTAATTGGGTTGGCAATGCCTTTGGGGGAATATTTGATCCAACCACGTTATACAAAAATCAAATTGGACCAGATTCTGTTACAGGAAGTGAATGATACTGATGATTTTTGGCCGATGTCTGGGAATACTTTAGTATATGGGAAAGCACTTTACCCTGGTTATTTTCAAGCAGGGGAAGAAGTGCTAGATGACAGGGGTGGTCGAGTTCCCGATTCAAGTATCTCAAGATTAGATTTCTATCTGGTTGGTATGGAAAATATCTGGGTGTCGATTCCCATGGTATCCGTTCCCGAGTACCTTCCCCATGGATCAGAAGTAATCATCCAGGGGGAGATTGTCCGTGATTCAGATGCTTACTTGGAAGAGGGGCTGCGGCCATACCTTCGTGCGAACAAGGTACTGATAATTGAGGAAGGAACAGAAGACTATATTGTGATCAATGCTTCTGGTTTATTTGAGGAAAGTTTGGACTGAATAGAATCAGAGCCCTGGGAGAGTGTGACCGTAATAATGAGGAGGACAGGGAAAATCGGCTTTTGCCATATTTTCTAGCAGAAGAGATAAACTGATTAGATACTAAAACCGGAACCATTTCATTGACCGCAGAGAGGTAATCACACTAACTCATGAAAAAAAATACAATGAGATTCATCGCCTTTCTTTTCCTCGTTGAATGTTTGTTCGTAGGCAGAGATATCTTTCAAAATCAAATTGCATCTGATAATTTGATTGGGATGAATTTATCAATCTTGGATCTAGTTATCTTATTCGGTCTATTTAGCATCATACTTATTTCGTGCCTTTTATTATTTTGGCAGCCATTCTTGCTTAATGCGGATCAGGTCATTGATAAGATCCTTGAGGATGACCGATGGTTGCTTGTTATTTCTGTTCTGGCGGGGCTGCTTGTTTATGAATCCTTGCAGGACATCCTCTTCCTTCAAGCTGATCTCGCGCCCATACACTATTTAGTTTACCGGTCTTTGTTATCTGGTTATATTCCGGTGATCGGCTTGGTATTTGTCAGTGGGATTCAGTTCATTGTTGTCATCGTGGTTTATAGGTGGCAAATCTTCCGATCTGGGATTACCAAGATTGTTAGAAAGAAGTCCTTTATTATCTTTGTGCTGCTGGCTGTTGTGGTAATAGGATCATCTTTTTCCGGAATTGGAAACCTGTTCACTAGTGACCTGGATTATGGTTTTTATGAGATGGGTGTACCCATTTTGGGGATTCAGGTAGGCCTCCTGGGAATGATCGCGCTGGTTGTGTTAATTGCCATCGATCAGCTTAAGGATAAGTGGATCTGGTTGGAAAAAAATAAGATAGATTGGCTAATCATGATAATTATTGCCCTGGTCGCATACAGCGCCTGGATAAGCGTACCATTCGGGGCAAGTTCGTTTACGGATATACAACGGCCACCGAATCAGGAATTTTATCCGATCTCAGATGCCCTGCATTATGAACAGGCTGCCCATCAAATATTGG
>CAZOUN010000163.1:1349-3534 GCA_964582965.1 uncultured Anaerolineales bacterium | reverse complement strand
AGATAAACTCATAGCCCGCATCCTCCAAGCCAGCCCGCCACATCTGGGAGGTTTTAGGAGTGACTTCCTGCAAGGCGATTAGATCAGGATTTCGCTCCAGGACCCCTGCCAGTTGAAGAGGTTGTTTTTTTACTCTTGCTGCGACATTCCATGAGATTAATTTCATTATTAATTAATTTCCTCACATCGGTGTGTAAATAATTCTCATATATGATGGTTGACCTTTATACCCATATTTCATCTGCCGCAACTCTTTGGCTGTCTTTTCCGCAGTTAATCCCCGTCTTTTGATAATCAGAATGGCCTTGATGATCACCACATTTGGTAATTCTTTGACTCCAGGGAAGATACTTTCTATATCTTTCAGAAAAGATTTTGCGACTTTTACGTTCCCTTTTGAATCCTTTGGCAGGATTAAAGCAACATGATCAATCAGTTTTCCATGCTTATAAATGCTGCTTCCCTTTTGGCGTTGATTTCCCCTCTCCAAAGCCCATAATAAAGTTTGGGGGACTTTAGGGGCGATTTTGTCATATTCAGCTGGCTGAAGAAGTACACATTTTGCTACCAGACAATCGTCGATCGCTTCCTGTTCTATTTTGTACTTTTTCGGCAGACCCGAGTACAAACTCCTCGGATTGACCACGTAGCTCCGCGACCATCCTTTCCAGGCTATGACCCAAAAATTTCTGGGATGGCCAACTATTTTTGTATATGATTTCGGTGTTTTTGTGGCATACTTCTGTTCAATTTTTTTCCTATTTGCTAATTTGCCCTTTTTGCTTTTATTAGCTGTCCGGGGCTTTCCCTCCGGCCGTAGCTTGTACTTTGGATAGGCAGTCGATATCTTCCTAGAAAATTGATTCAAATCACTCCTTAACTCAGGATGCTTGTCAGCTATCTCATTCACAACAGCGACAGAAGGGGAATTTAGGAAAAAAGGAATGACCTGCCGCTGCAACTCTTTCTTCTGAAACTCGACTCTCTTCCTCGGGTCAATATATGTATACTCCATATGCCAATTTGCGAGGTACTTTGCGAGCCTTCCTGCTGAACAAGTTCCAGTGAACGAGTTTTTAACCTCATAGATCAAACTAAACGGAGGTTCAGGTTGCAAATATGTTTTTACCTTTTGGAACAATTCAAAATCTGATAGTTCTTCCATAGTTGTTCAAAGCAATAACCATAAGAAATAATCATTAATAGAATTAGTCTTTATAGATCCTTCTTCATGCCCAAAAAATTGCCATCAAAATCATACACTTTTCCGTCCAGAGCCACCCAGCCGGCATTATTCCAAGTGCAGATATCGTCATATTTATATCCAATTTCCATCAATTGGATCCTTTTCGTCTCTGAGAAACGGACCTTCATTTTATCCGGGGAGAGAGGAAAACCGGGAGGAAGGTCTTTGATGTTTACTGGATGTTCCGGCTGATGCTTGCGGAGGTAGGGATACACCCAGCCACCATTCTCTGGCTCATACTTATAAACATCCAGATTATTATAAATTTCCATGCACCAGATGGTTTCTGCCACTCCGGCAAATCCAACAATTTCCCCCTCTTGAATCAGTTGATTGACTGCTTCTACCATCGATTCATTATTAACAACGGGCATAATTACTAGGGCTGCATCTGTGCCAGAGATTTTTGGAAAATAAAGTGAGGTCACTCCCGGGGCAATCAGGGGAATGATTTTGGGATCTCGGATCAGAAACAGGTAGGCATTAAAAATATACTCATCAAACTCCTCATCTCCATAAACATCAGAAAAATCGTATTTGCCGCTCTTTTCTGGTGATATAAACACACCAGGGGTTTTCCGCAGCTTCGGGAACTCTTTAATCGGAAAATTCCAGTTGCAGACCAGGATATTTTCTTTCTGGCTCAAATCGTACCAACTGTTAGAAAAACTTTCCTCAGACCATCCTGCGGGTGATGCCCCTTCCGAACGTGGTTCAAATAAAGCCAGATTACCATCCTCGTCTACTGCAAACCAGTCAGTGTCGTTGCTGTGGGCTGCTGGAAAATCTTTCATGGGGTGCTCCTCATAATCTGGGCAAGTGGGTTTCACAGGATGTCAATGGCAGGTCTTTTAATGCTTTCTCTAAACCAGCAGCTGATAATTCAGGCAGTTCTTTCCGGGATGAAGTATAGGAACACCAGCCTACTTTCTGATCCCA
>CAZOUN010000163.1:0-1249 GCA_964582965.1 uncultured Anaerolineales bacterium | reverse complement strand
CAGATAACCTGATCAACTTCTTTCTGATTTTCTGGATCGTGGATGGAAACATGAACCTTATCTGGTTCGGATTTCAATAAGGCTTTGTAAACGACTGGATCGTCCAGAAGCAAACCATTGCTGGTCAAGGAACGAAACAAATATCCATTAGTCTGTTCCAGCACATCAAATATGCCCTTAAACAGCAGCGGCTCTCCCCCACCAAAAGACACTGCTTCAGTTCCAGTTCCCTGACAATCAAGCACAAAATCGAGCAAGGAAGCAGTTGTCCAACTTGTGCTGCCGCCTGCGCCGCTGGCGTTGTAGCAAAATGAGCAGCCTTTCTGGCACAAGTTTGTGACTTCGATAGAGAGACGTTGAGGAATCATAATAATTGAAATTGTTAATCCATATTGTTCCAAAAATCATATTTTTCAGGACTTGAATTCAAGTGCGCAGTAGTGCAACATCACTAACTTCGAAAAACAACACTGCAGGTGTTCTGATATCCTGACATTTGTTGGTTGACAAAAAATGAAATCTGTCTCCTACGATACAAGTGTAACATTTATAGAGCGTAAACAAATTGAAATAAGCACGGAACTACAGAACTGCAAGGATAAATTCTATTGCATTTTAGCTCTTAGATTAATCAACCAGGAAGTAGGATCAAGAAACACAAAACCGGATAAAGACCATGAAAGCATGGATTATAAAGAATCAGCTATTGTCATTCTTTGCTTTGACATTTTTGATTTCCTGGGTGCTTGGAATTCCTTACTTTTTGGGAATTGGTGGAACAGTTGTCGAGATGGCATTCTGGATAGGTGGCTCTGGGCCAGGTTTGGCCTTCGTATTCCTATCCTGGTTTTCCTCCTCAGAAACCGATGATCTCTTTCGAAAAAAAAGACGGGGCGTCTTTTGGATAACCTGGGGGATAACAACTATAACGGAAGTAAGTGGGTTTGACGCCATGTTTTTTTACATAACTTCATCTTCCTGGCGTCCCTCAGTGGGCAAATATAAAAACTGACAAAAGGATAATTTTGGCCACTAGTTCGCTTAGGTGACAATCTGTTATTAGTGCAACTTGAGAGTTCGTCAAATAATCCAATAAATCAAAATTACGGGATTGTATACTGAAACCGCCCCATAGAAAGGTATAACTAAAAATGGACCAATAATCTTTTTTCAAGCAGCAACAGCCTAATCTATCGGAGAATACTCGATGAAACACCCAGAAATTCTATTAATCCCACTGCTAATGCTG
>CAZOUN010000162.1:0-3682 GCA_964582965.1 uncultured Anaerolineales bacterium | reverse complement strand
TGCGTAACTCTAATGACTGGGGACCTTCTTCTTCAAGTTTTTTCTTCCACTTACTAACTGCAGCCTCGGTAACGCCAAGATATCTGGCGATCTGAGCTTGCCTCATTTCGCCAGCTTGTAACAATTGGATGGCCTCTTCTCGCCGTTCTGCCATTTGTGATCGCGTTAGGTATATAGTTTTTTTCTCCACATATTTATCTTAACCGATTTATCTGAAAATAAAAAGAAAAATGCAATAAATCTTACTAATATTAACTTTTTACTACCGTTAAGGGACAATAACAGTAGTGAATGATTCAGAGGTGTCTCTAATCTTTTCCTCCCTGACCAGTTCCAACTTCGTAATCTTTTATTGGATAATTAAAGGAATCCATGGAACTTGCTCACGTCCTGGACTGGCAAATTCCACGCATTCGCCCTTCCGACATTAATACCACGGTTTATTTGAAGCCGCGGAGAATGGATCGTGCGGTGAAGATAGAGGAAAAAACCAGGGCGGAAACCAGCAGGAACGTGATCCGCACCACCCACCATTCGGCGCTCAGGTCCGATTCTAAACCACGTTGGATATCGACAATGGGGCTTTGCCCCGACGGAAGACGGGAAAACTGTCTTGGGGACGGGGAGGAAATGCTGACCTGGGGACTCGGTGACTGGGGGACTTGGAGGACCCTGTCTCCTGCTCTCCTTGTCTCCAGCTCTCCAAATCTCCCCCTCAGCTTTAACGCGTCCGCCACATCGACATCCTTTGGAGGAGAAGTTGACTCGTATCTAGGGGTTTTCTTCCAACCTCTCCACCCCTGCCAGGGCAGCCGCATTGGCCGGGTCGAGCAGCAGGACTTGGTGATAAGCATCCAGGGACCGGTCTGCATCCCCGCCCCACTCGTAAATACTGCCAGCCCTCAGGTAATAGTAAATATTGGGTGACTTGATCAGTAACACAGCCTGTTCAATGGCTGCCATGGCCTGGGCGGGCTGCTCGTTTACCCGGTAGGCATAGGCCATCTCATAATACAAAGGTGCAAAATCAGGAAAACGCCTCAATCCTTCCTGATACACACCCAGCGCCAGCGCCAATTCTCCGCCCTCCCGGGCAGTATTACCTCGTACCACATAGAACCAGCGATTCTCTGGATCGATCGCCAGGGCCTGTACATACCAGGCGTCGGCTTCTTTAAAGCGCTTCTCCCGGCTTAGTACCTGGCCAATGGCATATTGCCCTTGCCCCTTGCTTTCCGGGTTGTAGACCGCCAATTGAAATTCATCCAGCGCGGCCTGCAGCCCATCGCCGCGCTCATAATAGACCCATCCCAGGCCAATCTGAGCCGTCAGGTCATCCGGCGCCTTGGTGAGTGTGCCCAGGTAGGCTGCCTGGGCCTCAGCCCAACGTTTCTGCGTTCTCAGCACACCTCCCAGGCGGTTGGACCAATAAGGCCAATACCGGGTACCTGGAAAAGCCGCCAGGGCGTTGCGCAATACGATCTCTGCGGTTCCGTAATCATTTTTGCTGTTGATCAGGAAGTCGACCAGGGGTACAGTACCTGATTCAACATCCAGCTGCCAGGCAGCCTCATAGGCCTGCAGCGCTGCATCCAGGTTCCCGGCCTGCTGAGCCTGTAGAGCAACGATATTTATTCGATAAATATCCCCCATTTTTTGCCATATCTCGAGTGCTCCGCTGAGGTCCCCTTGGGCAAAGAGTGCATCAGCCATCAAACCCATAGCAAGCGGGTCACCCTGAGCAGCCTGGTCTGCGATCAGCCTCTCAGCCAGGGCCGGGGCACCAGCATTTAACGCGTCTGAAGCTTCCCAGAAAACCGCCCTGCTATGCCCAAGCGGCGGATCCGTGGGAATAAACTGGTCCGCTTGCGGGTTAAGTGCCTGGTGGCTGTATTGGATTGACCAGACGTTGATCTGCCAGGCCCGATACGCAGCCGGCAGGAAAAATAATCCCAGGATGGCCAAAATTATCAGGACCACCAGCCAGCCCTTTGTAACTAACCGGACTGGTTTTCGCATTTTGAGCTTGTCTGAGGTCATACTCAGCTGATCCGCTTGCAAAGCACCCTCCAGTACGGGTGCTGAAGCCCCGTCCTGTGGGCTGTTCCGGGTCTGCAGATAAAAACTCACGATCAAACCTATCAATATCCAGATCAGCGTATACACGCCCAATCCTAAAGATTCAGTCAAACCAAATATCAAATATGCTATTAAACTGCCTCCCAGCCCGAGTAAGATCAGTTTCATGAAAAATCTTGATTCAAATATGGAAGGAAAACCTCTCCAGGTTTGGGTCTGATCCTGCCAGTGGCTGATGGTTTTCCAACTCTTGACCAATATCCCTAAGATTCCAAATTGTACTAATAGAAAGGCGATCAAACCGGGGATGCCCAGATCCAACGCGACCTGCAGATAGATGTTGTGAGCATTGAGCGAAACTGGATCCGGGCTGAAATTAATCAGAGGATAAAGGACTGTCAGCAGGTGTCCAAAAGTGTTCATCCCCATCCCTGTGAACGGAAAATCCTGGATACCATATCTCGCCCGCGACCAGATCTCGAGCCGGGTTTTGAAGGTAACCAGAGACATTGCAGGGTCGTTGGCAATAGTACTCTGCAGGTTTTCCTGAAATGGGGCCAGGGTTCCCTGCTGCCAGAGTGCCACGCTGATGACCGCGGTGACAGCCAGGCCGCCGATTAATAACCAGCGTCTTTGAGGTGGAAGTATAACCAGCAGCAAGATAAGACAGGTTGCTGCAAAGGTAAGATAGCCACCCCGGGATTGACTGAGCAAGAAAATAAAGCCGCTGAGGATCGTTGAGAATATTAAAAGAAAAGTTATTACAATAGTACGCTTCTGTCCAAAAATCGAAATCCAGCTCTTCCTTTGAAGGAAAGTGGATCCTGTAAAAACGATCATCAGGGGTAAGACAGCCAATAAGAAAACCGAAATCAAGATAGGGTGAGGGCTTTGGGCAATACTGGATAAAACGATCACTGGAGCTCCCAGACGGGTTGTGATCGGAGTGAGCAGACCAATTTTCTGAGGCCACTGCACCATGAGGGATATCACAACTGCCAGGAACATATTCATAATCACGAAGAAGAAAAAACACCTCAGCCATCCTTTTGGTGTTTCTCCATATCGGGTAATAATAAAATAAGCGGCCAGACCCAGCACAGCACCAGCGATGTATCCTACGCTTATCTTGAGATCATAGCTGGCCCAGGTACTGACCAAGATCATGATTGCCAGGACCAGAATGGGGATATTGAGGGGTGTGCGGACCAGGGGTTCGCCGCCTGCCAGCCAGATTGCCACCCAGATCAGGGGGACAATGCTTAGAGGAATTATAGGCCAGGGGGAAGGCAGAGCGAAAAGAGGCGCCGATAATAACATAGGCAGCCACTGCCATTGAATGAGAAAACCTGCTGTTCTTGAATTAGTGTTCATAGTTTTCACTTTCAATCTAAAATCTCGACCAATGACTAGAGAGGAGCGAAGCGGTGCTTCGCGACGGAGGACCGAGGGCGGAAGACGGGGAAAAGCTGACTTGGGGACTGGGGGACTGGGGGACAGCGAAGCAAAGCTTCGCGAAAGAGGACCGGTGACGGAAGACGGGGAAAAGCTGACTTGGGGACTGGGGGACGGGGAGCTTCGCTCCTTCTACCCCCGAAGAATA
>CAZOUN010000161.1:0-3695 GCA_964582965.1 uncultured Anaerolineales bacterium | reverse complement strand
AAAGTCCGTAGGTTTCCTTTATCTCATTTATCTGCTCCTGGGAAAACGGTTGGGGGGTTCCCAGCAGCCGGGATTTATAGTATGTCTCCAATCCAGTCTCAGCGTTATTGGCTTTTTCAAAAGCCTGATCCAAAGAATTGCCAATCGCAACCAGTCCATGCTGGCGTAGTAGGATCACACTCAATTCTGGGCGGGCTTGAAAAATATCTACGGTAACTTCCCCCGCCTTGGCCGTCCCTGGCGAAGCCCAGGGAGCTACCGGGATTGGGGCACCACACACCATTAATTCAATACTCATTATAGGGATAACATCACCCAGCATAGCAAAGACCATGGCGTATGTTGAATGTGTGTGGCATACACTCTGGGCTCTGGATATGTTCTTGTATATTGCGGTATGCATCGGTACCTCAGATGAGGGAAGGGGACCTTCAATGAGATTACCTTCCAGATCAACAATAGATATTTGATCTGATCTCATGTCTTTATACTGCACACCACTGGGAGTGATGGCAATTATTTTTTCATTAATCCGTGTGCTTATATTTCCTGCCGATAAGCGGATCAGGTCTCGCTCACAGGCCAGCTGAACAATTTCTAGTAAATTTTGTTTGTATTTTTCGTGCCCCATTTGTTAATCTCCTTGGTTTGATTTCCCTTTCTGGATGGAATTTGTCCGCTTTCATCCAATTATTAACGGAACAAATCCCTAACTTCCCGGGCATCAGACATAATCTCATCCTTGTCTAGGATCGTAAATTCACCATTATTAAAGTGGATCTTTCCATTTATGATCACTGTATTCACATCAGTTTTTGTCGTGGAATAAATCAGGTTAGCTTCCTCGTTATGGTTCGGAGTAAGATGCGGCTGGTTAAAATCAACCATCACAATATCCGCTTTTTTACCGGGTTCAAGACTTCCGATCATCGAATCGAGATGATATGCCTTGGCCCCATTTATTGTTATCATCTCCAGTGCCTGTCGGGTGGGCAATAATTCAGGATCATGATTAAACCCCTTCTGTAAAAGAACAGCAGTTCTCAATTCGCTCAAGAGATCCAGATCATTATTAGAGGCAGCACCATCAGTCCCCAAGCAGATATTAATTCCTTCATCTAACATGGCCGCTATAGGTGCGATGCCTGATCCTAATTTTAAGTTGCTTTCAGGGCAGTGGACAATGTTTGTGCCTGTTTTCTTAATCAGCTGTATTTCATCCTGATCCACAATTACACAATGTGCCAGAATAGTATGTTCATCCAAAAGTCCATGGGAATGAAGGACATTGATGGGAGATTTTTGATACATATTCAAAACGCTGTCAACCTCTGCCTGGTTCTCAGAGGCGTGAGTAGTAAAACTAATGCCATATTCTTCTTTAAGATCCCTAACTGTATCCATCATCGCGGGAGTCGTTGTATATGTGCTGTGGGTTTGAAGGATGGGGTAAACAAACTCCAGCCCTTCTAGCCATTTCAAAGTATCCCTAGCCTTTTGAAACATTTGATTAAATTCCTGATCCCCCAGGCGGGTAATCGGGGGACCGGAAAGCAACCGGAAACCCACTTCTTCCGCCAGCTGCATGGTTTCTTCAAAATGCCAGTACATATCATGGGCGCAGGTAATCCCTCCTCTGATCATTTCAAGCATAGCCAATTTGGAACCTATTCTCACTGTTTTTGCGTCCAAGGCTGACAATTCATACTTCCAGACTTTCTGCAGCCAGCTCTGGAGGTCCAGATCTTCAACAAAACCTCGGAATAGTGTCATTGCCAGGTGGCTGTGGGCATTAATTAATCCCGGAAGGACAACCATCCCCTCTGCTGAGAGCTCAGACCGGACCTCCACAGAAAAATTTTCGGGGATTGTGTCTAATATTTCAAGAATGTTATCATTCCGGATCAATATCATTCCGTTTTTAATTATCCGGTGTTCCGGATCCATTGTAATAATTGTTCCACCATGAATGACAAGGTCTATATTTTGTCTATCGTCCATACCAATATCCTCAAGGGGTTGATAAATCCAAGGTTACTCAATATTTGAATTCTGTAGAAAAGATAAATCGGGACGGAGTTACTTGAACCCCGTCCCGATTTAACATATGTACAAAGTATAGATCAGTACTAGAGTTCTTCCTCTGTAAACTGTTCTCTACCTGAAAGCATAAAAGAGGCTACCAGGACAACCAGGATAAATGGAAGCACTGCCAGCCAAACAGCTGTCTGGCCAGAATCACCTGTGAAGCCATAAAGCTGCTGTCCCGCAGCCCCAGTTGCAACCAGTATGCCCACTATCAATCCGCCCAGAGTACCTACAAGCATGAGAATGGCGCCAAGGTTAATAGCAAATCCTTTGCTAACATCTTCCTTGTCCATGACATCGGTCCAGAATAGCCCCCAACTCTTCACGCGCTGATACAAGAGGGCGATCAAAATTGGACCTACGACCACAGCAGCGGCAAAGTTATTTACAGTAATGGTGATGGCCAGGAATGCAAAAGGAACGATACCTGCCAGATCCAGGTACCAGGCAATAATGATTGCACAGGCAGCGGATCCTGCTAAGGCAACAATTTCAAAGGCAGCGATTTTTTTCCAATCACCCATATTCAGTGACATATCGTCTTTCTTCACCAATCCAAAGGTTGCTCCCCACATTTTATAGGGCACAAATCCGAGGAAGAAATTGCCAAAGAACCCAAAAATCGAGCCGATTCCCAAAGAACCACCGAACATATCGCCGATCAAGTTACCAATAGCTGATCCCCAGGCTCCCGCAGGCCCAAATAACAAGCCAAATACCGGGGGGAAAACATTGGCAGGGCGAACCTCGGTAATTCCGGGCACAATTACAATACCTCCTTTGAAAACAATCAGGAATGCTGCATAGATTGCCGCAGTCAGGGCAACAAGAATGACCATTCTGGTATTCTTCCACATAGTAATGACTTCTTTCATTTTTCTCTCCTAATCTAAATTCAAATTATTCATGCTATTCAATAAAAATTACCATTCAATCCAAGTCCTGCTCTCCTGCCTTATTAGGTCAATAATCCCTCCTTTTCGCCCTTGTTCTTCTTGAAATGTTTTTCATTCCAAAGATTAGCGATAAAGTTATTAATCCTTACAACACGTTTCATCGCTAGTAGTTTCAATAGTCTCCAAAAGTAATCCCATCAGGTTCTTTTGCATCTTCATTATACCCGCGGCATCTGTTGCAAACTCGATGGTTTCCATAAAACCCGCAGCCCAGTTGATTGAAAAAGATACTGATGCATAACAAAGACCTAGTTCTTTTGCCAATACAACTTCGGGTAATCCGGTCATACCAACCACATCGCCCCCGAGCGTATCATACATTCTTATTTCTGCAGGGGATTCCAACCTGGGACCATTAGTACACACATAAACCCCCCTAGGATGTATGCGGATATCATATTTTGGCGCTAATGACAAGATTTTTTCAGATAAATATGAACAATAAGGTTTACTCATATCAACATGCTCAACCCCACTACTGCCTCCATCAAAAAACGTTGCTTCCCTGCCAGAGGTAAAATCCAAATAATCGCTCGCAACCACCAGATCTAGAGGAGCAATCTCCTTATTTATTGACCCCACAGCATTAATAGCAATTACTCTTTTTACGCCGAGCATCTCAAGGGCTTTAATGTTGGCTCGATAATTGAT
>CAZOUN010000160.1:0-3695 GCA_964582965.1 uncultured Anaerolineales bacterium | reverse complement strand
ATCGAGCCGCCAAACCAGTTGATTTGGTTGATCCTGGTGTAATTGTGGTGCAATTAGCTTGGAAAGGATGGATTTTATGCTCTAAATGGACAAGTCTTGGTTTACTCTATCGAGAGGATAGACGGTATTTTCCCCCATGTACAGGTCTTTCAGTTCTTCCGTCCAATTCGAAGTCAGAAGCCAGTCCTGAGCGCAGTCGAAGGGCTCAAAAGCATATCCATCCTTGACAGGCTTACAGCCTTTGGTACACTAACTTCATCATGATTAAAAGGAATCAAGCCAAAGCTCCCGTCCCTAGCACCCTGATCCCCTAAATGAATTTCGGTCGCCTGGCGCTGGATACTATTGGAATAATCTGATGAACCTCCGGACTGAAACCCCGGAGTTTTTTATTGAATATCAAATGAATTGAGGAGAACCTCCATGAGAATGTCCAGCTTGTTAAGTCAAACACTCAGGGAAGCCCCATCCGATGCAGAGATCACCAGCCACAAACTCCTGGTTCGCGCTGGCTATATTCGGCAAATGGCTGCTGGTATATTCACCGCTATGCCGCTGGCGAAACGCTCTCTGACCAAGATCGAGAATATTATGCGGGATGAAATGAATAAGATTGATGGGCAGGAAATGTCTATGCCTGTGGTCAATCCGGCGGAGATTTGGCAGGCAACCGGTCGCTGGGAAAAAGTAGGACCGGAAATGGGCCGCTTCCTGGACCGCAATGGCCGGGATATGGTGCTGGCCATGACCCATGAAGAGGCAGTAGTCTCCGTAGTTAAGGATGAAGTCCAGTCCTACCGCCAGCTGCCAATGCTGATCTACCACATCCAAACAAAATGGCGCGATGACCCCCGGCCCCGGGCAGGATTGATTAGAGTCAGGGAATTTACCATGAAGGACAGCTACAGCCTGGATCGGGATTGGGCTGGATTAGACCTACAGTATGCCAATCATTACCAGTCTTATTTTAATATCTTTGGCCGCTGCAAGCTGCCAGTTATTGCTGTGCAATCTGATGTAGGTATGATGGGCGGCAACCTGGCCCATGAATACATGTACATCACACCTATCGGAGAAGATACCCTGCTGTTATGTGATAAATGTGGATATTCTGCCAATCGTCAAATTGCGGAATTTAAGAAAGTAAAGGCTGAAGAAGAAAAAGCCCTTAAACGTGAGAAGGTTGCCACGCCGGATACAAAAACCATTGCCGATCTGGCTGCCTTTCTGGAAATTCCCGAGAGCAAAACGGACAAAGCAGTTTTTATGATGGCCACCATAAATACCGAACAAGGTGAAGAGGAAAAACTTATATTTGCTATCGTCCGGGGCGATATGGAATTGAACGAAACCAAACTGGTGAACGCACTGGGCGCTAGAAGCCTCAGGCCGGCAGAAGAAGCTGAGATCAAGGCCAGTGGAGCTGTGCCTGGTTATGCATCTCCTGTTGGCTTAAAAGGCATTATGGTAGTTGTGGATGATTTGATCCCGGAATCGCCCAATCTGGTAGCTGGTGCCAATGAAGATGGTTTCCATTATAAAAACGTTAACTACGGCCGTGATTTTACAGCCGATATTGTGACCGATTTAGCTGCTGCCCAGGATGGGGATGCCTGTCCGGAATGCGGCGCTGCCATGAAAGCAGTGCGCGGTGTGGAAGTCGGGAATATCTTCAAACTGGGGACCTGGTACAGCGAGGCCGTAGGCGCAACTTTTCAAGATGCGGATGGAGACGAAAAACCGGTTGTTATGGGAAGCTACGGCATTGGCAGCGGGCGCCTGCTGGCATCTGTTGCGGAGGAATATAACGATAAATATGGTTTAATCATGCCCATCACAATCTCCCCTTATGAAGTGCATTTAGTGGAATTGGTAGGAAAGAAAGATGAGAGTGGAGAAGTAAAGAAGGTAACTGAACAGCTTTATAAGGACCTGACCGCATCCGGTCTGGAAGTTCTTTTTGATGACAGAGATGAAAGCCCTGGCGTGAAATTTAACGATGCGGATTTGATCGGTGTTCCACTCCGGCTGACCGTGGGCTCTAGAGCGTTAAAAGAAGGCGGTATCGAAGCCAAACTCCGCACCGATAGTGAAAAGAGTTTAATTCCGCTTGATCAGGCAGTTGATAAGGTAAAAGAGATCGTTCAGGGTCTGTATCAAGATGTGTTGGATAATCTGGAAGTTGTTGAGTTCGAAGGGTAGGGGATTGACCGAATAGTAAAAAAAGGCACACCACTTGGTGTGCCTTTCTATATTTAATAAAGTAAGGATACGGTTTCCGTTGAGGAAACCGTATCCTTTGTATAAAGAATATTACCCGCCCATTTTAAAGAAACTGGTCAATTTCATGGCCAGGTTGAGATCGCCGGCCAATTGGAGTTTACCATCCATGAAACCTTTCATACCGTCGGCTTTTCCAAGCAGGACATCTCCGAAATATTTCCCATCTGCGGTCATGGTCATAACAGGGTTTTCTGCTACACCTTCTTTAACATTACATTTATCTCCCCCAATTGTAATGATATAATCCCCACCTTCATCTCCTGTTAAATGATATTGGACAACAGCTTCCAACCCGGCTGCTTTTTCGGGCATGAAAGCCTTTTCGTGATTGAAGATCAATTCTTTTACTGTGTAGTCGGCCATTATTCTCTCCTTATATCATCCTGGTCAATTTATATTCTGGAAGATAGCCGCCGCGCCCATACCGCCGCCGATGCACATGGTCACCAGCCCAAATTCAAGATCCCTTCTCTTCAGTTCATAGATCATCTGGACTGATAATTTTGCTCCGGTGCATCCCAGCGGGTGGCCCAGGGCGATCGCGCCGCCGTTTACATTGGTAATTTCTTGATTTAACCCCAGTTCATTGATTACTGCCAGGCCCTGAGCTGCAAAAGCTTCATTTAACTCGATCAGTTGGATATCCTTAAGGCTCATCCCTGTGCGATCCAGAATTTTGGGCACTGCCGCAATGGGGCCCATACCCATGACATCCGGGGCAACACCTCCGGCTGCAAAAGAAATGAATCGGGCCAGTGGTTTCAGTCCCAGGGCATCTGCCTTGGCTTTGGACATGATGATCACGCCTGCTGCCCCGTCTGACATCTGGGAGGAATTCCCGGCGGTCACAGTGCCGCCCAATTTAAATGCCGGCCTTAATCTGGCTAACAACTCCAGGCTGGTATCGCCGCGAGGTCCTTCATCACGTTTGAATGTGATCTGTTTTGTGCCGGAAGGTTTAACGATCTCAATATCAAGCGGGACGATCTCTTCATCAAAACGGCCGGAATGAACAGCCTCATGGGCTTTCTGGTTGCTAATAAGAGCAAACTCGTCTTGCATTTCCCTGGTGATCTTATAGCGCTCACTGACATTTTCTGCTGTAATGCCCATGCTGGTGTATGCTTCTGGATATTCGTCTGCCAGGTTTTGATCCGGGCTGAATTTATATCCAGTCATCGGCACCATGCTCATCACTTCAACTCCACCGGCAATGGCGGCATCAAAGTAGCCTGCCGAGATGGCCTGAGCAGCATGAGCGATACTTTGCATACCCGAGGAACAGAAACGATTTATTGTTTCTGCGGGAACTTCTACAGGGAGACCAGCTCGGAAACCTATTTGCCTGGCGATATTCATTCCCTGTTCTCCCTCTGGAAAAGCGCAGCCTACGATCAGGTCGTCCAATTCGT
>CAZOUN010000159.1:0-3752 GCA_964582965.1 uncultured Anaerolineales bacterium | reverse complement strand
TAAATCCTATAGAGAATGCCGTGCCAGCCTTCACCGACGCTTTCTTGAGCTTCTTGTAGAGTGTAATCACGCTCGACATATCCCATTAGTTTGCGTCTCCATAAATATCAATGTAATGCTCTCTAAAGCAGTCTTCTGTGTAAGTGGAGAAGTTTCCCTCCGCGTCCTTTACGACCCACCAGTCAAACTCCAATAGAAGCTCTCCCTCAATCAAATCAATGAAGAAGGTGTCATTCATGCGCTTATACAGGGGAGTAGATGTGACCTGCCCAATCCAACGCATAACAATATCGATATTATCAGGCCCAAAACGCATGGCCTTGACTACCGGTGTAATCTCTCTGTATTCTCGTGGATGGATCATTCGTCTAGCTCCTCTGGCGTATATTCATACTTGTGGTATTGCGCCAATATCTTACGTAACACACCCCTGGTTATTCTGTTCTCTTGTGCATCATTATGATGGCCGCGGCAGAGCGTAATCAAATTCTCCGCCTCATCCTTCCCACCACTTCCTCTCGGTTTGATGTGGTGTGGATCCAAACCCGCGCTGCAGACCTTGCCTGTCGACAAGCCATAGAGACAAACACCGTCACGTTCGCTCGTAACATACTTTGAGATAATCCGCGAATTTTTTCGACGGACTGGCTTTTTGGGCTTGGGAGCTGGTCTAAACTGGTTCATCACCAATACTTCCGTAGGCTCCGAAGTTCTCGCCACTGCCTCCACCCTTGCACGTGAGATTGTTACACTTGCCGGCCCCATCGAGCACTCCGGCACAGAAGGGACACATCGGCAAAACCAGCTCTGGTAGCCCTTCCTGAGCGGTGCAAGTAATCACGTAGGGAGGATCATCAACAGTCGGTGGCTGATGGAAAGGGACGACCGGCGTACTAGAGAGGTCCATGGTTCGGTATCGAACCGCATCTGCCAGGGCAAGAATGGCTTTGGCAATGGACATGATAGCCCACACCATGGCGGGCTTCTGTCCGGAGTTCTCTACCAACGCTTGCTCTACTTTGTCTTCGTATAAGTTATCCATTATGATGTATGCACTCCGTATTCCTTGATGAAACTCAGATCTGCGGCAATCTTTTCGTTGGTGCCGTTACTGGCGACTAAGACATCCCTGATATCCCGAAAAACTTCGATTAGGCCCAGGAAAGAGAAGACAACTGCTGTGAACGGTTGTTTCTTGTCAATGGCCAATGCTGCATCATGTAAATATATTTCTTCTTTATTTTCCGCCTGGGTCAGATTTGTTTCTTCTTTAGACATAAGATCCTTCCTTAAGGTAACCTCGCCACCCTGAATTTTAATCCGGCGGTACTGTGATTTTGACTGTGCTACGATCATGCCAAGGTGTACCGTCGATGATTGAAGCATCTTCCGAACCACATTCGCCAAATACTTAACCTGCGTTTGCCGCCAGACGTATATTCTGACACGTACATAAGTGGGAACAATTGTTTAATATACCACATCGTTACTCCTTGAATAAACCTTCAATAATTCGGGAAGTGAAGCGTTCAGCCATCTCGCGACTATCTCTGCTTCTTTTCTGCCCATGAGTATTCCTACTGGGAATGCTTTCCACTGGGGATCAGACTTATCACGGACTGTGACAATTCCATCGCCTCCACCGTCCCACGGGCTGCTACCAAATATGGGTTCCATTACTTATCCCATCCCATGGCTTCTGCCGTATTCCGGAAGATCATTTCCAGATCATCTGACATGTCAAAACGGAATGCGTTGTGCTCCAGGGAGTTTACGAAGTCCCCATCTGCGTGTCGCATTGAGGCTGCTTTCCAGTCGCAGAACATTTCCAACAGATCGATCAGGGTCATGTCTCCGATCCCGTTTTCGTGGCTCTCAGGATGATGTGCATTCTCTGCGTAGTGATGGTCTAGAGCGGGCTTTAGTCCATCCAGGGCCTCCTGGTATTCTTCCGACCCGTAGGTAACTTCATTTAAACGGGGTGTCCATGCATCGAAGGCAGATTTCTCCGGTTCGAACAGTTTTGACATGTCGTGGTTGGACAATCTACGCATCAGGGCAGTGGTAAAAATCTTCCCAAGCTGATGCACTTGATGGGAATGTTTGATTGTGTCTCGTGCACTGTCGTATGCCATTAGTCGTCTTCCTCGTCGAATGCGTTATATAGATTGATCCAGCAATTTTCTTCCGGACAATTACGGAACTCTTCTTCTAAATAGAAGACTACCCAACCACGCTTCCTGAGATACCGCATCATTACGCGGTGGTGAAAGGTAAGTGCGTTCCGGAACCATATTTCCAAATCAGACATTTCAGATCCCATGTTGAGCTCCGTATCGTTTAAGTGCGTCCATTGCCGTTAAGTCAGGTACAATGGTTTTGCTATACATTCCCGTGGTGGCGAAAGCGATTAGTCTGATGGATGCCCAATAAATAACTTTCGAAGGCATCTTCCAAACGATCCACATCCAAAATTTTTCCTTACGCTCTGCTTTTGTTTTCATTCTATCTCCATGTCCCATTTCTCTGCCAGGTATTGTGCCCACGATGCCATAAAGCATCCATATCCTATTTTTTTGTTGAGGAATTTTGGAACTGTTATCCGGTGAATACACCACCGGTCGAGAAACAATAAAATCAGTCGTTTCACTGGTTTCTCGCTTTATCAACTTGTTTCATTTTCTGATATAGCGCACGTCGACCTTCGCATTTGTGAGTAGTCGTGTTCCTGGTAATTTCTTTCTTACCAATGATCAATTTTCGAACGTGTGGGATAAACGAGTAAATTGTCTCGCTTCCTGGATGTCCGGGGTGATAATTCGCTACCCTGCGGATCTTAGTGCATCGTGCTTCTCTACCCATGGTAAAAGCTCCTGTATTGGTCTTAGTTTAGTAACTTTGATCTCATGACAAGGGTCTCTGCGTTTGGGATTGATGGGAGCTTTCTCCATTTCGTACTTGGTTTCCCATCCAATCATCTTTGCGCATTGTTTCTCAAGATCTACTGCTGTCAGTACGATCACCGGTGCTTTGAACGGTTTGCCAGAAGTCCACTGTAAATTTAACTTGTCGATATAGTCGACTAACTTAGTGGCCTTGACGTCTACCGATACTTCACCTAACCGGAAATCTACACCACCATCGAAATAAGTGTGCAGTTCTTCCGGTAAGCCGAAGTACCTACGAGCAGCTAACTCTCCTGCTACGCCCCTAATCTCGATGCTGTCACCATAATCACTGACGTGGCGTTCAGTTTGATTATGAGCCAACCGGAGTTTAGCTACTCGTAAAATGAGAGACCAATCCTCTCGTAAATCCATCATTACGGAAGTACTTCGCCTTCGATGAGATCGATGCCATCGTATGTAAATTCCATAACAGCAGCTTCGATCGCTACATCTGCGTCTTCCAAACTAATTGCAACCCCAATGGCCAGTAAATCCTGTACCAGGCGGTTGACTGCGTATTCTTTCTTGGCTTCGTTAGATGCCCATCCGCGTGCTTCACCAACTTGTTCCAGGAAGAGGACGATGGATTTAGCAGACATATTGATCATTTCCAATTGCTTCTGATCAGTGTTTGCTTTCATCCAGTCATTCGCTTTCTTGGTCAGAAAGATGAGCAGGGCGGAAACGACAATCGTCAGAAGTTGTGTCAAGAGCGGCATAACGTCTAACAGTAGTTGGTTCCAGTCCATGTGTTACTCCTTGATAAGCTTATCAAAATCTTTTGCGCCACGCAGTGGATACTCT
>CAZOUN010000158.1:0-3824 GCA_964582965.1 uncultured Anaerolineales bacterium | reverse complement strand
CTCCTTTGACCAATGGATAAAGGGTGAGGTGTCCAACAGCCTGTTCCTTAAAACTTAGGTGAGAGTCCGGAACTGCGCCGGTAGAAACATTCCGGACATTGAGCATCTCGGATGTCAGCAGGGTGCCAATATCTACATCTCGGGCAGCAAAAACCGCTGAGGTCAATTCTCCCGGTGCGATCTGCTGCTGTTTGGCGAAGAATTGAAAGACCAGGAATCCAAACAGGACTGCCAGCAGGACAGCCGCCAGGATGTAAAAGCGGGTCCGTCGGCGCACTGCCGCCTGCCAATCCGGAGTTGTGGTCGGGGTATTTTTTTCTGCCATCTTTTTAGATCTCCCTGGTACTCATCTAAATCCCCCCAATCCTGAAGTCATGATACAAAAAATGTGGCTACTGCTTTATCGGAACCAACCAGTCTTTCAAACCATCCCCATCCGCTGTCCAGCCAAACAGATCCATATCCTCGGCTTCCACATACCACCAGGTATAACCATCCACGCAGCGGGGACCAAATAAAACTAATACCTCCTGACCCGAAGGAATTTCCCCAACGATCCAGTTCCCTTTTCCCGCATCCCCCCGAACCTGATTAGGGGATGGATAGTCCGGGTTTACCACAGCCCTCATATCCACAGCCAGATTGGATAAAGGACCAGACGAACCGCAGTATCGATGTGGAAGATCAATTACTCCCAGGTTGTCGTCCGAAGGTTCAGGCGTTTTATCAGCTAGAGTTGATCCATCTTCTGGGATTATCACTACGCCAAAAGGATTGGTAGACATCTCCCCTAGTGGAGTAAGCTCGCCATCGTCTAATGATGCCCGATAGATATTATCGGATGAATCAAGTAATAGATAATTTCCATCCGCTGACCAAACTGGTTTTGGAGGAATGTGGTAATCATACCAATGCAAAAAATGAATCGGGGAATTCTCAAGTGGATATTTTTTGATCAGATGTAATGTATCAGTTGACAAATCATATGACCACAGTTCATATTCCTGCCATCCCTGAGTACAATTTGTGGGTACCATCTGGTCTTTTGGCTCTAGCATCAATAAGAGCTGTTGGCTATCCGGGGTCCATAACCCAGTACTGGCAATCTGCTGGCAATCCTTGTCCCAATCCGCAGAGATCTTACCTACTTCCAGCCAGATGGGAAGGCAATCTATGGTGGAATTTTCCAGGCAGGTAAATGGCACTAGCCCGATATTATCAGGTTGACTTCCACCAATTCGAACTTCCAGCCATTTTCCATCAGGGCTGGGAAGGCCTGTTAAGCCACCTCCGCCAAAATATCCCATATTCAACTCATCCCCCCCTGTCAATTCCGAACAGATGGGCTGCTTGGAATCGATGGGTGGATCCCAGATACAATATCTTGATCTCGTCCAACCGAGTAATCTGTCTTGATCATGAAGCAGGTTGAGATTCCATCCAAGTGGTTTCTCAACCCGGGTTACCTGGAATGGATCGGTCCGGGAAATGAAATAATTATATTGATTGGGCTCTTCCTCACAGAAAGAGAAATTACTCATCACAAAAAAATCATCGCCAAGGGACCAATTAGCACCAGCGTGATCAAGAGCTTGAAATGCAAAACCCCATGATCTATCCTCCCAAAGATCAAAAAAGTAAAAACGGTATTCTGTTAAATTTTCTTCACCACAAGAAATATCGAGTTCTTTCGTGAGTATAAAGTACAAGGTATGTTGATCATCCCCCATATATGGCGGAAAGACCGAGCTGTACAAATCCCTTGTTTCACTCAAGCCATTAATCTGGACCAGTTTTCCTTTGTCACCGCTGAATGTCAGATATTCAAAGGCAGATGTTTTATAATTCCAATCCAGAATTAGCTGCTGCCCCAGATGCGCTTGAGGAAGATCCAGAATCTTGTGTGTAAATTCAGGACTCTCAACCCTGTAGCCTGGTGGATATTGACCAAAATCAGGTTCAGAAGTTTTTTGATCTAAATCCGGGGTGCTGGAATAAACTGGGATATCAATTATTGGAGTTGATGATGATTCAAGAACAGGCTTTGAAATTAATGTACAGTTAGTCAGAAACGCTGACATTAAAAGCAATGATGAACTAAAGAGAATTATTTTGTACCTCTTGAGCATTACTGACCTCATTAAAAGTTAATAATTCTACTAGTTTACTTTGCTGCTACTAGAATTTCGCTACCCCAAACAGATGCTACGAAATCATCATAAGGGTAATCTCTACCTTCTCCAAATCCCATCTCTGTTCCTGTGAATGGGTCTCGGATTGTTGCCTGTTTCATTTCTGGATCATACTCAATTAACTGTGTCCAGTGTCCATCATAATCCTTTTCATCCTTATCAACCAACTCGTAATTGGTGCTGCTGAAATCGACGCCAATTATGGCAATATCATATTCCATCGCCTCAGAAAGACGAACTTGACCAGTTACATAACCGAATTCATTAAAGAACATTTCCAATGGTTCCATGCCATAGGTATCTCCGCTCTTAAGGGTATCGCCACTGAGACTTGCATGAATTGCAAACGCTTCTTCAAGGGATATATCATTGTCATCTGCAAAAACCGCCCAAGCTGATGCTATATACCCACATAGGTTTCTATTTACTTCCGGGTAATCCAGCCAATCTTGAACACCACTGGCCTTCATTAGTTTCCGCAACTTTAAATATTGGGCTTCTTCTACCACATCGCTATCATGGTAATCTCCCCAGGAATGTCCCTTACCAAATTCAACATTGCACAAATTTGTTTCATCACAAGGAGGAGAATAGTTGTCATCGTTGGATCCCTTGTTTATCTCCAGAAGGTGTTCACCATTTGGATTCCTCCAAGCTATCCATCCTTCAAAATCAGGTCCTCTTACATACATCCAGGTGCGATCCTGGGAATCAACCTTCACCTCACCATTCCAATACGCATTCCAATTGTACATTTTGGTTTCTTTAATGTTATTTCCTAGTTCCGGGCTGGAGCGTAAATTCACGCCACCTTCAGAAATAATGGTCATTATTATCGAATCTTGGTTTTGTCCCATTAGCAGCGTATTCTTTTCAGAAACATCCAGGTCCTTCCAAATGTTTTCAGGGACCTTTGCTGGTTTCTCAAACCAGTCTTCCAAGCTATCTCTTTCTCCAGAAATCCACTGATCGTGATAATCACGCAGAATGGCTTTCTTTTCTCCTTCATCCAGGCTACCCCATAATTCATCATCAAACTTAGGTGGTTTTGTACCCATAAGCAACCAGTCTGGCATTGCGGGGTCGTTGGTAGACGAGCTTTCTTCGTTGGTAGACAGAGCAGGAGCAGCATCAAAAGTCGGGAGCTTTTCTCCGTTCTTCCACATCTCGAGATATTCTTCTAGGACCATTTTCCTGAAACCAATTGTGTAATCATCCCACTCCTGCTGGCCAAAGCCGGGGGGAACGGTCCTGTTTTTCAACCATTTCGGCATAGATTCTTTGACATCTTCAGGGACAACAAGTGTATTCAGCGGCTTACCAGACCCAAGAATATCTTCCACGATGTCGTTGGCCTCTTTCGAATCTGTTTGATCAACGGGAGGCTTAGAGGTTGGATCCTTTTTCAGCTGCCACTTGATTTCTGTTCCAACCTGAGCATACCGCTTTTCGTTTTTAGTATAATATTCTGTTTTTGTCTTACCTGATGGCAGCATCCGATACTCATAAACCGGCGCTTCCTTGCGCACTGAACTGTAGCCATCCGAAACCTGCTTGGTTACCCATTTGGATTTCCAATAGCGCTCATAGGTCGTATAAGGTTTTCGGCGAGTGCCGTAAACTGGTGTTCTT
>CAZOUN010000157.1:0-3827 GCA_964582965.1 uncultured Anaerolineales bacterium | reverse complement strand
ACTCATTGTTCCATCCTGAAATAAGGCGAATCGATAAACTCAACATTAATCATCCGCGGGGTGATCCTTTTACCCTCCAGGTATTCCACCAACGATTGATATACATTCATCTTCTGCTCTGCGTCATCATCATTAAATCCAAAATACACGATCCATCCCCGAGCGTCTTCCCATCCCAGGCCGTGATCTGCATCATAGATCAAGTTCACATTCTCTGGGATAAATCCTGCCAAAGCTGCTACGCTGTCCACAAGGCGGGGATCCACAAAACGATCCTCTATTGTTGGCGGCAGCATGGCTGATTTCACCTGAACGACATCCAATCCCTCATCCAAAGGTTCAAAAGCAACACCATTTTTATCAACCCAGCGGACATGACCGTCCCAGTTCCAGGCCAGGACAGGAAAGCGTTCCACTAGTGATATTGATACAGAAGCTGGCCAGCCAACCTGTATATCAATATCTGACAAAGCGGGATATGTCAGCTGCAAATCTCTCTTTACCCGATCAGGGTTAATGAAGAAGATCGATGAGCCGGTAATGTTAATGGCCTGGGCAATCTCTCCTTCTGAAAATCGTTCCAAACCGGTCATTTCAATATCCGTTACCGTGAATAAACCGGATTTAGTAAACAAAATCAATCCCATTAATAAACTGATAGTAATCACACCTGAAAGCACCCGCCATTTATTGTGAACAGACGGTACTGCGGGCAGGCGAATTTCCGCTCCAGAGGGGATAGCAACATCCACTCGTCGGCGTGGAATTGGCCTGTTATCAACCGCTGCAGTATTAACGCCAATCTCACTGCGAGACAGAACAGGAGGTGTCCTGCGTGAAGATACAGATGAGGATTCCCGCCGACCTGACTGGGAGTTCCTGGACTGCCCTCTTCTCTCTGTTCTGGTGTTGATCATTTTAGCCATATCCTGCCTCAAACCTCAAACTCATATTTTCTGACCAGCTGATCTTTTACTTCTTTCCTTTCCAATGCCAACCGGATCAATTCATCAATCAATTCCGCATATGTCAATCCACTAGCCTCCCACAGTTTTGGATACATACTTATGGGAGTGAAACCGGGGATGGTATTGACTTCATTCAGAAATATCTCATCCGTTTCTTTATCCATTAAAAAATCTACCCGGGCCATACCTTCACAGTCTATTGCCTGGAATGCTTTCAAAGCGTAGTCCTGCAATAATTCAACTTGTTCCTGGCTGATAGGAGCTGGAATTAGCAATTCCGAGCTATCATCATGGTATTTGGCCTCATAAGAATAGAATTCCGCCGTCGGTCTGACCTCTCCCGGGATTGAAACCCGAGGAGTCTGGTTGCCCAGTACGCTCAACTCGATTTCGCGGGCGTTAATTCCTTTTTCAATCAATACCCGCCGATCAAAACGGGCTGCTTCCAGAATGCCGGCAGCTGTTTCTTCGATATCCCGGCATTTGGTAATTCCAACAGAGGAGCCCATATTGGCTGGTTTCACAAATAATGGATAATTACCAAACTTTTCCACTCGCTCGAGAACACGATCCATGGAGACCAAATCTGATTGATGAACCAGAATGGATGGAGCAACCGGTATATGATTAGCGATCATCACATCCTTAAAGAGGGCTTTATCCATCCCTACAGAAGAGCCCAGAACCCCGGCGCCAACATAGGCCAGGTTGTTGAGTTCAAATAACCCTTGCATGGTGCCGTCTTCCCCATACGATCCATGCAGCACCGGGAAGATAACATCAAGTTCAGCAAAGACCTTCATAATCTCATTCCCCTGCACTTTCTCTACTGAATAGACCTGCGGTCGGGAAGGTGTAGGAAGCATTACAGCAGCGAGTAGGGTTTCTTCTGTACCATTCTTCAAAGCAGAAAGCACGTCCTCCCCTACCAACCAATCTCCTTCCAAAGTGATCCCGATCTGTATTACCTGGTATTTATCAGGATCCAGGGTATTTAAAACAGAGCTGGCGGAACTCAGGGAAACTTCATGCTCCCCGGACCGTCCTCCAAATAAAACTCCTAACCTAATAAGTTCTGCCATACTAATCCTTAATTCCAATCTCCAATAAACTGGATTTCCAATTCCAGCTCGACACCAAATTTCTCGTGAACCTGGTCCCGGACCTGGGCTATCAACGTAGCAATATCAGTAGCAGAGGCGTTTCCTCTATTGAGGAAGAAATTTCCATGTAATGAGCTGATCTCCACATCTCCTACCCTGGTTCCTTTCAGTCCTGTATCTTCAATTAAACGACCTGCAAAATCTCCTGGCGGATTTTTAAACATACTTCCCAAGCTGGCTCCGGAGGGTTGAGAGGATTGACGTTTTTCCGCTATCATCGAGATCTTCCCTTTCACTACAGCAGGAGTGCTTATTTCCATTTTAAAGGTCGCGCTCAAGACTACGGCCTGTTTTTCACCAGATTTGATAACACTAGACCGATAATCATATGCAAATTGATCCACCGACCATTCCGATCGCTGAATGTTGTCTCCTGAAGGGTGCAAGATTTCTGCCATTTCCAATTTTTCAGCTACATTTGAGCCAAAAGCTCCGGCATTGTTGATAACTGCACCACCTACAGTGCCTGGGATTCCTGATGCCCATTCCAATCCGGTCCAGCCTTTGGAACCTGCTCGACGGGCCAAACTACCAAAACTCGCTCCAGACTCTGCCCATAAAATGGGAGATTCACGATCTCTGTCCAGAAACTTTATCTTCTTGGCTTCATTGATCATGACCAATTCCCGAATTCCCGCGTCGCTGATCAATGTGTTCGAACCTCCACCCAAAAGCAGGAAGGGAATTTTTTCTTCCCATAAGAAGCAAACATATGCTTCCAGATCCTGCGAGCTCCCTGCAGTTACAAGATAGTCTGCCGGACCACCCACATTCATCACTGAATAACGACTCAGCAATTCATCCTTCTTCAATTTATCGCCAAAGAAGGTCTGCAGAGATTTTATTTGAGTAGAAGTCAATATTTCTCGTTTCATGAACTATTTCCTAAAGGTCCTTGATCCGGGCCAACACTTTATTTACAACTTTAGATGATATTTCCTCACCAGTATTTGACAGTTTATTCAACTCGGCCTGCAGTTTGGAATTTTCCTGAACAACCCATTCCAGGCCTACTTTGGTTTCAAAAACGACATCAACTGCTTGATCTAAATCTTCTTGAAGATTTCTTGCGGTCATAGTTATTCTCCTCTCTAGAATTCTGCCTGGGCAGACAAGTATTTCTCGATTTGTTCGCTAATTTCGATTGCGTCACCAGCAGTAAATACCAATAGCAGATCTGCCGGTTTCAATTCAGATTTCAAATATTCAACAGCGCGCTCGATCCCCGGAATGTGTTCAACTTGATCATGCTGGATGGATGAAACCAATTCTTTTATATTGAAGTCAACCGGTTTATTCTCCCTAGCCGGGAAAACATCAAGCACCACAACTCTATCCGCACTTCCAAAAGCCTTAGAAAACCCATCAAATAATGCAATTGTCCGAGAATAAGTATGCGGCTGCCAAACAGCCCAGATCTTCCTGGCGGGATAGGCATCCCTGGCGGCCTGCAGGGTTTTCATAATTTCAGTCGGGTGGTGTCCATAATCATCTACAATCAACACTCCCTGGTATTCTCCCCGAATATCAAATCTTCGTTCACTCCCCTCAAATTCCTTTAGAGCTTTGGAAATCTCGTACCGATCCAGTCCCAGTCCATCAGCCACCACAAAAGCAGCCAAAGCGTTCAGGACGTTATGCTCTCCAGGGACCCGAAGTGAAACTGGCACGGTACTCATCTGCTCATCTGCTTTGA
>CAZOUN010000156.1:0-3875 GCA_964582965.1 uncultured Anaerolineales bacterium | reverse complement strand
CCCAGGAACAAGCCGATTGGGTGGCTTCACGGGGTTTTGGAAATCCTGTGTTTGAAAATGGGGACGACTGCAAAGCAAATTAGTATCGACAATCAGAGCAAAGCTGTTTTTAGAATAGCTCGGATTAATCAACAAAGGCCTGTCATCTAATGACAGGCTTTTGTTGATTAATGCCCCGTTCTCCTATAATATTAGATCTACTAAAGATTTTTGAAGGTCGCCCTGTTTGAAACCACAGTTTTCCGGGGAACAAAATCTTAGAATTCATCGTCATAAGTTAGAATAATAATATTTAATTTGACGGAGAAACCTATGAACAACTTGATAGATAATAAAAAATCGGTGTTTGTACTTTTAGTTATTTTCATTATGCTTCTTCCTGGCTGTACAGCCATTACTGAATTGGTCCCGGGCAGCTCGAATTCCCAGGTACTGGTTTCGGAACTGCCCCGGGGGGATGTCCGTGACACCACTGGGGATGATCTGAATGAATTGGCCGCTGGTAACCGGGCTTTTGCCTTGGATCTGTACCATAGACTTGAGACCAGCAATGGCAACCTGTTTTATTCCCCTTACAGCATTTCCTCTGCATTGGCAATGACCTATGCCGGAGCGGAGGGTAAGACCGCGGAAGAAATGGCGGCGGTTTTCCATTATCTGCAGGAAGAGGACAGGTTGCATCCTACGTTTAATGCCCTTGATCTATATCTAGAAGGCCTGGCAGAGCAGGAATTGCCAGAAGATATGGGTGATGTATTTCAATTGAATATCTCCAACGCCATATGGGGTCAGAAAGACTTTCATTTTGAGAGCGATTTTCTAGATACGCTGGCAGCAAATTACGGTTCCGGACTACGTTTGCTTGATTATGTCCTGGAGCCGGAAAAATCCCGAGTGACCATCAATGACTGGATCAGTGACCAGACTGAAGAAAGGATCCAGGATCTGATCCCCCAGGGGGCAATTAACAGTGATACTCGTCTAGTGTTAAGCAATGCCATTTACTTTAAAGCCACCTGGCTGGAATCTTTTGAAGAATCATTGACTGAGGATAAGGTTTTTCACGGCCTGGATGGCGAGGAATTTATGACGCCGACGATGAGCCTGGGTTCAGATGCCAGTTTCCCGTATTACCAGGGAGAAGGATTCCAGGCAGTGGATCTTCCTTACCTGGGTGGTCAGGTATCCATGCTCGTTCTGATGCCCGATCAAGGTAATTTCATGGGGTTTGAAGAAAGTTTGAACACTGAGAAATTGGATCAGATCATTGATGATCTGGTTTACCAATCCATGTATCTGAAATTCCCTAAGTTCGAATTTGAAACCGAGATCAGTTTGGTAACCATTTTGGCTCAGATGGGAATGCCCAGTGCATTCAGTGATTCAGCGGATTTCTCAGGAATGACCGGGCAAAAAGACCTGTTCATATCTGATGTGTTTCACAAAGCTTTCGTCAGCGTGGACGAAGATGGTACCGAAGCTGCCGCTGCCACTGCTGTATTGATGAGTTTGACTTCTGCGCCTGAGAATCCCTTGCATCTGGATGTGAACCGCCCATTCCTGTTCCTGATCAGGGATCATCAGACCAATTCAATCTTGTTTATGGGCAGGGTGGTTGAGCCGTAATTTTATATAGATAAGGAAACCGTTTCCTATCTAAAATAAAAGAACAAGCGCCTTCTGATGTGCATGGCGCTTGTTCTGTATTATTAGAAAAATCTAATCAGGGATTACCCTAATCTTTCGAGCTCTTCTGCCGCTACCTCAGGCTCAAGTTTTTTGAAGAGCGGTTTGGGTTTGTTGAAAGGTCGTCCTGCCTGTATCTCGCTCAGCCGCCAATCGCAGCACACATCCCCCTCGCGATAACGCAGCACAGTATGTGTTCCCAAGTTGTCGCTGATCTCTTCGGTGTATTGTTCACCAAAGAGCGGTTTATCATACCCCAGGATCTGATGGAGTTGTTCACAAGTGAAGGGTAGAACCGGAGAAAAAAGAACCTTGAGCGAGTCGATCGCCTTGATCGCTGTGTAGATTGTTTTTCCGGCGCCTTCTTTATCTTCTTTGATTTCAAACCAGGGTGCTTTACCATCCAGGTATTTATTCACTTCACTCGCCAGGCGCATGGTTTCTGTCAGTGCAACGCGAAGTTTGACCCGATCATACAGATCGCCAACCTTCTCAAACCCATCTTCGATGATTTTCAGAATTGCCAGATCCTCGGGACGCAGCTCCCCGGGATCGGGGACGATACCATCCCATTGTTTATGGGCAAAGGACAGGACCCGGTTGACCAGGTTCCCCCAGGTTGCGACCAGTTCGTTATTGTTGCGGGCCACAAAGGCACTCCATTCCCAATCTGCGTCCCTGGTTTCGGGCATATTTGCGGTCAGATAATAGCGCAGGGGGTCAGGATCATAGCGGGAAAGGAAGTCCAGCCCGTCAACAACCCAATTACGGCTGCCGGATATCTTTTTCCCCTCCATATTCAGAAATTCATTGGCGGGCACATCATACGGAAGCACCAGCTCACGAGAATCGTCCTCATCGAATAGAGCTCCAAATTTATTACCAACACCGGCCAGCTCGGCTGGCCAGATCACGGCATGGAAAGGAATATTATCTTTGCCGATGAAATAGTAGGCCCGGCTGTCCTCCTTGTACCACCAATCTTTCCAGCGGTCCTCATCATCGTTTATTGCAGCCCATTCAATGGCAGCTGAAAGATACCCGATCACGGCTTCAAACCACACATATAGGCGTTTATCTTCCCAGCCAGGTACCGGTACCGGGATGCCCCATTTTAAGTCGCGGGTGATGGCCCGGCCGTGAAGGTCATTGGCCAGAATCTGGCCCAGGGATTGGCGCAGAACATTCGGCCGCCAATAATCTTCCCGTTCTTTCAGAAATTCCACAATCTGGGGTTGGAGAGCGCCCAGGTCAAGATAAAAATGTTCAGTTTCACGGAGTTCCGGAGTGGAGCCGTCCATCTTCGAGCGGGGGTTGATCAACTCATTGGCTTCCAGCAGGCTGCCGCACTCGTCACATTGATCACCGCGGGCGTTTTCATAACCACAAATGTAGCAAGTGCCCTCAACGTAGCGGTCCGGCAAAAAACGTTCCTGGGAAGTGGAATACCACTGCTTCTGGGTCTCGGCGTAAAGGTAGCCCTTTTCCTTCAAGGCGCTGAACATTGTTTGGGCCACACGGAAATGGTTTTCTGTATGGGTGCTGGTGAACAGGTCGTAGCTCAGGCCGGATTTCTGGAACAGATCCAGGAATTTGGCATGATATTCTTTATATACCTCTTCAGGAGTTTTGTTTTCTTGATCAGCTCGAACAGTAATGGGTGTGCCGTGGGAATCCGAACCGGAAACCATCAGCACCCTGTTGCCTTGCAGGCGGTGAAAACGGGCATAGATATCTGCCGGGAGGTAAGATCCGGTCATATTGCCGACATGAATGTCAGCGCTGGCGTAGGGCCAGGCGACGGCAACGAGAATGTTTCTGTTCATAATAGACTCCAAAAAATGAATTAACAAAAAAAGCTGTCCGCTTTGGACAGCTAGGTGTCGATCTTTTTATACAATCAGAGATCTTTTCTCAAGCGCACGGCTGCCAGGATGAAGGATGGGCTCACTCGGCCCTTCGGCATTGCCATTATCATCACTGCCAGGATTACAATCATAAAAAGAAAATACACGGTTATCCTCTCTTAAACTTTATCCTAGTCTATATGGCGAGGGGATATTTGTCAACCCTGGCTGTTCGATAGAACATAAATCAATCATCCAGGGTTAGGTCATTCAAAACTTGGCCGATATCCTGCTCAAAAGCTATTGTTTTGCTTGCATTCTGTTCGCTGATTTCCGGATGAT
>CAZOUN010000155.1:0-3941 GCA_964582965.1 uncultured Anaerolineales bacterium | reverse complement strand
CGATTCTAAAAACACCTCTGCCTATTGATAGCATATAATCTAAATATCTACAATGCTTTATTATAGTTGTATCAAAAGCAGACGGTATATCAATTGTTAAAAATGGGCGATCAATCAATAAAACCCCCATAATTTCATTAGTTGGGTTTCCTTGTGTTAGCAAAATATCAGGGGTAAGAACTTCAAGTTCTCCCAGCAAATAGGAACTACTGCATCTTTCATGAACTTTTCTATTCGCTTTTTTCTTACCTGGGTTGTTCATAGAACACTTTGCAAGATTGACATGTGCAAAGTAAGGTTCAACATATTTAATCGGACGTTCAGCATAGCTTTCTTTAACAACTGCTGAGCCATTTGGAGATTCGTAACCGAATAAACATAATATGTCTTTTATGATAATATTTGTCATATCCCAATGTCTACTTGTGCGGTTTTTTGTATAATCGTTAAATTCGTGCTCTGCCATATACTGCGCAGTTCTTTGATGGGGCTTACTAAAAATACCCGTATTACCTAAAGGTGAATCAAGAGATACAACGCATATCTTCGGATAGCTGACACCATATTGGCTACCAACCATACTCATTTTTGCTTCAGTCATATTTTTTTTATAAGCATAATTTTTTCAAAAGTTCTTGTGCTGACAATTAAATTTTTCAGGATGAATACCTATAGTCATATAGTATTCTGTCAGCTGGCTCTGGATATTCTTGGCAGTCATACATACCTCCTTTGGAATATTTTGAACTTCTATTACAGTGATCAAAAGTTGAATAATAACAAAAGCAGAGCCAAATAACCCTTCTTTTGGTCATTGAGGTTTGATGAGTATTTGAGATAGTTCCATTCTCCTTTATGGTTAGTCTATTGTTTTATTAGAGGTATATTACATATATCAAAATCATCTAATAGCTTCCAAAATTCAACTACTTCCTCATCATTCTCATGACTTAAGCCTCTCTTGCCAGTATCTTCAAACAAGCCGAGATTGAACAACTTGAACTATCTTTTTATTTGGACCCCAAGTCTTTAATGCGATTTCATTCTCTGGAAAATTAAAATCTGGTAAGTTTACAGTTAACACATAATCTACTTTGTTCGTTTTTTGATTAACAGAAACTAACGCAAGATGCATATTTTCATAGTATGCTCTTTGCAACTCAAGCTTCTTTCTCTTGAATTTGACTTTCATTAAAACCACCTCCTTTTCAAATTTAAAATGATTTAATTAGTCCAACAACAAGAACCACGATGCCAATCACAGCAAAAAGAACCTCCCTATACTTTAAAACTTATTACAGTTATTAATTCAAAAATAGTTTTTAGAATGAGAATCAAGCCCCGATCCCTGAGCGAAGGGAAAGAAGAATATTTTAACCACAGGAATATTTGTAGTAGTATTATGAGGATAAAAACTTGAGCATGACAGACATATTGGCGGAAAAAACAATTTTAGTTCAGGCACTAAATAAGCTCAATTTTACCGTTTATTTTATTTATAAGCTTTTTGGAAGAAAGCCAGTCTACTACTCTTTTGACTCTCATCTCTATATTACCAACTCGTTGAGTTTTTACTAAAAGCTCGCCAGCTTTAGTCATTAAGATTTCATCAACTATTTCGCCTATCAACAACGGCTTGTCACTCATCCTTAAAATAGCTATAACTAAATAGCTTCCGCTTCCTTTTTGAAAATTGAGATTTAGACCATCAATTTGTTTAAAACCCTTTCCTTTAACTTTGACATAAGGCATTCTATAACTCTCCTCCTAAATTCTACATTATGGCAGGGAGGTGTAAAGTTGTACATGGCAAATCGAACAAACTAAAAACCTACTTATTGTATAAATGATGCTAAGCATACTATTTATCGTATTATTCCTGAGCAAAATCATATAAATATAATCTGACGTGAATAGTTCTAAATAAAAAATATAACTTGGCTATGTGCTGCTATAGATGTAAATAACACAAAAGAGGCCACTGCGCAGACAGACAGTGGGCTTTAAATTCAAATTGAGCCTATATTGCTGCCATTTCCTGAGTTTTTTCCCATATTGGACGAAAACCACTAAAAACAGATTCGATAATTTCTTTTAACTGACTGGCATCTTGAGTGATTTTTAAATCTGTTTCAGGGCGAAGAAGCCTACCGATAAAAATCCAAGTTGGTTCACTTGATAGTTGCATAAGGCATTGTGAAACATCCTTGGTTGAAATAAATTTGAGTTCATTCGTATTATTGGCTGAGACCCATTCCACTTCGAGGGAATTTTCGTTCAATAGCTGATGGAAGCTTTTTAGATCGTTTTTTATAACTTGTAGAAAACAAGCATATGCAAGCACAGTTGCCGATGGCTTTCCCCAATTTTTGTGTGTGAATTCAAAGCCTAATCCAATGCGAAAATGGGTTGTCAAGAGAGCTATATTGAATTGTGACTCATTGCGTCCCCCATTGTTAAAAGTATACCAATGATTAGGGCCAAAACCACAATTTTCGCCAAATGCCTGTTGATATTTAACTCTCGATTTCCATTTCTTACGGGCATCTTGCAAATCAGCAAGGCAGGGCAGGCGATTAAGAAACATGTGTAACTCACGTATAAAAGGTATAAATCTACTACGAAGTGCTTCCTCACCCCCTTTTTTGACCGCAACAAAGTCTGATTTTGTAACAATGGGTGGTAAATTTGACATCGTTGACTCCTTTTATGAAAAAATAACAATTTGAATTAAGCATTCATCCTTGGTTAGATCTCATCTTTAACTGCATTCCATAAATCCATAACCCCCCTAAACCATCCGCGTCTATATATATGTTCGATGGCATTCTTTTTATTGGAATGGATTCTAACTTGAGGGAGAACTTTTTTAATATACTCGTCTATTTGTAAAAAATTATCTGTCTGAATTTGAAATCTATCGTTCAAATATTCAAGAATATAGAAGCGTAATGGATAATCTCCCTCTTCATAATCATCCTCTAAGCTCTCGACAGCAACTGTTAGCTGATTATAATTGGCAAGTTTTGCCCATTCTTCACCATCCTTTCTACCTCTTTCAAATATTATTTTTTCATTTTTGTTCTTTTGATTTCTTAACTTTTCGATTATTTCTTTCATTTCTGAGGATATATCAGTTTGCTTACGCCTATCCTCAATATCCCTAATTTCTTCTGATAATGCCTTCTGGCAAATTTTTGAGACTTTTATTGAACCCTTATAAGTTTTTAACTTCCTATGAAGCTGATTCGGAATACTAATATTTATTCTACGTGCCATTTTTATAATCGTTCAATTAATCTATTTTTATATTTATTGTGTAATAAACATATTTTATAAAAAATGAAATGTCAAGAAGAAATTCATTAATACACACTTATTAACCATCATTATAATTTATAAAAATATATAGAACACATTATAGTATTGTTATATTTATTATTATTATTATTTTTATATATCTGGATAACTTTTCCTGTCATTGTTTATGTAATATATTTGGTATATTTATGAATTTTAGTGTATCTTTTGCTAATATTTGCATAGCTATAAAATAATAAATATTAATGATAGCAAAGTATTATAAATATATAAAATAAGAAGTATATAAAAATAAATTAAAGATTATGTATATATTTCAAAGTGTTTATGTAATTATCTTGTATATGCGTGATTAAAATGGGTGAATGAGGATGGCTGGATTTAAATGCATTGGAACAAAAAAGGGTTGCTTTTATTGTAAAATTCCTTTGTTAATTGGGTTTGTGATTGATCTTGAATTAACCCCCTCCGACAAAGCATGTAGCACAATCGACGACAAGTTAACCAATCATAGTCCTACAAAAAAATAACGAAATGAGCGACAGAATTTTAAAATTTGCTGTGCAATAATACTCAAGCGATGAAGATAAGATGAGTTGAATTATAATATGCAAGGGGCA
>CAZOUN010000154.1:0-3949 GCA_964582965.1 uncultured Anaerolineales bacterium | reverse complement strand
TGGAAAATTACAACAACCTGGAACATCTGCTGGGTCTCAAACGGCGATGGAAAGACGTTCAGAAAAATTACGATAGGGATGATTTTTCCGTAAATGGCTTTGAACAGGCCGATAAACTCGGCGCTGAAATTCACAATTTTCTCGACTTAGGTTCTCGTCCCTCCTTTAATTTGCTTAACGTACTCGAAAATAAACTTCGTTTCAAAATCCTTCATTTTTCTTTGAAGTTGGGTGTCTCCGGCGCCAGTGTTGTAGATAACACTATGGGGGTTGGCATACTCATTAACATCAATGATGAGCCATGGAGAAGAAATTTTGATCTGGCACATGAGTTGTTTCATGTTGTAACCTGGGATGTTTTCTCTCCTGAAGAAATTGGTAATGGTACAACGAAAACCAAACCGGAACAATACGCGGACATTTTCGCTTCAAGTCTGCTTTTACCCGAAGCTCATCTCCTCGATACTCTCAAAGAAACAGTTACCGACAATGAAATCAGAGTTATTGATATTATTGAACTGGCCAAAGAGTTCGGTGTCTCAACGGAAGCCGTCTTTTGGCGACTTGTCAACCTGAAAGAACTTAAGAAATCTCAAGTGCAGAGAGTCTTGGACAACCCTAAATTTCGAAATCTTGATCGCGATATGCGTCAAAGCTTGTATAGCGAAGACAGGCCAGCCAGATTTCCTTCAAGATTTATATCTCTTGCATGCAGATGCTTGATGGAAAGTAAGATTTCAAGAGGTACTTTTGCAGAATATCTGGAAATAGATCGGGCTGAAATAGACGACTATTTGGAAGCTGCAGGATTTGTGGAAGGTAACTATGCGAAGATCTCTGCTGCTTGACGCCGATGTTGTTATTGATCTCCATACTCTTGGTTTGTTCGGAAAAATAAGCAACGCCTATGATATTTGTCTAACCCGGGATGTTTTCGTTGAGGCAAAATACTACAAGAAGGACGGGACAAAAATTGATATTGACATTAAACATGTTGTAATAATTCAAAATGTTGATCTTGAAATTTTGAGAGAAGTTCGAAGGGAAGCAAAAGGGGCAAGATTGGGAATAGACCCCGGAGAGAGCACCTCAATAGCTTATTTAATCCAGACCGATGAAGAAATAACCTTTTGTTCCTGCGATCGAGCAGCCATTAAGCTCATTTCCTATATGGAACTTGAGCAAAAAGCAATTAGCTTGGAAAAGGCCCTTCGATCCGCTGGATATCATAGCAAAAACCTGTATCCGAGACATTTTGAGAAGACCTTTAAGGCAGCCGTTAAAGAAGGAAAGACACTAAGAATTCAATTTAAAAATCTTGTATAGTGGTTGTCTTACACACCTCATTTTACGGAGGAGTAATCTAGGGAAAAATCCATTTCAAGCTGGCAATAAAAGAGACGACAATGGATTTATCAAGAAAAGTGTGGAAGGAAAAAAGATAGTTAGTTTTGTATGTGTTCAGCACAAGCGTCGCGTTGGCGATTTCTTGTTTAGGGAATTTTGGAGCTGTGGCTAAGGAGTTTAGAGAGTGAAGATAGACAAAATAGGTGAGTGGTCAGAGATTAAACTAGAAATCATCAAGGAATACGCTCATGCTTTTACAACTATAATGAAAAACCAATCATGGTGCCAAGGATATGCTTATATCGATGCTTTTTCTGGGCTTGGCGTGCATATCTCAAGGAAAACCGGTGAGTTTATCAAAGGTTCCCCATTGAATGTCCTCGAGATTGAAAATCCCTTCAGTGAGTATCATTACATTGATATTGATAAAGAAAAAGCAAAAGTTCTTAGAAGGCTGACTTGTGACATTCCAAACATAAAGATATATGAAGTGGATAGTAATGAAATATTGAGGAAAGACATATTGCCGTTACTCACATATGAGACTAGAAAGAGGGCTCTATGTATTTTAGATCCTTATGGTTTGCATCTCCACTGGGAAACAATTGTGGGGGCAGGCAAATTAAAAACTATAGAAATATTTTTGAACTTTCCTCTGATGGATATGAATCGAAATGTGTTACACAAGGATCTGTTATCAGCGGATCCTGAGCAAATCGAACGAATGGACAGATTCTGTGGTAGTAATGAATGGCAGGAAATTTTGTATGAAGAAGATAAGCAGATGAGCCTTTTTGGAGATACATACAAAGTCAAGGTGGTTAACAGCAATATTACGCTTGGAGCCTGGTTTAAAAAGGAAATGTTAGAGAAAGCTGCTGGATTTAAGTTTGTCCCCGAGCCTGTGCTTATGAGAAACAGTAAAGGCGGCCCTTTATTTTTTCTATTTTTTGCCTCCCACAATGAAACAGGCAAAAAAATAGTCAATGAAATTTTTAATAAATACAGGGGATACCTGTGATGTTGATATTTAACAAATGTACGAATGAAAGAATTGAAGTCGGGAATCAAATTAAGGAAGAAGGTTTGGCCTACTCTCAAGAAGAGGAGCAAAAGCCTCTTGTAACCGAATTGTGGGCAACCCGAAATTTAAGCAACAAAATCAGGGTTAAAAATTTAGCCAAACGTTCCGGGTTACCGTTGATTTGGGTTGATAAAGTGCCGAGCTCCAACAGTAAAAAGGGCATGGAAAAGCTGAATGCTGAAAGAGGTGTCTTGTTACTAAGAGATAGATCAAGTACTTTTATTGAACAGTTTCGGCATCCTATTGGACGATGCGCAAAATTTTATAAGCTTACAGCTTACAACAATTGTAATTTCTGGTGCGAATATTGTTATCTTTATTTGACTTTCAGAACACAACCCATCTCCACTCACTTTGTAAATTATGAGAAGATGTATGCTGAAATTGAAAGATTTGACAAAGCGCACATACCAAAATTCTTAAAAGTCTTAAATCTTGGTGAGTTGGGTGATCCTCTGGCTGTGGATTACATTACCGGTTTTGCAAAACAAATCATTCCGTTTATGCCGGAAAGTGCTCCAGGGACACGATTGCTTTTTCTTACCAAAAGCGATTGCGTTGACGAGATTCTTAAGCTCAATCACGGTAAGCAATCGATTGTTTCATTTAGTGTAAATACTGATAAGGTTTTTCAAGAATTAGAGCATAGGACAGCTTCTCCTGAATCCCGTTTGAAAGCAGCTAAAAAAGTTCAGCAGGCAGGTTACGAAGTGCGATTGAGAATAGATCCGGTTATTTTTTATTCTACCTGGGAAAAGGATTACATAGAACTGGTTGATAAGATATTTCAATTCGTTCGCCCTACACGGATAACAATAGGTGAATATAGACCCTCCAATGGACTCGCCAGCCATATCGGATTGCGATTCCCTGATTCTCCATTATTGCGTATTAATAAAAGCTTAGTCCGGGAAGGAGGAAAGCTCAGGTATCCTGAGGATCAAAGGGTTAAGATGTTCAGGACAATTGTTGAAAAAATAAGGAAAAAGGACACCGCAGTTGATATTTCTTTGTGCAAAGAACACCCTTCAATCTGGAAGGCTACCGGTTTGAGCGTAAAAAGATTGTCATGTAACTGCGTTAACTGAATGGTGAGATGGTAATATCAGTTTATTATGCTTGAAAATTCTATTTACATACAACCAGCAATCAAATTTTACTCTTCTTTTAATGAAGCTCTTTCTGTTGATTCAGAATGGGATCAATATCTTTCCTCGAAAGAGCAATGGGAATTTAAAGATTTATTTGCCTTCCCCAAAACTTTTATTGTTGCGGAACCAGGGTATGGGAAGACAAGGCTTCTTCGAGAAATAGCATTAAGAGCAAGTAGCAAAGGGAAAAAGGCTATTTGTGTAGAATCCAAAAAGATAATAGAAGCAACCGTTGAAGACTTTATTTTGAACCAACTAAAAAATTCACCAGTAGCTAAATCAGATGGATTTGAACTTAAAAACGAAGAAAGCATAATCATTTGTTTTGATGCTCTGGATGAAGTTAAACTTGAAGTCTTTTCCCGCA
>CAZOUN010000153.1:0-4048 GCA_964582965.1 uncultured Anaerolineales bacterium | reverse complement strand
GCATCCGCTGCAGAATTGGCCGGGAAGATGACCAGATTGGCTTCATCACCTACTTTCAGGCCATAATTTTCCAATCCTAAAACTTTCGCCGCATTATAGCGGGTCATGTCGAATACCTGTTGAATCTCACTGGCAGAGCTCATATGAGCCGTGTGGGCTACAAAGTTGGCCACAGATAGCACATCCATATTGCCAAAGGGGTAGAACATATTAAGCAGATCATCTTGACCACATATGACATTTACGCCAGCTTCCAGCAAATCTTTCACCCTGGCAATCCCACGCCGAACAGGATTTCCATCACCACGGCCCTGGATCACCAGGTTTACAGGTGTGTTGGTGCAGATATTCACCTGGGCCTTGACCAACTTATCCAGGATGCGCTGGAATAATTTCTCATCCCAGGCAGCCATCGCAGTACAATGGGCAGCTGTCACCCTGCCCTGGTAGCCAGTTTCAATAGTTTTTTCTGCCAGCAGTTCCAGCGTATGCCAATAAGGATCATCTGTTTCATCAACATGCATATCTATATCCGCGTCATTTTCAATGGCAATTTCAAACGCCAATTCAATTTGACGGGCTGCCTTGTCCATATTTTTTTCTCGATGGGGAACACCACCAACCAGATCTGCACCTTCTTCCATGGCTTGCCGGACCAAATCCACCGATTCCGGATTATCAGCTAACCCAAACTGCGGGAAAGCCACTATCTGGATATCGATCACTTCTTTGAACCTGTCACGGACTGCCATGACAGACTTGAGCAAACTTAGCTTGGCCACTTCGTCCACATCAGTATTATCCCGCAGCCAGAGGACACCATTCAGCATAGCCTCTTTGAGAGAAATAGTGGATCTGCGCATGATATCTTCTGGGGTCAGTTTATCCTTGATCTCTTCCGCGATCTTGATGGCCTCACTCAAAGTGCCGCTGTGGTTGGGATATTCCGGCATAACAGAATTTTCGAGATGAAAATGAGGTTCGATAAACGCCGGCGAGATCATTGATCCTCTGGCATCGATGGATTGGGATCCTGGTGTGATCCCATCTGAAGATATCTCGACGATCTTTCCATCCATTATCCCCAAATCGATCTTTTCCAATGTTCGATCATGCAGTGCATTGTGAATGGTCAAGTCCATAATTTATTCCTTTTCCTTACTCAGCGAGGTAAAACCCGGCGGGTTACTGAGAAATAAAATTGCTCTGTCAGATAATAACTATTTGTCAGGGAAACCATATCCCCGACTGCGTTAAAACCATTTTCAATCATATAAAGGACCGGATGTCCCTCTTCAATTGACAATTTTTCAGCAACCACTGAATTCGCACCAACTGAAAATATTTTTGCTTTGACATAAGTCAACGGTGGATTATTTTCTTCGATCAGATAAGTTAATATCGATCCGGAATAGGAAAGCATTTCCTGCTCTTTTTGCTCATCAGCAATAACAAAATCTACTAGGTACATGCTGGGTATATCGTCAATAGTCTCAACGATTTCCACCCGGATTAATCTTGAATCCGGTTCGATATTCAAAGACTGTTGAAGTTCTTTAGTTGGTGAAATGGAGGATACTTCTCTGCAAATTACCCCATGTTCTTTTTTTGCTCTTTTGGCTAGTGAGCGATAGGTTTCCAAACGTTCAAGGCCACCCAGGAACTCAAGACCTTGCGAAGCGGTTACGAAAGTTCCCCTACCCTGTTGACGTGTTACAACTCCGAAGCTTTCCAGATGGCCAAGAGCTTCACGAAGGGTAGAACGGGAAATACCCAGCATCTCTGCCAGTTCACCTTCCGGCGGCAGCTGGGACCCAACAGGCATTTTTCCAGATTCCACCATCTCGATGATCACATCAATTGCTTTAAGATAAAGTGGTCGTCTGTCAACAGGGCTGATGGAATTGACATCTTTCATATAAAGTCATCCTTATCAAGCTTGCAATGAAATGGGTGTAATTTATATAGTACGAAAGGTCTAACGTTTGTCCTTTAATTAAGATACTTTACTTTTGGGTAATTGTCAAACGTTTGTCCTTTTTAATGAGAGTGACGTTTATCCTGTTTTTTTCCAGGATCGGGATCAACATTAACCCTCCTCCGCTCCCGTACCCTTAAACCAACGACTGCGGTAAAATCTACCCAGAATAATTATTACGGAGGAATAACCTCATGTCTGATCATCGTCAAAAAGCGCTGGATTTCGCGCAGTCCCATAAACCCCAAGCTCTTGAAAAAATGAAAGAGATTATCGCCATTCCATCTGTTTCAACGGATCCTGAACGGGCCGGGGAAATTAAAAAAGCAGCCGAATGGCTCAAATCCGAATTAGGCACCCTGGGCATGAAACGGGTAGAGATCTTCCCCACCCCGCGGCATCCCATTGTTTATGCGGAAGATCTTTCTGCGGGTGAAGGTAAACCCACCGTTCTGATCTACGGCCATTATGATGTTCAGCCAGAAGATCCTGTAGATGAATGGCAAACAGATCCTTTCACCCCCACTGAAAAAGGGGAAAACCTCTTTGCCCGCGGTGCGACCGATATGAAAGGTCAGATCATCGCTACCTTCAGCGCTGTTAACGCCATTCGCCAAACCGGAGATTTACCGATCAATGTTAAATTCCTGATCGAAGGCGAAGAGGAAATTGGCGGATCTTATCTAGAAACCTTCATCAAAGATAATCAGGAGCTGCTGGCCTGCGACTTTTTCCTCAATCCCGATACCGGCATGCAGGCCCCGGATCAGCCGACAGTCACCTACGCCCTGCGCGGAATTGCCTACTTCGAATTGCGGGTCCAGGGACCTAAACATGATATGCACTCAGGCTCGTTTGGCGGAGCGATCCATAACCCGGCCCAGGTGATAACCGATCTACTTTCCGGAACACACGACGAGAAAGGCCGCGTGACCCTGCCAGGATTCTATGACCGAGTCAAACCGCTGGATGCTGATGAACGAGAGGAAATTAGCAAACTGCCGATAGGTGATGAGTTCTATTTGGAACAGGGCGGAGTAAATGCTTTATTTGGTGAAGAAGGATACACCTCCGTAGAACGCACGGGCGCCCGCCCCACCCTGGAAATAAATGGCCTCTACTCAGGTTTTATTGGTGAAGGCCAGAAAACAGTCCTTCCAGCCTATGCCATGGCCAAAGTCTCCTGCCGGCTGGTCGCGGATCAGGACCCGGTTGAAGTTTATGAACAATTCAAAACTTACCTGTCAGAGAACGCTCCTGAAACAGTGACCTGGGAGCTGACCCAGATGTCTAAAGATTTTCCATCCCTTAGCGACCGCAAATCCAAATGGATTGACGCTTATGTTCAGGCCGCAGAAAAAACCTGGGGTAAACGTCCAATCTTCAAAAGGGAAGGCGGAAGTGTTCCGGTAGTAGTTCACATTCAGCAGACGCTCGGTGTTGATTCAGTTAATATCGGATTTGGGCTGCCAAGCGATAACATGCACGGCCCCAACGAAAAAATCCATTTACCCACATTCTATAAAGGAATTGAAGCGCTGGTCCATTTCTTCTTCAATCTATAAATTATGAAATCAGAAACCCCTATAACTACAAAATTACCTAACTATGGCGGCCAAGCAGTCATCGAAGGTGTGATGATGCGCGGCAAGAAATTCGCTGCCATCGCCATGCGCAACCCAGAAGGTGAGATCACCATTCACACCGAGAAGCTGAACAAGATCTATCAGAGCAAGATCATGAAGATCCCCTTTTTGAGGGGCTTGATCGGGCTGAATGATGCCCTGGTCTTAGGAATGAAAGCACTGACCATCTCTGCCAATACCCAAACCGGTGAAGACGAGAAAATCGAAGGCCCTGCCCTATTCTTTACCTTCGCTCTCTCCCTGGGAATCGCCATCCTGATCTTTTTCCTGATCCCCGCTGGCGTAGGTCAAGCAGTAGAGAAATACCTTAGCTGGAAGCCATGGGTTGGCAACTTGCTGGAAGGAGTGATCCGGCTGATCTTCCTGATCGCCTACATGTGGGGCATTGGCCAGATGGAAGATATCAAACGTGTCTTCTCCTATC
>CAZOUN010000152.1:0-4162 GCA_964582965.1 uncultured Anaerolineales bacterium | reverse complement strand
TGTAATAATTATCACTGCCACTGGAATAAACTTCTCCCAGAAAGGTGGATATTGTCTTTTCGGTTGTTTGGTTGATTTTATTTTTGACATTATTTATTTCTCAGCCAACTGATCTTCTTTGGATATGAAAACTATCATGCGACCGGATTAGATTGTCCGGCCATTAAACTCAGGAAATTATATAACAATTTCTGGATATTACGAGGTGTAAACAAGAATCAGCAGTAGTCAAACAAGATCCAAAAGCCAGTCCTCACCTTCATGAAGGTCGGCACAGAAACGGATTTCCCGGCCCCGATTACATTCTCCTACCCATTCCCGGAAATATTGACTTGTTATGGATTCCAAATCAACCACTATTGCTGTTTTTACTCTATAGGTTGATAGTTTAAGGGATATCTCTCCAGCAAGCCCGGTGCTCAAATCAAAAAAGTCCGGGTGCAGGGCCCCATTAAATATTAGAAGTAAACTTGCTCCAATTTCCCCAAAAAGGCCCATTACATCAAGAATATTTCTTTCGCTACTAATATATCCAGGGTCAGGATCGCTGAGTAGATAATTCCCCCGACTAGTTTGAATAATCTGGGGTATTAATCCTTCTTGAATTTCCGTGAGACTTGATCAAGCCGGGTGGTATCTTCTTCGGAGAGCTGAAGTTTCATGGCGCCAATACCTTCAAGGACATGGCCGATCCGAGAGGCCCCGGTGACTGCCACGATATCTTGCCCTTGATTGATCAACCAGGATAAAGCCACCTGAGCTGGTTCAGATCCATGTTTGGATGCGATCTCATCCAAAACTTCGATAACAGGTCGGCTGGATTCAAGCTGCTTTTCCAATCTTTTCCTTCTCACTGCCGGCATACGGGCCAGAACTTCCGGATTTTTGTGGAACTTACCGGTCAAGATGCCCGATGCCAGGGGAGCCCAGGCAATCAGTGTTATTTTCAGCTCTCTGGCTGTCTCCATCACTCCATTGAATTCGATCTGCCTGTTCAACAAATTGTATTGAATCTGATTGGATGCCAGTCCTAATCCCCTTTTTTCTAACTTTTCCTGAGCCTTACACATCTGTTGCAGGTTGAAATTACTGACCCCGATGGCCCTGATCTTTCCGTCCTCAACCAAGTCAGCCATAGCGTTCATCTCCGCATTGGGAGAAGAAAATGATTTCGGATTATGAATCTGATACAGGCCAATCGGATAGGGGTTGAGCTTATCTAATCGTTCTTGAATAGTCTTTTTTATGTTGCCCGCAAATCGCAGATAGGGAGACCATTTGGTTGCTATGATCGCCCGCTTGCGGATTTCATCCAATTCATCAAGCGCTTCAGCCAGATATTTTTCAGATCTTCCAGCGCCATATAATTCTGCTGTGTCAAACCAGTTGATACCCCCTTCCAGGGCAGTTTTGACAATTTTGATTCTCTCTTCTTCCGGAATAGCGGGAAAGAGCGACTGAAAAGCTCCGCTGCCTCCTGCAAACTGCATCACACCTAACCCTACAGGTGATACCTCAAGATCAGAATGGCCAAGTTTTCGTAATTGGATCATAAGTACTCCATAATAAAGATCAGGCCTTGGGCAGCATCAGGTATACACCAAACCCAGTCACCAGGAGTCCCAAGATCCTTCCCGGCGTGAGAGGGATTGGATCCGCACCGCCAATACCATAAGAATCGATCAATATCGATATTAATAATTGCCCAAAAATTACCCCTGCTAATCCGGCCGCAACTCCGGCCCGTTGGAGTGAAAACGAGATACCGGTAATAATCAATATCCCAATAAATCCAGACACAGCGGTGGCGCCAATTAATAGCGGGGGCACTCTCCAAGCCTCCGGACCCTCCCGCAGCAGCCAAACCAGCATCATTCCTCCAGCAATCACTCCGCCCATTGTATTAGTGAGAATGCCGGTTCGGATATCACCGATCTGTGCCCCTACCCTGCTGGTTATGGTGGATTGAACACCAATGGCAATGCCAGTTAATGCCGCAAGCAATGCCCCAGTAATAATTGACAAACGCATAAAACCTCCAGTTACTGTAGGGGAATCAAATCAAAGAGATAGCATTTTTCAAAACTTGACATCTTCTTCTTTCAACCAGCCGGTGAAGATACTCAGCGAGGTCAATCCCAACATTAGACTTAAAAAGCCCAACTGCTGAATAAGCCCAGCAATATTGCTAGTGGACCATTTGTTTTTTGCACAACGCGATCCGCTTCTTCTATTGTTTTGCCACTCTCAACAAGGCTCCATTTTAATAACGGCCCCCCATCAATTCCTGGTATTGGCAGCAGAGAGATTAAGAGGAGGAGCAAGTTGGTCTGATAGGCAGTTTTAGAAGTCTCTCCTGCAATTGAGTCAGAATCTGTCCAGTTTCTTATCAACCCCAGAACTGGCAATAATAAAATATTAATTGCTGGCCCGCCCAGAGATCGGACAATATGTTGCCTTGGAGAAACATCCTGGTCATTGATCTTATGATAAATGCAGCGGGGCATACCAGCTTGTATCCGCATTTGATCCATGGGTTTACCAACCCAATTCGAGGTGATCAAATGGGCCAGATTATGGCACCACTCGGACCCCAGTACCACAGCCATTTTAAAGAAACCTTCCCGGGACCACTGGGTACGTGAACTATTGGGTTTTCTTTTGGCGGCAGACCGCGTGAAAATAGCCCAGAGAACCAATTGTGTAATCGGAATCCAAGTATAGCCCACCCGGGTGACGGGAGTTTTCCCGATCACTCCAATTATTTTTTCATCAACCCGGTGAGTAGATCGATCATGGTTTTCAACAGGCATAAAAGTCCCCTAATAATTAAACGGAGCTCATATTTGATTATACCGACCTTTCTTAAATACAACTCCAGAGTACTATGTACTTATTACTGCAGAAAACTCCCAGTTCGTTATAATAATTCCCTATGACAAATACTAACTCACCCGAAAATACTCCCCGAAAAAAATGGGCTGGTCCGTTCTTTACAATCTGGACCGGACAGGCTATATCTTTACTGGGAAGCCAGATGGTGCAGTTCGCCCTGATCTGGTGGCTGACCAAAACTACAGAAAGCGCCACTGTTCTGACCACGGCCACATTGGTGGGTATCCTGCCTGCTGTAGTACTGGGCCCATTTGTTGGCGCCCTGGTTGATCGCTGGAATCGCCGAAGGATCCTGATCATCGCTGACACCAGCATTGCTGTGGTAACACTGATCCTGGCTTATTTTTTCTCCATTGGATTTGTTGATATCTGGGTCATTTACCTGATGCTATTTCTGCGAGCCCTTGGTGGTGGGTTCCATGGTCCAGCTATGGGTGCCAGCACTTCTTTGATGGTCCCCCACGAGCAATTAACCCGCATCCAAGGGATCAACCAAACATTACATGCCGGATTAAATATTGTCTCCGCCCCACTCGGAGCCTTGCTGCTGGAAATCCTTGATGTTAAGGGAGTACTGCTTATTGATGTCATATCAGCCACCTTTGCGATTATCCCTCTATTCTTTATCTCTATTCCTCAACCAGAGAAAAAGCTGATTTCGGAAGAAAAGAACTTGGCAAAGTCAGTCTGGAAAGATTTCTTAGAAGGCCTTCATTATGTAAGAAAATGGCCGGGGTTGATTTTCTTGATGGTCATGGCATTAAGTATCAACATGATCATCACTCCGGCATTTGCTCTGCTCCCGCTGCTGGTCCGGGGACATTTTAATGGGAATGCTCTTCAATTAGGATGGCTGAATTCATCTTTTGGTATCGGCGCCATTGTCGGGGGAGTTCTGCTAGGCATCTGGGGCGGATTTAAGAAAAAAATCCACACCTCCCTACTGGGATTAATATACCTGGCAATCGGATTAGCTGTGATGGGGCTTACGCCTGGCACAATACTCCCGATGGCAATTGCAGGGATCTTCATCGTCGGTATAGGAATCCCCTTTGCGAATGGGCCGCTGAACGCTATTGTCCAGGCAGCGGTCGATCCTTCTATGCAGGGCAGAGTCTTCACCTTGCTCAGCAGTTTGGCCACGGCTATGTCCCCACTTGGATTAATTGTGGCTGGTCCGATCTCCGATCTGATATCCATTCAGGTCTGGTACATCGTAGGCAGCATTGTCACCTTGGGATTTGGGATTGGAGGATTCTTCTCAAAA
>CAZOUN010000151.1:0-4243 GCA_964582965.1 uncultured Anaerolineales bacterium | reverse complement strand
TTATTTTCCCGAAATACTCCTCGAAGAGTTCCGGATGTTCCTTCAATCCATTTTCTATACTCTTAAATAAAACACCTTGCTCAGCCAGCTGGTCCTGTATGCTATGGTATATCATTTCCGATTCATACTGGGCACCAACTCCGGCCAGGAATTTTTGCTCTGCTTCTGGAATGCCAAGGCGGTCAAAGGTGTCTTTGATAGATACCGGGATATCATCCCAGGATTTTACTTCTTCTTCCGTGGGTTTCACATAATAAAAGACATCATCCAGATCAAGAGAGGAAAGATCGGGTCCCCAGGTAGGCAATGGCCTGTCCTGAAAGTGCTCCAGAGCTTTTAAGCGGTAATTCAACATCCACTCCGGCTCTTCTTTTATGCTGGAGATTTCCCTGACCACACCCTCATCTAATCCTTTTTTGCTTTTAAATACATGCACTTCAGGATCTTTGAATCCGTACTTATAATCACCAATATCTTGAATTAATTTCTCGTCTGTTGACATGAGAAAAACTCCTGAACATATAACTTAGGAAATACTGTATTGAAACCTATCAGGCAGTGTGTTTTTCCCGAAGCCACTCATAACCATCTTCTTCGAGTTTGAGTGCCAGTTCAGGTCCACCAGATTGCACGATCTTGCCATGCATCATAACATGGACAAAATCAGGTTTGATATAGTTTAGTATCCGCTGATAATGGGTGATCACTAGGACACCATTATTCTCACTGCTGATCGCGTTTACCCCATCAGCAACGATTTTTAGTGCATCAATGTCCAGTCCTGAGTCTGTTTCATCAAGAATGGAAAATTTAGGTTCCAGTGTGGCCATTTGCAGGATTTCAACTCTTTTCTTCTCTCCGCCTGAAAAACCGTCATTCAGGTATCTTCCCGCAAATGCTTCATCCATTTTCAGCAAAGCCATTTTTTCCTTTAATTTTTTTCTAAAATCAGGGATAGAGATGCCTTTGTCTTCCGGGTCTTCATATTTTCGATGGGCGTTAATCGCTGTACGCAGGAAATTTGCAACAGAAACCCCGGGTACTGCAATAGGGTATTGAAAGGCTAGAAATAATCCCAAGCTCGAGCGTTCGCTGGGATCAAGATCCAACAAATTCTGCCCGTTGAGGGTGGCCTCCCCTTCTGTGACGGTATACTTCGGGTGACCCATTAAGGCATATGCCAGGGTTGATTTTCCTGTGCCATTTGGGCCCATCACAGCATGGATCTCTCCCGATTTGATTGTCAGATCCACACCCTTTAATATCTCTGTATCTTCCACGTTGGCATGAAGATTCTTAATCACTAGTTCAGACATAATAAAATGGCTCCAATTCAATTATTTTTTGCTTTTTCAGCTTTTTTTGACAGGAAAAATTGTAGCATAGATAATCCTATAAGTCAATATTTTAGATAAATATCATATAAATTATTGACATTCCAGGACATCAATGATAGACTTTTGATGGAAAGGTAGACTAAAGTTAGGAAATCTATGAGCAACAGCACCAGAAATCGAGTACTTCGTTCCTTGCTCCTCAATCAAAAGAGGACTGTAAACGAATTAGCGGAATCAGTGGATATTAATCCAATATCTGTGCGACACCATGTCACGAAATTGGAGGCAGAAGGCCTGATCGTGTCCGAAGAAGAACGACATGGCGTTGGCCGCCCTCGCCTGATTTTCAGCCTTACTCCAAAAGGGATGGAACAATTTCCTCAGCGTTATTTACAGCTTACCTTAAGATTGATGGATCAGTTGAAATCCAATCTGCCGGAAAAAGTCCTTGAGGAAATTTTTAAGGATGTAGCAGAAGAAATTGCCGAGGAAGTAACGCATGACATCAACCTGGAAGAACTCGATCTAAAAGAGCGCCTGGGGTTGCTGCAGGAAGTGCTGACCGCTGAAGGTTTTATGGTCAATCTCGAGGAAGAAGAAGATAATTACTATATCGTCGAAGCCAGCTGCCCTTATCACCATGTGGGAGAAGATCATCCTGAGATATGCTTAGTGGATCAGGAATTAATAGCTCATTTTGTTTCCTCTACGCCTCAACGGGTCGAATGCATCCTCGATGGTGATAAACAATGTAAATATAAGATAAAAAAGAATGTGATTAAGGGTTAGTTTATGATCGTAGATCAGTGGGATTTAGGAAAAGCAGACCGCGGTTTGGCCGAGAAACTCCATATAGGCCTTCAAGAAGTCATGGATCCAGAATTGGGGATGAATATCGTCCAATTAGGATTGGTCAGAAATGTTTCCATCAATGATAATGATGCTCTGGTATCCATGATCCTGACTACTCCATTCTGTCCATATGCCCCCGAACTCATGGAAGCTTGCCGAAGCAAAACAGAAGAAGTTCTTGGCATTCCGACTAAAATCGAGATGGGACGCGGGTTTTGGGACCGCTCCATGATGGAAGACGATGCCGTAGATTGGGGTTTATTTTAAGCAAAATTCCAAATCCAGACCAAGCTGTGTTAACATCAAGAGAAATATCAAACCCCCTCCTGTCAACAAGGATGGGGTTTTCTTTAGCCTGGAATATCCGGTTATGAAACCATCAATGCATGTTCTATCTGCAGAAGAAGAAAAGAATATTGTACAGGAAGCTGTTAAACTCCTGGAAAATCCCGGAATTGTCATTTCTAATACTGAATGTCTCAACCTGTTATTAGATACTGGTGCCCGGGTTGATCTGAACGCCAAGACAGCGTCAATCCCAGAACATCTTATTCACAGCGCATTGGAAAATTGCCCGAAAGAATTCTCTCTTTTTAACCTCAAAGGAGATCCAGCAGTTAATTATGGCAGTGACAGGACTTACTACACTCCTGGATCGTCAACCTTATACATCCTGGACTCACAAACCCAAAAATCCCGCGATGTAGTAACTAACGATCTGGTCCAATTCATTCAGCTGGTAGAAAGCCTGCCTCAAATTGATGCCCAGAGCACAGCCATGGTGCCTAGCGATGTCCCGGAGGCAGTCAAAGACCTTTACCGTCTATACATCGCTCTTTGTTATATGACCAAACCTGTAGTCACAGGAATCTTTAGGAAAGAAAGCTGGGAAGTGATGAAGGAAATGCTGGTAATGGCAGCTGGCGGAGAAAACGCCCTCAAGAAAAAACCCCTCGGGATATTTGATATCTGTCCTACATCTCCCCTTGCCTGGAGCGATACCAGCTGCCAAAATTTATTAGACAACGCTCGGGCCGGAATTCCGATCCAGATCGTTCCGATGCCCATGGCAGGAGCTACTGCCCCCGTCACTCTGGGTGGGACTGTGGTCCAACATGCTGCAGAGTGCCTGAGTGGGATAGTCATTGCTCAGTTAGCCTGTCGTGGAGCTAAGATCGTCTGGGGAGGATCAGCAGCAATTTTTGATATGAAACACAGCACAGCACCCATGGGTGCCCCCGGAACCTGGTTAATTGCCAGTGCCTATGCGCAAATTGGTAGGTCGCTGGGACTTCCAACACAGGCCTATCTGGGGATTTCAGATGCTAAAATTGTCGACGCTCAATCCGGAATGGAATCCGCGACCGGGGCGCTGCTCGGTTCCCTAGCTGGAGTAAACATGATTTCCGGCGCAGGAATGCTTGCATACGAGAATTGTCAAAGTCCCGAAAAACTTATTCTGGATGCCGAGATGATCGCAGCTTTCAAACACTTCTCAAAGGGCATTCAATTCCGTGACGATCCCTTGTCCCTTGGCATCATCCGAGATGTCGGAACCGCAGGCGATTTCATTTCCCATGAGCACACATTTAAGTGGTTCAAGGAAGAATTCCATTACCCTTCCGCTGTAATTGATCGCCAGCCCATTAACACTACTAACAAAGGAAATTACATCTCTGCCTGGACCAGGGCTCAAAACAGGCGGCAAGAATTACTTAGATCTACTCCTGAACCAGCCCTGCCATCAGATGTGCGAGATGAACTAAAAAAGATCACATCCCGGGCTGCCCGGTCCGAGGGAATGGATCTACTTCCCCCACTTCCTGGTCACTCACATTAATCTATAATCGAATTTGCCTTTCTTGCCTCATTATAACTATCCTCCTGATGTTTTTTCACCATCCTTTTGCACCCTTCCCAAATAAACCTAATTATGCTAAACTCTCACTCGGTCATTTACCCAAATTTACTTTCCGTTTCCTGCGTGCTGACCACACTTTCAGGAGACAAACCCGTGGAAAGGAGGATGTGATGCGAGATTACGAACTCGTTAT
>CAZOUN010000150.1:0-4262 GCA_964582965.1 uncultured Anaerolineales bacterium | reverse complement strand
CCAAATATGGTTTCTTAACCATGCTGCATGCGGAAAATGGAGATGTGATAGACATTCTGGTGGAAGAAGCTCTAAAAGCAGGCAAAGTTGATCCGATCTGGCATGCCCGCACCCGGCCTGCCTGGGGAGCAGTTGAATCAGTCTTACGGAGTGCTTCCCTCTCGGCCCAGGCGGAGGCTCCGCTCTATATCGTGCACATGAATACAGCTGGCGGAATTGACCAGCTGGCTTATGCCCGGGAAAGGGGAGTGCCGGTTATGGGTGAAACTTGCCCTCAGTATATGTTCTTCACTGAAAATGAGCTGGAAAGACCGGACGGCGCCAAATGGATCTGTTCACCACCAATGAGGACAAAAGCTGACAATGATCGGATCTGGCAGGGTTTGACGAATGATACATTACAAACAGTGGGTACGGATCATTGCCCCTTCTTTTACGATGGTACTAAGGCAATTTCCTATGAAGGTGAGAAGATTATGATCCCGGGAAAAGAGTTAGGCAAGGATGACTTTACCAAAATTCCTAATGGTCTACCGGGTGTTGCAGACCGGATGCCGATCCTCTGGACAGAAGGTGTTGTAAAGGGCAGAATCACCCCGAACCAGTTCGTTGCTTATACCAGTGCCAATCCTGCTCGAATATTTGGCTTATATCCCCAGAAGGGATGTCTTGAACCTGGATCAGATGCGGATCTGGTGATCTGGGATCCGGATAAGAAGCTCGTTTATGGGGTGGATGTTGCCCATCACCGGACAGATTACAACCTGTATGAGGGATGGGAACTTCAAGGTTATCCTGAGAAAGTATTTTTACGTGGAAAATGCATAGTTGACGGCGACCAATGGCTCGGAAAACGTGGTCAGGGCCAATTCCTGGCACGGCAACCATTTGCTGAGGTGATTTAATGTCATAGTGGATTGATTAAGAGGGTGGTTAAGATAACACTCTCAGAGATAAATAGAACTAGATCACGCATCTGATAGTGAGGGGGTTAGAAAACTGAGGATGCGTGATTGTTTTAAATTGAACTTGGATACGGTTTTCTTTAAGGAAACCGTATCCACCATCTGAAGCACGGGGGAGAGATGAACTATCAAGATAAACTTCACTTTGGTTATATTTACCATATTTACAATCGGGGAAATAACAAGGAAGCTTTATTCAAAGAAGAAAGGAATTACTACTATTTCCTGGATCTTTATAGAAAGTACCTCCATCCGATCGCACACTTATACGCATATTGTTTATTGCCAACACACTTCCATTTGATGGTCAGGATCAAAGAATGGGAAAGTATTGAGAATTGTATTCATGATGAAAACCAACTCTGGTCGCAGTTCAGAACTTTTCTGGGTACATATACCAAAGCGATCAACAAAACATATAGTAGGTCAGGTCATTTGTTTGAAAAGAGGTATTCTAGGAGGATAATTCAGACGGATGAACAATTTTTCCGCTTGATTGTTTACATCCATCAAAACCCTCAAAATCATGGGATTGTCATGGATTTTAGGAACTGGCCGTTTTCTTCTTATGATGCTTATGTAAAAAAAGATAGAAGGTCAATGGTTGCCAAAGAAATACTTTTTGATGATAATTTATACAATACAATACTAGAGACGCATGAAAACCTACCAGTAAAGAGTATTTGTGAAATATCTTATGGAGGTAATGGTTTCCTCTGAGGAAATCTTTTCCAAGATAGTAAAAATATGAAAAACATAACCATCAACAACTTCACTTTTGATTGGGGTTCGCGAACCTATGTAATGGGCATCCTTAATTTAACCCCGGATAGTTTTTCTGGAGATGGACTGGCGGATCTGGACAGAGATGCTGCCTTTCAGCAAGCTAGAGAATTTGTGAATGCCGGGGTTGACATTCTTGACGTGGGTGGCGAAAGCACCCGCCCGGGAGCAGCTCCTGTATCCACCCAGCAAGAGCTGGATCGGGTTCTTCCGGTTATCAATCAGCTAGCAGCTGAGTTTGAGATCCTGATTTCTATTGATACCTATAAAGCCCAGGTTGCAATTGAATCCATCAAAGCAGGAGCGTCGATCCTAAACGATGTTTGGGGATTAAAAGCTGACCCGAATCTGGCGGATGTGGCTGCTGAGAATGGTGTTCCTGTGATCTTGATGCATAACCGCAGCAACCCAAATAATGCCGCCATTAAGGAATATCTGGGAGGTCGTTATATCGGTGTGGAATATGATAACCTGTTGGAGGATGTAAAATCTGAATTACAGGAGAGTGTTGGCCTGGCTCACAAAGCCGGAATAACGGATGAGCTGATCATCCTGGATCCGGGAATCGGATTTGGAAAAACCGTAGAACAGAATATGGAACTCATCAAAAGACTGGATGAGATCAGGGCTCTTGGTTATCCAGTTCTCCTGGGGCCATCAAGAAAATCATTTATTGGCTATACTCTCGATCTGCCTCCTGATGACCGCCTTGAAGGAACTTCCGCTGCGGTATCTGTTGGCATCACTCGCGGGGCGGATATCATCCGGGTACATGATGTTTCCAAAATGATCCGGACAGTAAGAATGACCGATGCACTCGTAAGGTAATCATCCTCAAATATCTTTGTGACAGATAATAACCTGGGAGTACTCCTTCCGGGTTATTTTTGTTCTTACGCCAAGTTAATACTCATTTGATAAATTAGTATCAGAGCAGTATCATCGGGAGGAGTTTATGGCTGAAAATCATAAACCAAAGCTGGAGAATACAAGCGGTCCAATAGCATTCCAAACAGAGATCAAGCAACTATTAAATATTCTGGTCCATTCACTTTATACGAAGAGAGAGATCTTTCTTCGGGAGTTGCTTTCCAATGCATCAGATGCACTAACACAGATGCGTTTTGTTCAGCAAACTGACCGGGAAGTGCTGGATCCATCTTTGGACCTGGAAATCAGAATTACGATAGATACTGAAGAGAAGACCCTGAAAATCTCTGATACTGGGATCGGCATGACCAGCGAAGAGTTGAAAACCAATTTGGGAACTATAGCCCAATCCGGTGCCAAGGCCTTCCTGGAAGCCGCCGCGGGGGATGAAAAGGGATTGGTGGATGTCATTGGTCGTTTCGGAGTAGGGTTCTACTCTGTTTTTATGGCCGCAGAATGGGTCAAAGTCACTTCACGCAGTTACCAACCCGAAGAAGAAGCCGCATCATGGTACGCCACTGGTGCCGATACCTTTGAAATGGGTTCTGCGGTTAAGGAGACCAGAGGTACATCTATCGAAGTAAAATTAAATGAAGATGCCCTCGAATTCCTTGAGATAAAACGGATCAGGGAGATCATAAATACCCATTCAGATTATGTACCATACCCAATTTATATTGATGGCGAAGATAAGCAGATAAATCAGCAGACTGCGATCTGGAGAGAAAATCCACGATCAGTGGAAGAGGATCAATATCAGGATTTCTATCGTCAGTTAACATTGGAAATGGAACAACCGCTGGAAAAGATCCACTTTGTTGCTGATGCACCTCTAATGATCTATGCCCTCTTGTATATGCCTGCCAAACCAGATCGAGGTTTGTTCACTCTCCGTGAACAGGATGGGTTAAAACTCTTTGCGAGGAAAATCCTGATCGAGAATTATTCCAAGGATTTGCTGCCCCCATACTTCCGTTTTATCCAGGGCGTAGTAGATGCTGAAGATCTGCCATTAAATGTGTCCCGAGAAAGTGTTCAGGCTACAGCAATGATCAGTCGAATCAATAAGATCCTGACCAATCAAGTCATTCAAAAACTGAAAGAAATGGCGGTGAAAGATCAGGAAAAATACCTTAAATTTTGGACTGAGTTTGGTCAGTTTCTTAAGGAAGGCGTGGCAGCCAATGATCATAATCGGGATGAATTATCATCCCTGTTGCGATTCCATTCCACAACCATACCCGATCAATGGACGTCTCTGGATGACTACCTGGAGCATATGAAACCGGGTCAAGATAAGATCTATTACATACTGGGAGATGATGAGAGTTCGGTTTCCCGAAGCCCCCATCTGGATTATTTCCAAACCCATTGCTGTGAAGTGATCACCTTAACTGACCCGATAGATTCCTTTATGTTGTTGGGGTTGAGAGATTATAAGGAATTCACCCTCCAAAATGTAGCGGCTTCCGATCTGAATCTTCCTGAACAATTAGAAGAGGATGAAAAAAAAGAGGGAGAAAAATCACCATCTTTATCCGATGAGGCTGTAGATGGTTTGGTTAATACTTTCAAGGATGTTCT
>CAZOUN010000149.1:0-4304 GCA_964582965.1 uncultured Anaerolineales bacterium | reverse complement strand
GAAAAGCATACATTAAACCTATCTATTCATCCGCCGACGACGGGATGGATTGAAATAGATACCCTAAACGAAGAATGTGACACTAATTGTGATTATCTGTTCAATGAAGGAACGGAGGTAAAACTAAGAGCAAGAACGAATGACGGATGGAAATTTGAATGTTGGCACGATGGTGAGAGTTGTATTTCACATGACTTTTCTCTTTCGGTTAGCATGAATGAAAATAGAATGCTCACGGCCATTTCTTATCCATCTATACCATCAATTTCAAATGTAAAAGGTGGAAAAGTAACAGCTGATGACTGCTGTCATGCAACAAAATGTGGGGCATTAGGGTCAAAAACATCTGAATGGGGAGAATTGGGACAGCATACGGTTCTCGAAGCTGAATCTGGTGAGAAATTAAAAATAACATGTGAATTTGGAGATTTAATTCCAGATTTAGATCCTACTGTAGCTTATCGTCTAATTTATACAAATACAAAAGGTGAAGAATACCGTGTTGGCCAATGCATGTTTAGCGGTGGCTGCAATTCAATATGGTTTTACTACGTTGATAATAATAACAACAATATCCCTGATTATTTCATTAGTACATTTTGGATAACAAAAGACTACGGTAAAAATGATATTAGCGGATTTGTAGATCCTTTTTCTCCGTTATTTCAAATTTATAGTCCTTCGGATGAATATTTAGATTGGGTTATTTTCGAATTTAATGCTTTAGCAGGGAGCTTAACAAAACATGTATATAAATATGAATATGCTGTAAATCCTCCAATTAAGTGTTGCAACGAATCATGCAATGTAACTCCTGAAGGATCTTTGGTAGGTCTAAATAGAGTTGATCCACCATTAGGGCCAGAAACTGAGAGATTTTTTGACGATATTGATGAGGTGCTAAAGGATATTCCAAAAGAAGAGCCAAGTTATATCGACAATTCGCTGACGTGTGATTTTGATAATGATGGTGATTGTGACGACGATGACTTGGATGAATTTAATAGTTATTTGGGAACTTGCAACTACTATAGTGCTCAAAGTGTACTTGCAGATATTGACAAAAATGGTTGCATTGATGAAAATGATCGTTTTCTAATTTTCGAGCAAGATTTCGATGAGGACGGCATTCCTAATGTAAATGATAACTGCTCTAAAATTCCAAACTCATATCAAGAAGATAATGATAACGATGGTATAGGAAATGCCTGTGACAACTGTATCGATCTACCAAATCCAATGCAAATAGACACTGATAATGACGGAATCGGTGATGCTTGTACAAATTTGGATAAGACGATCTGTTCGTATCTTGGAGATGATAAAAAACCATCATTGTTAGATCAGGATATTTTTACCTTTTATGGGAGTAAGGGTGAAGAAATAATAATCACACTAAAAGTAGACGATACTGAAAGTTACACTGGAGACCATGCTACGTTGTTAATAAAAGACAGAATTAAGAAAATTAGATTTAGTCGAATTGATCGTAGCTCTCTTCCAAACAGTATAACCGCTATATTACCTGCCACTGGTAAATATTCTTTAGCAATTTTAGAGCAGCCTAAATTTGTTCGAGGTATTAATTTTATTGGAAAATACTGTATAATATTTAAATCTTCTGAGGATGCCAAAGAGACACTTAAACCCACAAAATGGGTGGAATAATAAATTGTTATTTGATATACTATAATAGTAATAAATAAACCTCCTAATGAAAAAGTTTATTATTTTTATAGTATGCCTTTTTATAACATTGATAATACTATATGTCCTATATCATTTCTTTATTAAACGTCTATTAGGGGAGCCAAGTTATCTTTCTTAGTGTCTACATAAACTATTGTCACCCAAACTGAGCGATTCACCTTTCTCGAATAAGGTCGATTGGTAACGATCACGGTTGGGTACCATCGATTGTTGGTTTCAAAAGGTGAAACCCATTGGGTTTGCCGATCTCACCCCATCTTCGGCGTTGGATATCGCCGTGCATAGTCCACTATAGCGCGACGACATCTGCCTTGAATCTGCGGCAAGCTCGACAATCGCTCAATTTGGGTGTCAAATTAAAGCAATTTAAGCAACTTCGGCTCAGTCTATTAACTGTTTACTGGACGATAAAATGATTTCTAACTTCAACTAATGCCCCGCCCCCTATCGGCGGGGTTATATTTTTATCGTTTTAGACGTTTTCTTACAATACCCTCTGAAACCCGCAACTTTCTCCCAATCCTCCTATAGCTTAATCCTTGAGCACGTAGCTTCCTATCTTTGTCAATCACAAAAGGTGGCACAGGTGGACGACCAAGGCGCTTGCCTTTACGCTTGGCATTACGCAAACCGGCTTTAACACGTTCTGAAATGATATCCCGTTCGAATTCCGCTACTGCACCGACTATTTGAAAAACCAATTTTCCGGTAGGGGAGGAGGTATCGATTTTGTTGTCATAGGAAACGAAATCAATTCCCAGATGGCCCAGCTCATCGAGCGTGCCGATGAGATCCTTGAGGGACCGACTCAAGCGGTCCAGCTTCCAGACCAGGAGCACGTCAAACTTGCGCAGGCGGCATATGATTGGAAGAGGTCTGCTATCGCGAAATATATCAAAACCCAGATCCGGCAAGCAAAACTCATAAACATAGTCACGAAATATAATATCAAACCAGAGGGACTGGAAGGATAGTAGGGCAATATGAGCGTCTTTAGAAGGAACCGATTCTATCTGTATTGTCCCCTAAACACAGGGATTAAATATTCGTTAAAAGGCAGGGCCATTTGGCTCCACCTTTCTTGTGTCCATATTTTGTAGTTTAGCATTCAGCATCTATTGCATATACCTGCAATGTATAGCAAGAATTTTAAGCTCAAAATTATTTCAGATATCACAATGCTTGGAAAAATGTTTAAAGCCCAAATACTGGCAAGGTATGTCAAAGTGCAAAACTGAGATAGTATGGGTTTCATAACAAAAATGTAATATTGCAATTGCGTCTTATGCGTCATTTTCTGTACGCCTATCGCGCAAAAAGGATTTAGGTCTATATCAAAATAAAATTATGAAATCTTTCTAAATAATGGTATGAATTATATAATTCACTATGCGACATGCGCGTCCATAAACGTACGTGTTTGCCTATATTCTTAGGTCGTATAATAATAGTTATGCGTAGTAATTATCTAACAAAGGAGGTTATTAAGATGAGTGAAAAATGGTTAAATAGTCTACAAACTAGTGATGCTCAAGAAGGCTATGAACTAGCCATAAAATTAGCCAGAATGGGGGTGAAATATACCCAACCTTCGGATGAAGTTCGAGAAAAGTTGCGATCCATTTACTCAGAAAATGCGGATAGTTTGATTGCATGTTCACAGGTAATCGCTATTAACTTTCAAACCGTTGCCGCTGCTAATAATTATTGGCGAGTCTAAAATTCCACATAATAAAATAAAGCAGCAGGATTGTGAATATTGGCGCCCTTGTTTCAGAAGGCATAACAAACGCATGCACGCAGACCGCCCAAAGCGCCGCTCCTATCGTCGCTCTGCTTTTGGTGGCCGGTGATGCGTGCGTTATTCATACTTTGAATATCTGCTATATTTCCGTAAATATCAGGGGACTAATATTTTTGTGATATCTTAATTTGAACAGGGTGTTTCCCGGAAAGGATTCACCCTGTCTTTTATTATCGGTATAAGTTATCTATCCAACCCATAGCCTCGGTTTCGCTGATTTTTCCAAGATACAGCTGAGTCGTGGACAAATTAGCATGCCTCAATATCACCTTGCTGACAACCTCAATTGGTACACCAGACCTCGATGCATAAGTTGCGGCATGTCGTCGAAGATCATGAGGTCTTAGCTTAATGCCAACCATCTCACCCGCTTTAGCTACCACTATCCTTGCATCTTCATATCTGATCGGGAATATCAAATCACTATAATTATTACAGACGGATTGAGCATACTCTTTCAATCTTTCAGCCACACGTTTTGGGATAAAGACAATTTCATACTCTTTACCGCTTTTAGGATCTCTTAGAATTAATTTTTGGTCACAAATATCATTGTGTGTTAACTTCAATACTTCACCGATTCGCATACCGCCTCTGGCCATCAATTCAAGAATTAATCGATTGCGTATCACAGTGGTACGGAAAATGATTTCATCTATGGTTTCCTTTTCAACGAAATCCCAATGAGAAGGTGCTTTAGCTCGGAACAATTTTTTAAGCATTGGTGAATCACAGGGGTTTTTCAAATCGGAAACAATATCGTTTTGGATAAAATTGAAAAAGGCTGATA
>CAZOUN010000148.1:0-4362 GCA_964582965.1 uncultured Anaerolineales bacterium | reverse complement strand
TCATCCGTGCCAATTTGTTTACTGATTTGTGATAATCCATCACCGGATAGGTACTTCATCAATTGTTGTGTTAAAGCTTCCATTATGTTTTCTCTCCTTTACTTATTTTAGTCATCTTTACTCCTATATTGCTAGGAATTGTGGAATTATATCTTAATGATAATACACTTTTACTAATCATTAAGTATAGATCCTGGAATTAGGATGATTTTTAATCCTTATTATTAAAATCTTGTCTCCATTTTTTTTCTATGATCGACCCTAAAAAAAAGTCAATCTTCTAAGGTATAAAAAGGGACCGTAAAGCTTCTTGAATAAAATCTCAAATGGTCTGCCCCTCCAAATAATTGATCCAGCTGCATTGGTAGGTTTGGGACATATTGAAGGCAGTTAAATGCCTTCATTGATCAAGAGTTTATTGTCCGCAATTTACTATTAATGCGATATATATAGAATTCGAGCCGCCAAACCAGTTGATTTGGTTGATCCTGGTGCAGTTCTGGTCCAAGTGGGGAGGAAAGAATGAATTTTGTGCTCTTGATGGACAATTTGCTGTCAACCACATCGAGAGGATGGACGGTATTTTCCCCCATGGAAATGATTTTTACCTTCCCCGTCCAATTCGAAGTCAACTGTTTACCCTGAGCTGCGGGTGCGTGGTATTGAATTATTATCCACTAGGTGTATTTTTCGTCAATTTCAGGCAGGGCACTAACAAAAATCTTTCTTGATCTTATTCCCCCGAGAAGGCCAAAATTGCGGTAGCTAGTTTTTCTGGTTGATCAACATGGATATCGTGGACGCAATCTGGGAACCAGATGACTTCTGCGTTATTCAGGTTGTCTTCTGCAGCCTTAACATGTGAGCGTTTGAATGGCATCCGATCGTTACCATCATCAGCAGCGCAAATCAGAACTGGTTCCTCTACGCGGGGATATAAGGCTAGGGGATCCTGCTCGAACATCGCTCTCAGGATCATCATATGCCTTTCCAGGGTCAACCAGGGACGCACGGTCAGATCCGGGAGGATTTCAAAATTTCCCAATGTCGATTCGATACCTTCATCTAACCAGCCAGGGTTCATCTGGCGGATCCTGTCAGCGATCTGCGAGCAAGGGGTGCCGGTGAGATTTGGTGGTCTAAGTTCGACTGCGGATTGCTCCCAAGGTCCCCGTTCACTGAGGTTCAAAAACCCTCCATCGACAAAAACGTATCCTTGACTGACTCCAGGGAACTGGGCTGCAAATTCGAGTAAGACATTTCCCCCCCCCAGGATTGACCAACCAGAATTGGCTGATGCCAATCAAGCTGTTGAATAATATTTTGCAAGTCTTTGGATATGGATGGGAAGTCATAACCGTTATCTGGTTTTTCACTTAAACCATGTCCTCTCTGATCGATTGCGGCAACTTGGTGACCCGCTTTTGCTAAGCGGGAAGCGACTTGGTCCCAGGTGCGGGCATTACTACTGAGCCCATGAACCAATATGAAGGATCGCCCAAGGCCCGACTTTGAAGTGATCGGAGACCAATGGCGGACATGAATTCGGATTCCAATATCTAAATTGAGATCTTATGGTTTCATATTTTGTTTATTCGGACAAGATTTTCAGTAATGGGTGCAATAACAACCTTCTCTATCCGTCTCCGAAAAACATCTATTCTGAGACCAACTCCTCGGATTTTGATTGTCCGCAAGATAAAATTCATTGCGTACCTCATCTAAATGCAATCCAAAACCAACTTAAGTAACTCATGATTTTATTTCTTAGGTTTTTAAACAGCTGATCGAAGTCCACCCAGGAGTTTCTTCAAACGACGAAGTTCTGCTTGCTGTTCCAAAAACTTCCGCTCGAAAGAACTGCGTTGTTCAGCCAAATCCTCGATCTGCTCGCGCAGGTGAAGAACGACCTCAATTGCTGGAAAATTAAGCCTAAGGTCTTCGTGCAGCCGACGAATAATTTGTAATCTTTGGATATCTTTCAAAGTGTAGCCAGGGCATCCCTGGGCTGTATATTGTGGCTTAATCAACTCCTCCGCTTCACACGCCAGGAGAAAATCCAGTGAGATGCAAGCAATATGAGCAGCTTGAAATGAAATATAGACTGATTTTTCATCATTTGGGTAATGGATGATTTCATGAGGCATGGTTTTTCCTCGCTTATTTGGACTTGTGCAAATTTTGTAAGGCTTTGAATTGTTCCCGCTCTTCTTCAGTCAAATTTTCTGGAAGAACAGCGCTCACCTGTACATACATATCTCCCCGATCATTTTTTCGATCAAGTTTTGGCATTCCTAAATCACGTAAACGGAAACGAGTCTGGTTTTGTGTCTCGGGGGGTATGTCCAGACGGACGGTTTTACCCGGGGTATTTACCTCAATATTTCCTCCCAGGAGTAAGGTGTAGATATCCACAGGAATTGAAACCTGCAGGTCATCGCCCTTGCGTTCAAAATCCGGGTGAGGCGCCACTTCCACAATCAAGAACAAATCACCAGGAGGTTGCCCACCCGGTACTGGTTGTCCTTTCCCTTTCAGGCGAACCCTGGATCCGGTGCGGACTCCGGGGGGGATTTTGGCTTTAACCTTATCACCGGGACCCTTTTGGATAATGCGGCTGGTTCCATGATAGGCTTCTTCCAACGAAATTTCTACTGGGGTTTCCAGGTCCTGGCCTTGTTGAACAGCGCGGTTTCCACCGAACGGCTGGTATGTTTCCCTCTGTTGGAAACCAGCCCCTGTGCGTGAACCCCGGGCAGCGGAAGCTCCGAAGAGAGTTTCAAAGAAATCAGAAAATCCTCCTCCTCCTTGGCCGAAGATCTGCTCAAATTCCTCCGGGCTGACAGTCCTTGTTTGCTGACCAGGGGCTTGATTGGCTGTTGGCCCCGTGGACCACTGCGACCAGTTAAAGTCATCCGGTTGACCGCCTGTTTGGCTGTATTCTTTCCATTGGTTTCCAAATTGATCATATTTTTTGCGTTTTTCAGGATCGGAGAGAACCTGGTGGGCTTCGTTGAGTTTTTTAAAGTTCTCTTCAGCTTCGGGATTGTCAGGATTTACGTCAGGATGATATTTCCTGGCTCCTTTTCGAAAAGCCTTTTTTATCTGATCTTCGGACGCATCTTCCGGGATACCCAGAATTTTATAATAATTTTGATATTCCATAGACCTTGTATACCCCGATTATTTATGAATCCATCCACCAAGACAAGTGAATAAATTGATTGTTATAGTTCATTTTAGTGAAGATAGGAGATTCTGTAAAGCCGTAATGGAAATATTCACCCCATAGATTGGCGCAGTAGATACTTTTTGCGCCCTGAATTATTTGATTTAATGAAGTAGGAGGATACCGTAAATTAAATTGAAATCGAGCCGCAAATCCAGTTGATTTAGAAAGTGATTTTGGTGCAGTTCTGGTGCAAACATGGTGCAATTGGCATGGAAAGGATGGACTTAGTGCTCTTGATGAATAAATTCTAGTCTACTACTATAGAGAGGATGGACAGGATTTTCACTATCCCCGTCCAATTAGAAGTTAAGATTTTACCCAGAGCGAACACTGAGCGAAAGAGAAGTGGCAGCCGAAGGACCTACGGGTGCGTGGTTTCCTAATTATAGCGCAGGGGTAAAATCAGTCAAATTTGAGGCACATTTTATTCAGTTCTCTGAGAATGGAATGAATTTTTATGGACAGAATTTTCCGGTGTCTGATTCACGGTGCAATTCGGGTGCAATAATATCTTTTGGTGCAATCAAATAAAATGGCAGGGAGACCAGCGTGGTGAATTCATCCATCTATAATAATAATTTGCAAACTACAACACGGATGAGTTTTGCGAAGCATCTACCCTAATGGGTGCCCTTCACAGGGTGCTTCGCAAAGGGCACCTGCTGATCTGTGTTTCTGGTATTTATTATAGAACTGAAACCGATAAAGGGGATAAAAACGGGTTCCTGGTAAAAAAGCTTGCGGTCAGGTGGAGCGGGGGGTTAGGTGCGAAACAATTTTATGATTAATACATTCTCAGTTTGATACGCTGTAGCTTGTACTTGGACAATAAGATGAGTTAGCATGAAATATCTTCGATATGATCCCATCCAAAGAACCCAAGTATATAGTGCACCCTTCTGAGTTTTTAACTTCCTCCAAGAAATAGAAATTATTAATCCAATGGAATCTTACTGAGGGGTAATCCTCTATGTCGATGGGTATATCTAAAAATTCCAGGTGTTTTTGAGGTGTATTATCTATGGTGCCTAATATCCATTTTCCTTTATCTTTATAAAGGAAGTACTCTCCATTTGGAGCCCATTCCGGCGACGAAAACGTACATGGTATTTCAAGGATTTCTTTTCCAG
>CAZOUN010000147.1:0-4375 GCA_964582965.1 uncultured Anaerolineales bacterium | reverse complement strand
CCCAGCCGTAGGCTGAAATTCATCAATAAATTTCTTAAATTCTGATGTAATTTGATTAATGGATTCAGTCACGATACCTCCGCTGCTATTAATAAAGCAAATCAAAAAATGACTATCGATCCAGTCATATTTCTGATCGATCTTCTAGAATTTATTTTGTATCAGAAAAGTTGTTCTGCAACCGAAAAAATGATAACTGATAGTCCGCTTCTTGTCCAGTAAGGGACATCTCAACTGAAGAACCTGAGGGCGAATGTGAGCCTAGTTTCCAGGTTAAGCGGGGCATCATCTGGCAAAGTCTGCAGCGCTGCCTGTGCCTCCAAAACCGAATATCCCAAGGTAACCAATGCCTGCTGGACCTCTGCGTTAATCCCCGCTGTTTCCGGAGAAATCTCCAGCACATCAGTAAAGCTGATCCTATCTTCCAAAGATAACAATATCTTCTGAGCAGTCTTTTTTCCAATTCCAGAAACCTGGGAAAATATCTCTTCCTGTTTATTCAGGACCGCACGTTTAATTACATCCGGATTGTGTGTGGAAAGAGTTTCCAAGGCCAATCGCGGTCCTACACCATTTACTTTAATAAGTTCCTTAAAAAGCGATACCTCTTCTTGTTCTTGAAACCCAAATAAAGTGAGCGAATCTTCTCTCACAACCAAATGTGTAAAGAGAGATACAGCCTCTCCCCGGCGCTGTGATTGAGCCAAATATTTAGTCACGAAAACCAAATAGCCAATCCCCCCAACCTCAACAATCAGGTTGTCTTCACCAATTTGGATGACTTGTCCTTGTAAACTCGCGATCATATTTTATCTCTCATAGGAAAAAGGCGATACCCAGGCCAATAACGACCATCACTGCCATAATCGGCCAAACATACTTACGGAGAGTCTTGGAACCGATTGAAAATACCAGCGCTCCCTTTGTTAGTGTATTAGATATCGTTGCTAGAATAATAGCAAATCTACCGGATTCTAGAGATATGCTTCCTCCGGCTCGGGTAAGATCTGATATTGACAAAGTTATTGCGTCAACATCAGCTAAGCCAGCGATGATGCTGGTTAGATAAATTCCCTTCTCTCCAATATACAATTCAGCAGCTTTAATACCTACTAAAACCAGAGCATAGATCAAACCGAACTTTATAGCTGTACTGAGTTCAAATGGGTTTGATAAAGCCAGCTCTTCTTCATCAATAGCTGATTGAGAAAAATAAAGATACCCTGCATAAATCAGTGCAGCCAAACCCATAGCAGTTAAAGCGGGCCAGATACCTGGCAATAGTTTATTATTGACAACCGCAACCTCGATCATCACCCGGATGAACATTATTATCCATGCAATAATGATCGCAACTGCGAAAGGCTTTTCCATCCCAGTTTGAGATTTGCTGCGCTCTGAAAAGCTCATGGTCGTTGCAGTGCTAGATGCCAGTCCACCGAGTAAACCACTGATCCCTAAGCCTTTCTTCGGGCCAACTACTTTAACAAGGATATAACCTAAAAAGTTGATCCCTGAAATGAAGATCACCATTTCCCAGATCTGGGCAGGATTTAATACATCAAAGGGTGGAGGACCAAAAGTCTTATTTGGCAAAACCGGCAATATGATGGCTGTGATCACCGCAAATTGAAGGGTAGCAAAAACATCTTCCCTGGTAATTACCCTGACAAACTGACGGAGTTCCCCTTTTGCCGCAAGTAGAACAGTGGTTACAACGCCCATCGCTGCAGCCAACTCGATGGAATGAATATAACAGATCGCTCCGATGATCACCGTAATCAGGGCTGCAACTTCAGAAGTTAGTCCAATTTCCTCACGTTCAGTCGCGGTCACATAATAAGCCACGATGATCATAATTCCCATCATTACAATAATACTGATCAATATCCAGATCGAATCCAGGGTGTCCGATAAAAACGCTGCCGCTGATCCGGCCAGGCTCATTAACGCAAACGTCCTCGCTCCGGCAAACAAACCAGTCCCCTTACCGGAACTATGGGCATATTCCCGCTGCATTCCAATTAATATGCCAATTAATAATGATGCGCCAAAGCGAAGGAAAATTGTCTGATTAATCATTGTTGTGTTTAATTAACCCTCGGGTGGAATGTAAATGACAAATTGCGACCGCCAGTGCATCCGCTGCATCATCTGGCTTTGGAACATCTCTTAGACCCAACAGCAGTTTTACCATTTGCTGGACCTGTTTCTTATCTGCATTTCCGTAGCCAACAACAGCCTGCTTAATAACTAAAGGGGAATATTCTCCAATCGGCAGTTCAGCTTCCGCAACAGCAACCAAAGCTGCTCCTCGACCTTGCCCGACATTCATTGCGGTTTTGACATTTTTCTGGAAAAATAATTTCTCAACAGCGCAGCAATCAGGTTTCGTATCTTTTATGATCTCCAATAATGACCGGTACAGGTGAAGCAGCCGGCGGGGTTCATCCCAATCACTTGGCGTGGTAATCACACCATGGGTAAGCCAGGTCAGATCACCACTCGTAGATTCTTTGATCAATCCATATCCAGTAATAGCAGTACCTGGATCGATTCCGATAACTACCCTCGAGTCAGTCATTTAGCAATGCCAGCTCTTCCAGGGCTTCATCACTTATCTTGAGATTCGAGTAAACCTCCTGGATATCATCCAGTTCTTCCAATATATCTATCACTTTCATTACCTGAACGGTACTTTCCAGGTCCAGCTCAACTTCCTGATTTGGATCCATCCTCAACCCTGAAGATTCTGGAACGATAGATTCAGCTTTCAATTTGTCGAAAATAGTTTTAAATACTTCGACCGGACCAATAATCTCAAAATAATTATCTTCTTCGATCACATCGTCCGCGCCGCTATCCGCAGCGATTTCAAATAGATCATCAAAACTCAGATCGCCGCAAGGAATATTAAAATATGATTTTCTGGTAAACTGCCAGGAAACGGAACCTTCCTGACCCATGCCTCCACCATGCTTCGATAGAACATGCCGTATATCGGCCACAGTCCGGTTGCGGTTGTCAGTAATGCAGTTTAAGATCACTGCCACCCCGCTAGGTGCATAACCTTCATAATGGATCTTTTCCATGCTTGCGGCATCTTTATCTTCACCAGTACCGCGTTTGACCGCCCGATCGATATTAGAACTGGGCATATTCGCTGATCTGGCTCGATCCATCGCCAGGCGCAGCCCAAAATTGGATTCTGGATCTCCACCGCCTTCCCTGGCTGAGATCTGGATCTCACGGGCTAACTTTGTATATTCAGCACCACGGCGGGCATCTGTAGCCGCTTTTTTATGTTTGATTGTCGACCATTTTGAATGTCCTGACATAAGAAACCTCCAAAAACAAGGGGATAATTAATTGCAGTGGAATCTCCCGAAAAGATAGCAATTTACTCATCTTCGGGCTGGTCGTATTATAACATCAGGCCGCAATTAGGTTACGAAAAAAAATCAGGTTTGTTTGTCCAGGCGAGTCATCCCCATGCTTTCTGCATATTGGACTACATCCAGGTACTCTCTCTTCGACACCCTCCGGTTCAATCCAATCCTGAGATAGGCTTGGTGAGCAGGACGATATTGGTCCAAAATTTTAAGGTATGTATCCACTGAAACCTGTTCAGCAATGAAAGGAAGGTTCTTTTTACCAGTTCTCCAGTATGAAGTGCTGTGCGATATTCGGGAATAAATAATGTGATTCCCCCCTGATCATTTTTATTATAACGGGGAATAAAAACGATTCACAACTCATCAGGAATAAAGGATTGCGTTGCTTGTATTTCCTGGTACTCTTCGATAAAATCTGGTGTGGAGGTGTGGATTGACATCCATTACGCGGAAAAACTTTCTCAAACTATCCTTGTTAGGGTTATTAGGTGCCGGCTTTACGCCTGGTTCTTCTCTACCTGGAAGTAAAATGACGCGGGGGATCATTGGCAGGATTGCTGCCGATGAGAAAGTCATACACATTTATAAAGAACCGGATTATGAGAGTGAAATCGTCCGGAAAACAAGCTTTGATGAGCTGCTTCACCTTTATTATGAGCTTGAAATCCAGGATGGAGATCACCCATTAGCGTACTGGTACCGGGTTTGGGGTGGATATCTACCCGGTGTGTATGTTCAGCATACTCGTTACCGCCTGAACAAACCGCACGACAAGATCTTTGAATGCGGCAATTTGGCTGAGATCACAGTCCCCTATACCGAAGCCTACAAATTCAACGAATATGAGGGCTGGAAAAAGAAATACCGGCTTTATTACGAAACCACGCATTGGGTCACAGGGGTAAAAAGTGGACCTGATGGTACACCGTGGTATGAGCTGACTTCACAGCTTGCGATAAATCAGGTTTATTATGTGCGCC
>CAZOUN010000146.1:0-4392 GCA_964582965.1 uncultured Anaerolineales bacterium | reverse complement strand
GGGTTCATTAGGATTATAAAGCGGCTGCCCGGCTAGCTCTGTATTCTGAACTAGCTCCAGGGGTATGGAGTAGGTGGCTGTGTTCTCGGGTTGACCGTCTTCGCCAGTCTGGGAATCTGTACCAGTATCGGAATCAGCATCGGCATCGGCATCTGTATCGGCGCTGGCGCCGGTATCTGCCGGACCACTTACTTCACCAAGTCCTGCTAACAGGGCTAGGTTGGAGTTCAAATATTCGTCGCAATCATTAGGGATGTTGGGATCACAGTATTTCCTGACTCTGGGCCTGCAGGACCACATAACCATAGGCCGTCTGCTGCAGTCTGCCCAATCACAGTTGGAATAGCCGATGCAGCTGAGTTTGGCTTTATCACAACCCTCCCGGGTGATAGCATTGCAGCCCGAACTGAGTTCACAACCTTCGCCGGTCTCCTTGTTGCATTCGCTGGGTAATGGACAACCCAGCCCGGATCGGATATCACAACCCAGGTTATATTTTTCAATCATCAATAAGATATCTGCAGCAAATATATCTGGTATGGTTTTATAGTAGCGGTAATGCAGCTGGTAGCGTTTATATGCTGGCATTTTCTTGACGTAATTTACAAATTCCTGTTTCTCTTCAGAGTCATCCGCTTCTTCCAGAAATTCTGCTAATTCCGTTACGGGAAATACAGAGTACAAGGTCTGGTTATCGCTCAGCTCACCTTCTTCAATCATCGAGAAACCAAAGAAATCGAGTTCTGTGATCGATTCAACAGATCTGCTCAACTCTAAGATACCGGATGCAATATCCAGGAGGCCTTCTAGCTCGAATTCGTGTTCGATATTATCTCGAAAGGGGATGTCTAATTGGGAGTACTGCCCGTCCAGTGGTTTGGTCTTGATCATCACATATTCACCCTCAATTATTTCCAGGACATAAAAATCAACCAGAGAGGAGTAGCTGAAGAGGGTTTCCCCATCAAAATCTTCCCGCATTGTCGCGCCAAAAGCGATCCGTTCATCCTCTGGCACCAATTCTGATTGATCAAGAGGAACCGCCAGGGCAGGATCAAAAGTCAGGTCGATCAGGCTGGTCAGTACCCAAAGTTGGAAAATTGAACCGGCATTGGGAAGTGGCATTGTAGTTACCATCGCAGATCCTTCCAGGACCTTGCCAATGATCCGTTTTGTACCACTTTCAAAATCGAACTCGCATAGAATGAGTTCAAAATCAGTAAAGCCTTCCAGTCGGATTAGCGAGCCGTCTGGAAACAGGATCAAGGCTATACTCCCTGGAGTGATTTGGAGCCTATCGCCACTTTCTAACCACAGGCCGGTATCTGCCAGTCCCCAGGTTTCTCCACCATCGCGTGAGAAGCGAGCGTCTCCGGTATAGACTAGGAGCGTTGTCTTGGTCTCTTCGACCTCAAATGCGTTCTCTTTTGCTTCTGTTTCTTCAGCCTCGGCTGTTATAGTTGGCGCTGCTTCAATTAGCTCCGGTGTAGGTTCCGGCGTATCAGGGATGGGTACAGCAGTTGGTTCAGTAGAGCAAGCGGTAAGCAAGAAAAATATTACAAAAATAATCGCTGTGTAAGATGTTTTTTTCATTAATCCTCGACTTTGTGGAATTGGTGTGGGTCCTATCAAAATCTTACCGCTGATCTACTTAAACGTGCCTTAGAATATTGTAATGTCCCTAGTTGTTATAGATAGTTTTTAAGTGGTGACGATCTAGGAAAAAGAGATACAGTAAACAGAGTTATTAATAACCCCTTATAATGATTTAATGGGCAATAAAAAATAATAAGCACAGGCCAAAGGTAGACCAAGTAGTTCGAGGAGTAAGAAAATGGTCAATCAAATATTAATTAGCTGCCTTATCGGTTATCTGTTAGGTTGTATCCAGGCAGCTTTTTTGATCAGCAAGTTTGTTGGTAAGATCGATATTCGGGAACACGGTTCTGGCAATGCGGGGGCTTCGAACATCACCACCATCATGGGTTTGAAATATGGGGTGATCGTCGGCGTTGTAGATGTTCTCAAAGGGATCTTAGCCGTATTGGTAGTGAAGTGGATCTATCCCGAGAACCCGGATCTGGCTTTTCTTTCAGGACTAATGGCGATTATTGGGCATATTTTCCCCTTCTATATGAAATTCAAAGGAGGAAAGGGGGTCGCTGCATTGGTTGGCATGATGATTGGTTTGAATTGGAAACTCGGTTTGTTGTTTGCTTTGTTGGTGATCATCCCCGCAGCGTTGACGGATTATATCGTTGTCGGTTCCTTCACCACGTTTATCGCCCTGCCTATAGTGACCTATTTGGAAGGTTATCCGCTCGTTTTTGTCCTAATTGGACTTTTCCTCACAGTTCTTGTATTTTACTTGCACCGGTTCAATATCCAGCGCATCATGAATAAAGAAGAAACGAAGATCAGTTCTGTTCTTTTGAAAAAGTAAGTATCGCTCGTAGTGGAAAATTTATTGCTAGACATAATTAAACACAACGGCACGCTCATTTGAGTGTGCCTGTTTTGAGTGCCGGGGGGCGGGATTGAACCGCTGTCCACGGGCTTATGAATCCCTTGTCCCTGACATTGAAATTCCAAAAAATAGACTAAGAATTTCTCAGGGAGAACTTGACTAATTGGTGTGCGAGGAATGCATACATGATCTAATTAATTTGATACTCGCATGCTGATTCAAGACATAAGAAAGTCATCAATTAATAAATAAAATGATTAGATTCGCAACAATAAAAGATAATAAGATTGATGATAATGTGCCAATAAGGACGTACTCAGCATATGCTTTATTATCAAGTTCTTTGAATCTTGCAAATGCCTTCGCGGCTAAGATAAAACCAATAATTGAATATTCATTTAGCGCTACCGCAAAATAAACAAATACTCTCTCCATTATTCCGATAACTCTACCAGATTTATATTCATCTATTTTTATATATTTGTCACTTGGGAATACAGCGTCAACATGTTGCTGGTCATCTTCGGGTTCCTTCGGTGTAATTTTTAACCAATCGAAGAGTTGCCTGATGATAATATTTGATTCGTTCAATATGAACAGTAAACCCAACATATAGGTATTAAGCCTCGCTACCTCATTGACGTTATCAAAAAATGAATTGTATACAACTGTTTTTTTGATGTACGAGATGATAATTGGGTTAAATGCTACAGTATCTGATTTAGTAGTGAATATTATGTAAACTAGCGATAGCAATATCAGTGCGGATATTCTTCCAACCCTGATGTGTTTTGATTTTTTTTCCCACAGTATGATAAGCGCATTTGCAACTACGGCAGATAATACCAAGAATATCCAAGCTTTGTTTATTGATAAAAGAGCGAAACCAATTACTTGGACGCAAAGGTAGTAGGGGATTTGTTTGTTTTGTAATTTGTTGTCATCGAATGTGTATATGATCCTGGATAACAACAATGTATTAATTAAGAAAATTGATATCATTTTTGTAATACCTGATCGTTTATCCTTTTGGATAGTGTTTCATTTATTGCAATGAACTCACGCATACTTCCGTCATAAATGTTCATGTAAACGGCTGTCTCAGTTAGTTTTAGTTCCCTGGCAATGTCTTTTACTGATGTTCCTTCCATTGTTTCACGAAGAATGGTATAGCGATTATTCTTCCATTGTTTTAGCAGGTTAGAATATATAAATAATGAATTGTTATAAAGTTTCTCAATTTCTAAATCCTCTAAACCGGATATATTGAATCTGTAGTTTCCTCTTTGTTTTTTGATCTTCGATATACCATCCCGGGCATTGTAAAAAGCGCTGCCGTCCATGCCAATTGATTGCTCTCGATTAATCTCAGTGCTAATCTCGCCAATGCCATAGGAGAATCTAATCTTATGAGGATATATTTTTTCTAGTATATATAGGGAATCCTGGAATAAATTATCCGCCCTCTCATAAACCGCTTGGAATTCATCCCCTAGTGTAATAGTATACGGAGATATTAAATTATTATTAGCTGAATTTAAGGTTTTGAATATTATTATCAACTTATCCTGCAGATCTTTTCTCTTCTCAACTTTCTTTGAGGAGATTACATCACCGATAACTGCAATATACTTTTTGTTATTTAGCATGTTTTTATTCCCAGTAATCAATATCTTCACATACATTTTATCATAATTTAACCTAATAGGTTAAATAGGGCAAGTTTAACCATATAGCTTAAAAACTGATACTTTAACCAATTAGGTTAAGGATTAGCATGTGTTGGTTGATTTGGGAATTCAGAATATATATAGCAAAAATCAGTTCCGTTCTTAAGAAGAAGTAAGTATTACTTGGGTGAGGAAATCTGATGCGAGGCATCATTAAACACAACGGCACACTCATTTGAGTGTGCCTGTTTTTGA
>CAZOUN010000145.1:0-4486 GCA_964582965.1 uncultured Anaerolineales bacterium | reverse complement strand
TTGGGACATGAAAGCATCGAGACCACTTCGCTGTATTTGGGTATAGAGAGAGACTGGGAGAAGCAGCCTGCAGATTTTATTCCATACTGAACAGGACCAGGTGTAAGTTGCTTTAATTACGTACGTATGTGTGCCTGGCAGGATTCGAATCTGTCCTACGGTGGCGGATAACGGCTTTATACTTACTAGGCTACAATAATGCATCGCTGTTATCTGGTCTAATGCAAAAAGAAAACTCTGACATTGAGACCAGCGCTGGATAGTATAGGTCGCATTTTTAATATAAATACCAAGTGACCCTTAATCGTATGGCTGGAGGTTTGAGTCCTCCTAGAGTCACAAGCGACAAAAACCGATCTAATTAGATCGGTATTTTGTTTCGAAACTGGGCAAAAGTTAAGCCCCCATCGAACGATGGGGGCTTTTGGGGAGGGAGAAGAGAGAATTTCCTATTTCGTTAATTCAATCTCTATGGTAATACAGGGCCCTCAGGTGGTTATGGTAATCCAAAGCCGGGGCAAATCTCCTGCATGGTTTCCCCAGCCTTCATCCTGGAGCGGACCTCGTCCGTGGACACTCCGCAAAATTCAGCGATTCTGCTGCCATCGCGCGGGTCGAAGTTTCCGCCATGACTGCCATCTCTTGGTCCTCTGGCAACTCCCTGCTGGGCAAAGATCTCCTGCATGGTCATCCCGGAATCCAGCAACGCCTTCGTTTCTTCCTTGCTGAGTCCAAGTTTTTCAAAAATGCCGGCTCCCTTTCCGCCCATTTCCTCCCGGTTGGCAAGCCTATCTACCTGTTCCTGAGTGATCGCACCTGCGCTAACAGCCATTGCAAGAGCATTGCTGCCAACAGTCCCCTTGAGGTCTGAGTAGCCAAGAGATGCAGCTATATCTTTCAGGGTCTCGCCAGCGACTACGCGGCTCTGGACCTCTTCCACGCTTAAGCCTGTGGCATCTGCGTAGGCAGCGATCAGGTATTCGCTGAGTGGTCCGTCTCCGCGTTCAGGATGATCGCCACCCTGGGCAAAAGCTGGGCTGGCTGCCCCAAATGCCAGGGCCAGGACCATCAAGATGGAAAAGATTTGATATGTTTTTTTCATTTTATTCTCCTTTGGGCGGTTGTTCATTCAACCACCCCTGTTATATACATTCAGTCTACTCAGAGGTTGTAAAGGAAATATGAACAACTGAGGTGCGTCTTGTAAAGAATTCCCTTTCACTGCAGACTGCCAACCTCCATCACATGCATGGAAGGCAGCGTATAAAGGTAATATCTCACTCCCTGAAATGTACTTACTCTTTCATCGCCAACCGACTGCAAGAGAAGAATGGCATCCGAGACCCAGTTCTCAGCTTCCAATGCAATACTGCCGGAAAAGGGTATGCGCGCTATTTCCCCAAACAACAGAGAAGAGAGATCTGAATAATCTGTGACGTCCAGATCGTAATAAAAAGCCGCAACCTCAATCATGTCCACTGTCTCCAGGTTTCTTCCCCACAACTTAATTTGATACTGGCTATCATCTAATTCCAGAAAACAGGACCAGATCAGATGTTTTTCCTTCAATTCCGGTGAATTACAATCAAATCCGTAGCTGTCAGCCAGGTAAATGACATCAATCGGATCCAGGCCCGGGATGGCGGGAGGCATTTCCTCTTCAGCAGCCGGTTGGCTATCGGAAGTGGATTCAACAACCGAGGGATCAGATTCTCCCTGCTCAGACAATAGGGCTGCCTGGGTAGCATTCATCTCCTCCTGAATTCTGGCTACAGCAGTGGCAACCAGTTCTTCGTCTGATAGATTGCTTCCCTGATCCAACGCCGTACAGGATATCAACATCAATACAGCCAATCCAATTAAACTAATCCTTAAAGCTTTCATCGTTCTCCTTACCTAGAAAACAGCTGGAATCCAGAAAGTGAAAACTGTCCCCGATCCCAGCTTGCTTTCGGCTTTGATGGATCCTCCATGAGCAGAGATCAACGATTTAGCAATCGCTAGGCCCAGGCCGGTACCGCCGGAATCGCGTTCCCGGGCCTTGTCTCCCCGGTAGAACCTGTCAAATACATACGGCAGCTCCTCTTCAGATATACCCGACCCACTGTCTTGGACTGAGATGGCAACCCCCTTCCTTTCCTGCCGGGCGTTGATCCTTATCGTCCCGCCTGCAGGAGTATAGCGAATGGCATTACTGATCAGGTTGGTCATCACCTGTTTGATCCGGTCTGGATCAGCTTTGATTATCAATTGGCTAGAAAGAGGATCAGCGAACAGTGAGATATCTTTCTCCCGGGCGTTCTTCTGGTGAATATCGACCTGTTCTCTGACCAGATTAGATGCTGAAACAGGCTGCAGCTCGAGACTTAATTCTCCTGCATCTGTAAGGGAAAGCGTGCGCAGATCCTCCACCAGTCGGTTGATGCGCTGGGCTTCGCTATAAATGATCTGGGAAACCTCCGGTGTAGGCGGCAGCATACCTTCGGATAGAGTCTCAGCCCTACCAAGGATGATGCTCAATGGAGTGCGCAGCTCATGGGCAATATCCGCAGTCATCTGCTGGCGCTGCTCCCGGGACCTGATCAGATCACCGCTCATCTGGTTGAACACGGCTCCCAATTCCCCGATCTCATCCCGAGACTTGATCTCCACACTCTGTTCCAGATTCCCTTCAGAAATTGCCTTGGCCGCACTCGTTAGTCGGCTCAATCTTCTGGTAAGAGTCAGAGAGAAGAATAAACCTACAATGACCGCAGCCGTAATGGCGATACCTCCGCCAATCAGTAGTGAACGGTTAATGGATTCCATGAAGTCGCTCACATCCGGCATATTAGGCAGCAACCGCATTGAGGGAAGGATCAATGTACCAGCAACATCTCCATCCACCACAATGGGTATCCCTTGTGAGATCTCCTTCCGGGTCAGCTGATTTCCCTCAACATTCATCATGCCAGATAGAACCACTACACCATTCTCATCGGCCACAGTGGGTGACATCCCCGGTCCTCCCATTAACGACCGGGTTTCTCGCTGCGTGATGCCATCCCAGTCACCATGCGTTTGGTACAAATCCACCAGATTTTCAATTATTTCTTCTTCATTTATATTTATAAGAAATCGGTTGAATTCCTTGGTGGTGATCTGGCTGGCGTAAATTGCCGTAAATCCGATCCCCAGCAGGCTGATCAGCACCAGAACAAGAGTGAACTTAAAGGCCAGGGTTCGCATATTTCAACCCTCCCTGGCAGCCTGCAGTCGATAACCAACACCATAGACTGTTTCTAAATACTTCGGGTCAGAAGGGTTTTCTTCAATCTTTTTGCGAATATTCTTGATGTGCACATCGATCGTGCGCTCATACCCATCCACAACACTCCCCTGGACCCTCTCCAACAGCTCAGCCCGGGAAAAGACCCGCCCGGGGGCAGCCATAAAAACCGCCAGCAGGTCGAACTCGGAGCGTGTCAAATCTAATGACCTGTCCAAAACAGTCACCAGGTGAGTACGATGATCCAGGGATAAATCCCCTACCCGGACCATTTCGTTTGACATATCTAAAGATCCCGCCCGGCGGAGCACTGCGCTGACCCGGGCAACAACCTCCCGAGGGCTGAAAGGTTTGGTAATGTAGTCATCCGCTCCCATTTGCAGCCCCAGCAGTTTGTCCACCTCGTCAACCCTGGCAGTGAGCATGATGATTGGCGTGTTGAATTCCTTGCGGTGAGATTGCATGAATTCGTAGCCATCCATTTTAGACATCATCACATCCAGCAGGATCAGATCCGGTCGTACCTGCCTGGCCTGGTAAAGGGCTTCCTCACCGTTCCTGGCGGTAAAGATTTTATAACCTTCCTTCTGTAACACATCAGAGAGCAAGGAAAGCAATTGGATCTCATCATCCACGATTAGAATAGATTTGGTCATAAATCACCTCATAATTACTATATCAACCGGATTTAAAGAGATTATAAAGAAGTTATGAAGGAATTATGAAGATATTTTCTAGACATATCCTTAAGAGGAAAATCATGATTTCTTCATAAAATTCAATAGAATCAAAGTATGGATAAGAAATCAAGGAGATATTAATATGGAGCCAGTATAGCTATCACCTGCTAACTGATCTTTAATCATCCGGCATTAGATTTCAACTGACTATCAGTCAGCCGCCCATAATTAACATCAGATGATTAATCCGACGCTCAATTCTGCAACATAAATCCACTGAACAGGAATATATACTTTGGTTTTTAATACTTACGTAAACGGGAATATACCAAGTATTACAGAGGGTGAAAAAGTGGTATTTTAGGACTAAATAATGAGTGAAGACGACAACAAATTCACATCAGAAATCCTGCCTTTTCCGAGCTTTGACTTAAGGGGTTTTGTGGTCCGCACCATCCAGAATGATCCTACATGGCAGAAATCCACCAAGCATCAATACATTAAGGCCATCGAGAACTACCTGGCTACCGGTGAAAGC
>CAZOUN010000144.1:0-4555 GCA_964582965.1 uncultured Anaerolineales bacterium | reverse complement strand
TTAGCCAACCTCTTTTTTTATTTTAGTAGTGCAGATCCGGGCTGTCTGGACTCAACCTTTTACGGAAGATCCAGTAGGTCCAACCCTGGTAAGCCAGTATGATCGGAATAAAGATTGCCGCCACAATAGTGATCACCTTTAAAGTGTAGGGGCTGGAAGAGGCATTATAGATAGTTAGGTTGTAAGCCGGATCCAGGGTCGAGACCATTAGATTCGGGAAGAGTCCGGAAAAGACCATTACTGTAGCCAGGATGATCACCAATCCGCCGCAGATGAAGGTTATGCCCTCTTTCCCCTGGCGCATGAACCAGCCATATGCCAGCAAGGCGACGGCAGCTAGAATGGCTGGAATCATCCCGTCAAAACCGGGATTATTGAGGATATCTGTAGCAAAATAGGTCCAGACCAGGAAAATGACTGTTAGGACAACAACAGCTATCCAGATCTTTCCGGAGAGCTTTTTAACCCGGTCTTTCAAATCGCCTTCCAGTTTGATGCCTAAAAAGCTGGCCCCGTGGACAAGGAATAATCCCAGGAAAACCACTCCGCCGAACATAGAGTAAGGATTAAGCATAGGAATTAATCCGCCATAATAGTTCAGGTCCGATTCGATTGCCACGCCTCGCATCAAGTTGGCAATGGTCACGCCCCACAGCAGAGCGGGTATCAGGCTTCCGTAGTATATGGCCCAATCCCAGCGCTCGCGCCAGGCTGGGTCTTCCCGTTTGCTCCTGAATTCAAAAGCCACACCGCGGATGATAAGGCCGATTAGCATGAACACCAGTGCCACATAAAATCCACTAAAGAGAGTGGCGTACATATGCGGGAAAGCTGCGAACATTGCCCCTCCAGCAGTGATCATCCAAACTTCGTTCCCATCCCAGACCGGGCCAATGGTGTTTATCACTGCCCGCCGCTCCCGATCATTTTTTGCGACAAACGGAAGCAGCATTCCGACACCGTAGTCAAATCCTTCCAGGAAGAAAAAACCACTGAACAATACAGTCAGTAATATAAACCAGAGTATATTGAGATCCATGATTACTCTCCTTTTCCTTCTGCGAGATCGGGATCATTTGTTCCATATTTGATCATCAGCTTAACTCCGATAAATCCCAGTACGCTGTACAGGACCAGGAAGCTAACCAGTGAGAAAATGATATTCCCGGGTGTGATTGTAGGTGATACCGCATCTTCGATCTTCTGCAAACCATGAACGATCCAGGGCCAGCGTCCGGTTTCGGCGATAATCCAACCAGCAGTGATGGCGATGGTTGGTAGCAAACCTGCGGGAACCAGGATTTTTAGGAACCATTTTTGTTTTTCAAGTTTAGCCCAATAGGACCTCAATACCGCCAACCCTGCTAACAGAACCATCAGCAGCCCGATACCTATCATCGTCCTGGAGGACCAGTAACTGATTATTACTGGAGGTATGTAATCTCCTGGACCATATTTGGCAACCTCTTCAGCATCAAGATCGATCAGGCCCTTAAACTCAGATGTCAGGTCATTGAAAAGCATTAGGGAGAGGAATTTTGGTACCTTTATCTCCCAGGTATTTTCCTGTTTTTCCTGGTCAACAATGGCGATCACTGAGAAGGAAGCGGGTTCTTCGGTTTCCCAGTGTCCTTCCATAGCGGCTATTTTAAGGGGTTGTGACACAGCCAGGAATTGACCCTGGGTATGCCCAATTAATCCCACCGCGATTGAACCTACCAGTGCAAATGAAGCGGCCCATTTGAAGGAGAGCTTGAAGAATTCCTGATTTCCCGGTTTATTCTTTAATAAGTGCCAGGCGCTGAAACCCATGATCAGGAAGCCACCAACGCTGAGACCGGCTGTGACCACATGCGGGAACTGATACCAGACATTAGGATTGCCAAGCAAGGCTCCGAAATCGGTCATTTCTGCCCGTCCGTTGCGGATGGCATATCCAACCGGATTCTGCATGAAAGAGTTGGCAACCAGTATCCAAAGGGAAGAAAGATTGGAACCGATCGCTACCAACCAGGCTGCAGCGAGGTGACCTTTTTTGGAGAGTTTATCCCAGCCGAAGATCCACACACCGATGAAGGTAGATTCCAGGAAAAAGGCCATTAAGCCTTCTATTGCCAGCGGAGCGCCAAAAACATCACCCATAAATCTGGCGTATTCAGACCAATTAAGCCCAAAATGGAATTCCTGAACAATGCCGGTAACAATACCGACTGCAAAGTTGATCAGGAAGATCTTGCCCCAGAACTTGGTCATCTTCTTATAAATCTCTTTGCCGCTGATAACGTATTTCGTTTCCAGGATAGCCAGAAACATTGCCAATCCCAACGTAACCGGAACAAAGAAGAAATGGAAGATGGTAGTCATGGCAAACTGCCATCGAGATAAAATTACAGGATCCATAAACACCTCTCTTTATGAATATTGTTTCTTTTAACTATTATAGAAATAATTCAGTGTTCCCTTATTTTACATCCAGATTGGATTGGTGGGGTAATTCCTTATCTAGGAATTAAGTAAAACCCTCAGGGTAATAAGGTCTTACCCCGGGAGGGAGGTTTTTTTCCGTAGAAGAAATCGTCCAGGAAGAGTGCGGCTCTCCTGAAAGTGCCAGATCTTTTTATACCCCAGCGGACCAGATTGTGAAGCAGGTTATCCGGATGGGAATAGGGACAAACTGCCAGACAGCGTCCGCAATCAGTGCCGACGATCGTCCAATAGTGGTAACAGGTTTCGGGATTGATCTTCCAGCGCAAGACCCCGTTGCTGATCTCGCGGTCTCCGAGGGGAATTGATTGGCTGGGGCAGTTGTGGGCGCATTTTTTGCAGATCTGGCAGAAATCCAGGATGCTCGGTTCTCCCTTATAAGGATCAGGAATTAAGGGCAGATCAGTAGTTACAACGCCAACCCGCACCCTGGGCCCTTGTAAGGGGGTCATCAACAATCCCATCCGTCCAATCTCTCCCAGCCCGGCATCCCTGGCAACAAGGGGTGCAATCACACGATAGTTCCCATCGATATGAGCCCGGGCGGGATATCCTAGGTCACGGATGGCAGCTGCTAGTTGAATTGATACCCGGGCTGATTCGGCATACTGCCGGGCGGACTCCATGACCACAGGTGCGTAAGGGCCATATGAAGTCATCTCGAAATCCATCTCTACTGTAAAAGCAATTGCATATTGGTGATCGAGGGTGACTTTATCGCCATATTTTCCAGTTCCGCGGCCGATATGGGAATAAATATGGGCAGGTTTCAATTCTGTGATCCCGCAATCGAGTGCGCCGTAAAATTCAGATAGTCTTTTTACCGTTTTCGTAAAATCTTCTGAAGTAGACTGGAATTTTTCGGCTGCTAAAGGGCCATCTACTGCATTCCGGAGTGCTTCTGTGAGAGAGAAACTACCTACTGCAGAAGCCCTATGCAGCGGATCCATGAAGCGGGCATCTGGAGATAGCAAACCGGTTTGTTCACGGGATGAATCATCCTGGGTTTTCTGGTGGGGGTGATCCTGATAATAGGACTCATAGTCGGGTGTTCCGGGCTCCAGCCTCGCCCTGGCGAAGATGATCTCCCGTTCATCCACTTGATCTTCTGGTTGGTTAAATTCTAGCTGCTGGGTTTTAATGGGTACAAAAAAGAGGATGACTGAAATTACCAGAATACCAATTGTGACTAGGAGAATTCCGTCCTGAATCTTTTCTGGAAAGAGGAGAGCTAGAAGGAAGATAGCTGTGAAGGGGAAGATGAGCACTGCCCCTCGAAAAGCTGCCCTCTTTTCTTTCTCGATCAGAGACAAGACTACAAAAAAAACTCCCCCTCCGAACGTCAGAGCAGTAAAAAAAAATAATGTAAGAGTTTCAATTGTCATAAAGAATTTCCCATCCATATTATAGCGGTGTTTTGAGGGAAGGTATTTACTTGTTCATTGGGAGAATTTAATTTGATATATGGATTGCTTGGAACTGGATTTTGACCCGTATTTACCCTCGTAAATCACTCATATATTGAGACGCAGAGAGGCTTATTTTCTGTTGACGGGATTTCTCGTTCATGCTATATTTATTCAATGGGATTAGATTTTTCTAGTTCCTGAAGCAGAACGCCCGTTTCTTGAGCAATTTTATTTTTTTGGAACGAGGGGAGGGGCGCACTGCTGGTTGATACCATTTAGTACGAAGGAGATTTTTATGGCAGAGCGTGAGACCGGTACCGTAAAATGGTTTAACGCAGGAAAAGGCTATGGTTTCGTTGAGCGCGACAATGGCGAAGGTGACGTCTTCGTGCATTACAGTGCAATCAATGGGGCCGGATTCAAAACGCTTGACGAAGGACAGCGGGTTGAGTTTGATGTTGTTGAAAGCGATAAGGGACCTCAAGCACAGGATGTTCAAGCCCTGGGCGAAAGCGTAACTTCCTTCAGCACAGAGCCGGAAGATAGCGAAGACAGCGAAGATGACTTCAGCGATGATTCCGATAGCGATGATTCCGATAGCGATGATTCCGACAGCGATGATTCCGACAGCGATGATTCCGACAGCGATGATTCCGACAGCG
>CAZOUN010000143.1:0-4562 GCA_964582965.1 uncultured Anaerolineales bacterium | reverse complement strand
GTCTTTGGTCATGATAGACTGCCAAAGCCCTGCGGAGAGAGTCCGCCAGCGCTTCAGAAGTAGCCTCCTCGAAAAGGAAACCAGTGCTTTTCCCTGAGTGTTCGGCTTGATAATCAACAATTGTATCCTTTAAACCGCCTGTGGCTCGGGCCAACGGCACACAACCGTAGCGCATGCCGATCATCTGTGTTAAACCACAGGGTTCGTAGCGGGATGGGATCAGAATTAGATCGCTGCCTCCATAAATACGCCTGGCCAATGCTCCATCATATTTTAAGACTGAACGGATCCTGGTATGGTCAAGATCCAATTGACGAGTGGTTTCTTCGAGGTCTTTTTCGCCAGTGCCAAGGATGACTGCCTGCCAGTTTAGGTCGGTGATCATCTCAAGTGCAGGTGGGACCAGATCCACACCTTTTTGGTAATCCATTCGATTGATCATAGCCAGGAGAGGGACTTTTACATCAGGAGTAAGCCCCAGTTCTTCGAGCAGCAGCTTTTTATTTTCCGTCCTTTTTTCAAGCGTATCGTTGGAATATCTAACAGGAAGGCTGGAATCGGTTTCAGGATCCCAGGAAACTAGATCCAATCCATTCAGGATTCCTGTAAGATCAGCTTTCCGAGAAGCCAGAAAACCTTCCAGATGAGCGCCGAATTCAGGTGTTAACATCTCATCTGCATATCCAGGTGATACAGTATTGATCTTGTCTGCGGACAATAATCCCAGGGCCAAGGGGAGGTGTTCAGCCCAATCTGGAAGGGCTGACATATGGGCTCGGGGCAGTCCAAAAGCTTGTAAAGCTCCTTCCGCACCATGTCCGAGATAGGGTAAATTATGCACTGTTAATAAGGATTTTGTCTTTCTAAAAAAATCATCGCTATTTTTGATCAATCGGAGATGATAGACTGCTGGTGCAGCATGCCAATCATGAGCATGAAGGATATCTGGTTTCCATTTCAGTATTTTGACAAGTTCCATAGCGGCAAGCGAGAAGAAAGTAAACTTGATACCGTCAAGATTATTGTCACCACTGTACACAACAGATGAGGATGCCACTGGAGGACCATCAATGAGATAAAAGGGAACCCCATTGACCTCTGTCTGAAAAACCTTGGTCAGCAGCGGACCATCCTTGTGGAAAACCTCAAAACTTGTCACGGGAGTAAGATCCAGGGATGATTTCTTTATTTGAGGGTACAGGGGAAGGACAACCCGGACGTCGGGAGATTCCGGCAGAGCTGACAGGGCTGCTGGTAGTGAGCCAGCCACATCTCCCAGTCCGCCAATTTTTATCAGAGGTGCTGCTTCAGCAGCTAAAAAGAGTACTTTGATAGGAGCCATATGTAATCTCAACACCGAGGATAATCTGATAGGATTATACATTATCTGCTTTTAGGGTGTTCTTCTTTGTTCCTTTTGTTTATGCCCATAACTTTCGCCCAGGTAACATGTGTGACCCCTGAAGATTCTAGTGGTACAAATATTGCACTATAAGGAGCATGAATTGGAATATTTACATTATATTGACCTTTAAAACCATTCAGTAAAGGGTATTACTATGTTCAAATCAGAGAGAATAATGCTCTTCCTGCTTATTACCATATGCCTGATTGTCAGTGTTGTTCTGCTTGACACCCTGATGGATCCAGCATTAATGATCAGGACAGTTTATGCCCGATTTACTGGCTCTCCGGTGCCAACTTCGGACGAGATCTATATCCCTGACCTCGAGGATGAGGTTATTGAGGTTTTAACAGACGAGGTCTCGACTCTACTTCAAGAGGGGTGGGACATGTTCCGGAGTGATGGGTTTGCTTTTGAGATCCAGTTTCCGAAAGAAATAGTTCGTAAATCGATTCTGAATCAATCTGCCCTGAATTCAGGCGTGGGTGTATATCCAGAAGCGCCAGTCTGGGAATTCCGTCTGGATGACGGGAAATTCTACCAGGGCACAAACCTGGTAGATGCTTCTATTCTGGTCCATGTCCTGGAAGGGAAAGGTCAGGAAGCTGTTTGTTCATCATTTAAACCAGGCAGTATTTACCAGACGCCCAATGAGATGCGCGATTCTCTTATCAGTGTTGAGATCAACGGGGTACCTTTCTGGAAAGATGAAGTGATTGAAGGTGTTATGGGTGAGTTTTACCACCGGATCAGCTATCGGACCTTTAACAAAGGTGCCTGCTATGAGATGACAGAATTGCTGCATTACCAGAACATCTCCGGTTTTATCGATGAGCAGATCACTGAATTTGATAAGGACCTGGTAATTTCTGAACTTGATCAGGTTCTGGAAACCTTCACTTTCTTAGATGTAGATCCAACTTTCCCCGAGGTAAGTTATCCTCTTCCAAAAACTCTTTCTACTGCTGTAGCAAAAAGTACATCTGAGAATGTTGATGGTATTGATGTTTCTCACTGGCAGGGAGATATTGGCTGGATGAAGGTTGCTGGCGCCGGGTATGATTTTGCCTTTGCTAAGGGAACCGAAGGTGTTGGCTGGACTGATACGATGTTTCACCAAAATATGGCCGAAGGTGACAATGCCGGCGTGTATATGGGTATCTATCATTTTGCTCGACCTGATCTTGGAAATACTGGAGCGGAAGAGGCAAATTATTTCTTGAATGTTGCAGGTGATTATTTAAAAAGCGGTTATCTTCGGCCGGTATTGGACCTGGAAGTTGGTTCTTCCCTCGGGAAGGTCGCTTTATCTAGCTGGGTGCTGGAATGGTTGGAGACAGTTGAGAACAGAACTGGAATTGCTCCCCTGATCTATACTAACCCTAATTTTATAAATTACTACTTAAATGATTCAGTTATTGGGTATGATCTTTGGGTTGCACATTGGACTTGTGAACCGGTACCTTCCTACAATATACCCAATACAGGGACGTGGCGTGATTGGGCGTTCTGGCAGTATTACGGACCGGGCGGCTGTGGTGGAAACGCTGGTTATGTACCAGGAATTTCCACTAATATCGACTTGAATATCTTTAATGGTGTAGAAGAAGGCCTACAGGAATATGATGCACTTTCCCATCTGTGGGTATCTTTATCGAGTGATGCTTATTATGTGGCTGCACCCTATTTCGCTGATATTACCGGCAATGTCAATGGTGACACTATCGGTCTGATTGACTTTTCTTTTTGGTGGGACTGCACAGCGCTTGAATCAGATATCGGTGTTGTAGAAGGCGTTTGCGGTGCACTGCCAACCCCAGCTGTTGGTGAGTGTGAATCTAACGACGTTGGATTAAGATGCAGTGGAGTTGAAGATGAAAAACAACTTGCTGAACATACCTACCAGGAAATTGGAAATTATACAGCCAAAGTGATTGTGGAGAGGGGAGAGGAATCCCCGGTTGAGGACCGCTTCAAGATATCGACTTACAATCCTATTCGTTATACTGTCTTGGATCCCTCCCCGGCAGAAAGCGGATTTATTGATATTCCGTATTCTCTCAGCGCAGCGGTAACAATTCATACATCTGTATCTGGTGCCCTGCAAGTGAGTGTCACAGATCAGATTACTACTGAGTTAGAAGACCAAATCTGTATATCGGTTGAAGGGGATAACGAATCTGTCGAAACCTTTGATTTCTCCTTGAATAATAGTATTGTTGGGGAAAAATTCTATCAGATTGACACCGTTTATCGCCCCTCGGGCGAATGTCCTGTAGATGATGTACACGAGAATGATCAATCCCAGGATTATCATATCACCTGGGTAAATGAAAAGGCTGTTCTTGAAGTATCCACTGCAGAAGGTGATTCAATTCTAAACGGATCTTCGGTGGCCCTCGGAGAAATCGAACCTATCCAGATCCAGGAATTTAATGTCTTAATATCTAACCCATCGGTCGTAAATGGCCTACAGGTCACAACAGTGTCATTTGATAACCTGGTGAATGTGGTAAACACGCTGGTAGAACCAGCAGATCCAATTGAGGTTGGCCCTGATTCGGAATTGCCTGTTACATTGAGCTTTGAAGTGCAGAGCAGTGCCCCATTTTCCTTTGATGTGGTGCTAGAACACGATGCTACTAACCCTACGCCATATACCTTTACTGTTCAAGGTAATGGGGTTCTATCCACTAATCCCATTCAAATGATCGAGCTCCAACCATCTTCACCTGGTGTCAAGTATATTGGAGAAGAATACAACTTATCGGTTGCTATTAGCATAGATGCTCCCGTGGCCGGTGTGTTACAAGTAAATGTCATCGATGAGGATGAAAATCCAGTTTTAGACCCCGATTGCCTAGAGATCTCGGAGGTTGGTTTAGCTGATTATACCTTTGACCTCTCCTGGACGGAATCGATCAGTGCTGTAAGAGATTACCAGGTCTGGGCCCGTTTCCGAGAACTTGAAGTTTGTCCGGTTGGTGATGAGAGCGATTACGATATCTCGCAAGGCTATCAAATAGATTGGCAGGAGGAAAGTCCTGTCATGGAGCTGAAGAATATTGATGATGAACCTCTGCCGTCTGGAGGTAGTGAAGATCTTGGTGATCTTGAACCTTTCCAATCCCTTTCAGAACAATATCTGGTCCATAAT
>CAZOUN010000142.1:0-4586 GCA_964582965.1 uncultured Anaerolineales bacterium | reverse complement strand
GTATCCCCGGTGATGATATCAGCATCTACATTCAAGTGGTCTTCCAGCAGTTTAATAATGGCCACAAATACAGTTGAATTCCCATTCCAGACGAATGTATGGTCAATATTGCTGGTTTCAAGGGCTTTCGCAGGGAGGTATTGCAGTTCTGATGAGTTATTCAGCAATAACACAACGGGAATATCCTGGATGGTTTTGACCTGGTCTGCAAAAAATAGGGGGTTGATCTCGCCCAAGCGACGCATGGTGATCACCAGATCGAATTTGCGTTCCTCGAGAAGTTCAAGAGCCTGGGAGACTGAGGAAGCCCGAAAAATATGCGGCAGTGTGCGTAAATTAAGATTGTGGAATTCCTCGAAGATCTGATCCGAAAGCCTGGCATCTTCATCGATGATAAATGAGTCATAGGTGCTGGACACCAGTAATACCTCATTGATGCGATTTTGCATCAAATACCGATAGGACTGGTACTTAGGCCGGTATTCCAGCTTGTAATCGTCCGCAGTGTTAATATCTCTCGTTGCCATATTGCTAAGATTATATCGTATGCGTTATCTTAGGATGCATGATCCCGAATGTTAACTGCTCGAGGGAGAGCACCAGCTCTCCCGGTTTGCTAACGAAGCAGGAGCTGACGCTCCAGCTAGAGCTTTCATAATTTGGATCACGCATCCTTATCAAAATACTTTACAAAACCTTCACACCATCTAAATCATTACTGAACACTGCTCTATTATCCTGAAATAGGATCCATCCAGCATTTCCAACGGTCTGCTGGAAACCCATCACTCCCTCTAGAACAGGAGGTGTAATTTGATAATACAGAGGAAACGGTTTCCACAAAGGAAACCGTTTCCTTGTTATAGGGATTAATAAAATCCCCACAACAACTTAACAATTTCTAAATATCCTGATGTTAAACTGAGTCTGGATCCCTTGAAGAAGACCGTTGATTTGTTAGTTTTTACAAGGAGACAAAATATGAAACCGTTTTTGAAATTCACTTTAATTGGATTATTGGCTGTTGTTGTAGCCGGTGTCACTGTTGCAGGAGTTGCCTATGCCCAGGGAGATGGGCCTGATGGACGCGAAGGTTTAGCTGAGCTGCTGGGTTTCACCCGGGAAGAACTTCGGGAACAGCTCCAGGATGGCAAAACCCTGGAAGAACTGGCTGAAGCTGTCGGTATTGACCTGACCGCATACCGGGAAGAATTGCGGCAAAACAATCAGGTAGACCTCGAAACCAAGATCGAAGAAGCCCTCGCTAACGGGGAGATCTCTCAAGAACACGCTGATTGGCTCCTGGAAGGCCTTGATAAAGGCTTCCTCGACGGACCAATTTTTGGACTTGGTGGACGTGAGTCTGGCGAGCGCGGATCAGGCAACCGGCCTGATGTGGATGGAGCAGGAATGCCCGGAATGCGTGAAGGAAAACAATCTTCCGATCAGTAAATTAATAATCGTTGAGATCCATTTCTCTTCTCCTCCGAGAGCCGGATATACGCAAGAAGTCCGGCTCTCTCAAGATTGACCTGATACAGGTATAATTCTTATCATAATGTGCTGAGGTACTATGGCAAAAAAAATCTTAGTTGTAGATGACAATCCCGATATCCGGACCATGTTAAAAACCTACCTTTCCAGCGAAGGTTTTCAGGTCTTAACAGCTGAAAATGGTCAAAAAGCCCTCTTCGTCGCCCGTGAAGATAAACCGGACTGCATCGTGCTTGATATGATGATGCCGGAAATGGGAGGCGGGGATTTTATCCGCATTTATACAGCTGAATCCGATACTCCTATTTTAGTTCTCACAGCAAAAGTAGATGAAACAGATAAAGTCCTCGGCTTGGAATTGGGTGCCGACGATTACGTAACCAAGCCTTTCAGTTTGCGGGAGTTGACAGCCCGTATTAACGCCCTTTTACGCCGTGCGAATAAGGACAAATCGGAAGTGGAAATCCTCAGGGCAGCAAATATTACTCTGGATGTCAGAGGCCATCTGGTCGAAGTTGACGATCAACCGATTGAGCTGACGCCATCTGAATTTGGCCTGCTGGCTTTGTTAATGTCTACTCCGGGTAGGAGCTACACCCGGGCAGAATTACTGGAAAGTCTCGGTGAAGCAACTTACCTGGAAGGCTATGAACGTACGGTAGATGTACACATTCACAACCTGCGGGAAAAGATCGAGCCAGATCCAGCAGACCCGATCTATATTGAAACAGTTTACGGCACCGGCTACCGCTTTGCCAGGGAAAGGAAATAAATTAATATGCGCTCCATCAGTGTAAAAATAACCTTGGTGTTGGTTGTTGTCAGTTTGATTGGCGCTCTATTTACTTCTTTTTACATCCAGAACCGAACCCAGAAAGCATTTGATACTTTCATTCAGGACCAGGATGAGCAAGTTTTGGTTGAAGCTTTAATTGATCATTACCAAATAAATCAAAGCTGGGAAAATGCCCAAATAGTCTTTCAGAAAGTTTTCCCATTCACCATCCATAATAACCCAGGAGAAAACGCCGGAGGAAATGCGCCTGGTGCTAATGCTCCCTTCATTTTGACATCCCCCAGCGGTGAAATCCAGGATACTAGTCCCGGTCCAGGATCGCCAAAATCCGGAAGTTCGATCCCACTGGCTGAAGCAGAAAAAGGGATCCCCCTAGAAATAGAAGGAGAGCTTGTTGGATGGTTGGTACCAGCGCCTACCCAGAGACCGCGTAATAATACCCAGCAGAATTTCCTGGGAACTGTTCAGGATGGCTTGATCATTAGCTCGATAGTGACTTTGTTAATTGCTCTGGTATTGGGTGGTTTCCTGATCCAGTCATTCACCCGACCAATCCGAAAATTAGCCGGTGCAACAGAAATGGTCGCTGGCGGCGAATTAGGTTTCCAGGTTGATATCGATTCCAAAGATGAATTAGGAAAATTGGCTTCTTCGTTTAACAGCATGAGCGCTGATCTTGAAAAATCCGACCTGGCCCGCAAGCAAATGACCGCTGACATTGCACATGACCTCAGAACGCCGCTAACGATCATGCAGGGTTATACCGAAGCTATGAGTGAAGGGAAAATGGCCGGCTCCCAGGAGATCTATCAGGTGATGCACCAACAAGCCAAACATCTTAACTACCTGATCGATGACTTAAAAACACTCAGTTTGCTTGATGCTGAGGAATTGTCTTTTCAGATCCAGAATATCGATCCATCAAATGTTCTCCAGCAAGTAGAGTCTGCTTTCGCACCTCTTGCCAGAGAAAAAGGAATCAATTTTTCCCTGATAGCAAATCAAAAACTGCCTCGGTTGGAACTCGACCCTGACCGTCTGACCCAGATCCTGGGAAATTTGATCAATAATGCCATTCAGGTGCTGTCCTCTGGCGGGGAAATTGAGATCTCAGCTAGTCAGGAAAGGGAAAATCTACTCCTGAAAGTAGCTGATAATGGCCCGGGGATTTCGGATGAAAACTTGCCATTAATTTTTGACCGCTCCTTCCGGGCCGATAAGTCAAGAGCATCTGAGAATGGCTCTTCCGGCTTGGGTCTGGCAATAACAAAAAAACTGGTGGAAGCCCAGGGCGGCAGCATCTCTGTTGAAAGCAATTTCGGAACAGGAACGACATTCCTGATAGAATTCCCAACCGTATAGCTCCCACCAAAACCTGCCTTACTTTCCAGACTAAGATAAATCTGATAAGATGTATCCCTCTTTAATCACAAATCACCCTACCCCGCGCAAGGAAAGATCCTTAACCGGGAAGGAGATGTAAACATGAGAAGAAAATCTACTATTATCATGTTGTTTATTCTGATCACAGGAATCGCCCTATTCAGCGCTGGCTGCGGTAATCAAATGGATGAAGCAGATTTCCTGGCAGCCCTGGATACAGCTGTTGCCGCAACAGATATCGCCCAGGCCGCTGAGTTGCAGCAAACGATGGACGCCGAAGCGACTATTACTCCCACAGCAACCGCTGCACCCACCAGCACAGAGACTCCGATACCAGAACCTACCAGCACATCAACTCCGGAACCGGGTAATTTTGAACCCCCGATTGTACAGGTCTCCCTAGATACCAACTGCCGTTCCGGACCCGGAAAAGTCTATTCCTATCTGGGAGGTCTTTTTATTGGGCAGGAATCTACTGTTTATGGAATCGACCCTTCCGGTTCCTGGTACTACATTCTCAACCCGGATAAAGAAGACAGCTATTGCTGGATTTGGGGGTATTATGCTGAAACAACCGGTGACACAGAACCGCTGCCGGTCTATACACCCGGCCCTACACCAAATACCGTTCCGGAGTTCACGGTCGAATTTCGTGAACTTGAAACCTGCAATGGTGCCTGGCGAGTGGAATTTACTGTTGAGAATACAGGGCCTGTAACACTCGAATCTATATCTGTACATGTACTCGATACTATTACAGATGAACAAACGGGTCTTTCCGAAATGAATTCTTTCATGGCTGCCGGGGGATGTGATTTGGCTGCTGATGAGGATCTTTTATTCCCTGGTGAGACCGGATTTACGATCAGCTTTGATCTTAGCGAAGACCCCACAGATCACTATTCCTTTGCAA
>CAZOUN010000141.1:0-4610 GCA_964582965.1 uncultured Anaerolineales bacterium | reverse complement strand
GATTCACTGCGACCTGAAACCCGGCAATGTAATGATCAATAAACACGGCGAGGTTTTGCTGGCCGATTTTGGGATATCCCGCTTCGCTGATGCGGCCACGACAACGATGGTAGGTATGGGTACTCCAGCCTACATGGCGCCTGAGCAAATTAAAGGACTCAATCCAGTACCACAAACCGATATTTATGCTCTGGGTGTGTTGTTATTTGAATTGTTAACCGGTGGGGAACGGCCATTTACTGGAGAAGCTGCAACCACTATTGGCACCACTAGCGCAAAAGTGCGCTGGGAGCAGGTCAATTTACTGCCACCTTCGCCAAGGAAATTTAACCCAGCGGTTTCCTCTGTATTGGAAGCAGTGGTATTGAAGTGCCTGGCTAAAGACCCGGTTGAGCGCTATCAGGCTCCACTGGATTTGCTCAACGCCTTGGAAAAGGCTGTTGATTCTGACGATCCTTCAATAAAGAAAGAGCCTTTACGAACTGGGGAGTCAACCACACCATCAAAAGACAAACCCGTTCAAGTACTTGTCCAAAAAGTACCACCCGAAGGAAAAACTTCTGGTCGAGCAAAACCCACAAAACCCAAAAAGAAAGAATGGATGCTTTGGGGTGGTTTTGCTGGAGCATTATTGGTAGCGCTGTTTCTAGTGTTTGGAGGAACCAACATCTTTATACCTCCATCGCGACAGGCAAGTACACAAAAACCCGAAGTGTATGGAGAAACGGAACCATATCCCACAGAAGCGGCTACAGCACTTGCTGAAATATCACCCTCTCCGACTCTAGAGCCGACAACAAACCCCACGGCAGCCTTGCCCCCAATACCCACGCTACATCCCACGGTAGGAGACCCTTATGCAGGTCCGGTATCAGATAATGCCTTGACGCGAATCGGAAAAGGAAATATTTACACCGAAGAGATTAGCCCTGATGGACAAGTAGTAGCCGTTGGCACTGCCTTAGGTATATATCTTTATGACGCCCGAACTTTTTCTTTTCTGGAATATATAGCCACCGATAAAGCTGTCTATAATCTCATCTGGTCTCCGGATGGCAGATTATTGGCATCTGGATCTTCATCAGCAGAAGAACTTGAGCTAAGGATCTGGAATCTGCAAACTGGTAAGACAACTACGATTTCCGAAGGAGGAGGAAATCTGGGAGATGATTTTAATTGGCCTATAGATGATCCTATTATGGCTTTCAGTAGTGAACAAGTTATCACCCTCTGGAACACACAGACCTGGGGAAGAATCCGCAATCTGTTTTGGGAAGGGGGACATACATACAAAGAATATCGGGGACCTGGAGGGTATTGGGAAAACGTGGTTCAAACTTTTACCTGGTCACCTGACAAAGAAGTCATTGTAGCCAGTTATGGCTCGTGGCAAGAAACAGGGGGAGCGGTGGTTTTTTGGGACGTGAAAACAGGAGCGCAGCTGTATACATTCGAAGCCCAATCAAAACCATCCATAGGTCTGGTTTACTCCCGAGACGGAAGTTTATTGGCCAGCGCTTCTTATGATAGTGTAGTCTATCTATTTAATGCTAACACCTACACCCATCTAGCAAACATTGATGCGGGACCAGGCTTAATCCAAAGTCTTGATTGGTCTCTAGATAATGATTATATAGTGGCGGGATCTGATTCTGGTGAGGTAATTGTCTGGGATGTTAACACCAGAGAGGAAGTTGACACAATTAAAATAAACCAATCTGTTGTGGAACAAGTTATTTGGCTGACAGATGATCGGATTTACCTAAGGCATGCCGGTGGATCTGTATTTCTATGGAATATTGAGGAGGGGGAGTATCAATCGATCTTAGAAGGACACCAAAGTAATTCAGGACGTCAGAAGGGGAATTGATCTCTGTGATACTGAATTGGGAGTTGTGGATTCCTGGGAGGGGATTACAGGAGGGATTGACAGTGTAGTATTTTCTCCTGACGGAGATATTATCGCATATAGTGGAGGATATTGGGACTATAACAACCAAGCTATTGTGATCTGGGATTATGAAAATCAAAAGGTGATTCGTAAATACCAGCTTCAATCTAACAATTGGAATAACATTCCTTATAATCATCAGATAATGGAGCTTTCGTTTTCACCAGATAGTTCCTTACTCACAGGATTAAGTACATCTGAAAAGGGAAAAGAGGTGGTAAGTCTTTGGAATGCCCAAACTGGAGTTCATCAAAGAATGTTACATTCCTATAACGGCACAGTAATGAGCATTGCCTGGTCTCCTGATGGGAAAAAAGTGGCAGGAGCAATTAGTGATGGATCTGTTCTGATCTGGAATGTGATTACCGGGGAAAATGTGTTTAGCCTGTAAAGTGAGATTCAGAGTATGGTAAGTGTTGCCTGGTCCAACGATGGCGAGGTTTTAGCAAGTGGGTCTGGAGATGGCACTATTCTAATCTGGGACCCGGAAACTGGAGAGCAGATTGGTTCTTTTGGAGGACACACAGGTTCCGTGGAGGGTTTAGCATGGTCGCCGGATGGGGAGACCTTAGTTAGCGCCTCTGCTGATGGCATACTGCTGATCTGGGAGAGAGCGACCATCTTACAATAATTAGCAGTATGATGCAGAATTTCTTATTAAATGGGGTATCAATGCAAAATTTGGTTGGACAGACTATCGCGAATCGGTATCGAATAGATGATTTCCTTGGCCGGGGAGGAATGGCCGAAGTCTATAAAGTCTGGGATAAAAAACGAAGCACATCCCTTGCTATGAAGTTACTCCATGAAGATCTGGCGATGGATAAAATTTTCTTGCGCCGTTTTAGGAGGGAAGCGGAAAATCTATCCCGCCTGCAGCATCCCCATATTGTTCGGTATTATGGTTTGGAGCAGGACGGGTTGAGTGCTTTCATCCTGATGGAGTATGTAGAAGGAATAACGCTCAAGCAAAAAATATTTACAAGTGATCAACACGGGCTTCCAAGAGATGAAATCATTATTATTTTCAGAGCCTTGTGTGGCGCGCTGCAGTTTGCTCATAATGAAGGTGTTGTGCATTGTGATCTTAAGCCCGGGAATGTGATGATCAAACCGGATGGCAACGTGCTCTTAGCTGATTTTGGGATCTCGAGGTTGACCGACGCGGCTACAGCGACCATGATCGGTGCTGGAACGCCAGCATACATGGCGCCCGAGCAAATTAAAGGGCTCAACCCGGTACCACAAACCGATATTTATGCCCTGGGTGTGTTGTTATTTGAACTGTTAACAGGTGGGGAACGGCCATTTACTGGAGAAGCTGCAACCACCACTGGCACTACCAGCGCAAAAGTGCGCTGGGAGCAAGTAAATCTTACCCCTCCTTCGCCAAGGGAATTTAACCCAGCGGTTTCCACAGTATTGGAAGCAGTGGTATTGAAGTGCCTGGCTAAAGATCCGGTTGAGCGCTATCAGGCTCCACTGGATTTGCTCAACGCCTTGGAAAAGGCTGTTGATTCTGGCGAACCTTTATTAAAGAAAGAGCCTTTTTGGACTGAGGAGCCAAGCACACCATCAAAAGACAAACCCATTCAAGTACCTGTCCATAAAACACCACCTGATGGAATAAGATCTGGTCAAGCCGACTCTGCTAAACTTAAAAAGAAAGAAAGGGTCCTTTGGGTTGGTATTGCTGGAGTTTTATTCATAGCATTGTTCCTGTTATTAGGAGGATCGAATATTTTTGTTCCTTCTTCACAACAGATGAACACACAAAATCCTGTTGTGCAGGTAGAAACGGTACTAGAGCCCACTAATACATCATCCTCGCCAGCTGATATATCAGCCTCTCCGACTCTAGAGCCGACAACAAGCTCTACAGTTGACCTGCCCCCAACACCCACACTCCATCCCATGGCAGCAGCCCCTTATGCGGGTCCTGTATCGGCCGGATCTCTAATGCGAATCGGAAAAGGAAAAATCTGGGATGAAAAACTCAATCCAGACGGGAAAATCCTGGCTTTGGGCACTTCTCTAGGAATTTATCTATATGATGCAAACACATTTTCTTTTTTGGAATATATAGCCTCCGATAAAGCTGTCAATAATCTTATCTGGTCTCCGGACGGCAGATTACTGGCATCAGGGTCTGCGTCAATAGATGAAATTGAGCTAAGGATCTGGAATCTACAAACCGGTAAGGTAACTACGGTTTCCGAAGGAGGAGGAAACCTGGGAGACGGCTTTAATTGGCCTGCAGAGGATCCTATTATGGCGCTATCTGATGGGCAAATTATCACTCTTTGGGACACACAAACCTGGGAAAGAATTAGAAATTTGTTTTGGGAAGGGGGATACCAGTACGAAGGATATCAGGGAGCTGTAGAGTATTGGGAAAATGTGGTTCAGGCTTTTACCTGGTCACCTGACAAAGAAGTCATTGCTGCCAGTTATGGCTCGTGGCAAGAAACAGGGGGAGGAGTGGTTTTTTGGAGCGTGGAAACAGGAGAGCAGCTCCATGTTTTTGACGTTCAGCAGAAATCATCTATAGAACTGGTTTACTCCCGCGATGGAGATTTATTGGCCAGTGCTGCCTATGATGGTGTAGTCTATCTTTTTAATGCCCACTCTTACACTCATCTAGCAAACATTGATGCGG
>CAZOUN010000140.1:0-4651 GCA_964582965.1 uncultured Anaerolineales bacterium | reverse complement strand
GTTCAACCTTGATTATGTGGCGGCTTTGCGCCACATCAATACTTAACCGTTAGTTAACAAATAAGTGTCAAAGGAATATCTGAAGAGTTCAGAACACAAGATTTATTTATGGCTATATATACAAAACTATCAGGAAATGAAATCCAAAAGATATTGGGGAGATATGAACTTATCGTCACCAGTTATGAGCCAATAGAACAAGGGGCAGGTAATTCAAATTATTTACTGAATACAAATCATGGGGAGTATATTCTCACAGTTTTCGAGATCGAGCCCATACTGGTAGCACATATGAGTAAAATATTGTTGCTGTTGGAGAAATATGAATTTCCAGCACCACGATTAAAAAGAATGGCAAACGGGGAAGTGTTAACTAAATATCACGAAAAATCGGTATTGGTGAAGCCATTTATAACCGGGTGTGTAGAAGCTGATATAGATGATGAAAAAGCAAAACAAGTGGGGACAGCTCTAGGAAAATTGCATGAAATACCCGTGCCGGATTATTTGCCGGATAAACATTCGTATGTAGAGATAACCTATCCTATATTTATGGAGCAAGAAATTGATCTAAATTATAAAACCTGGGTGGAGCAAAGATATCGTTATATCATGGAGAAAATACCATCACAGTTACCAGTTGGATTGGTTCATGGTGATCTATTTTTAGATAACGTATTATTTGAAGATGGGAATTTCAAAGCCATCCTTGATTTTGAAGATGCGAGGCGGATATATAAAATATATGATTTGGGGATGGCGGTTGTAGGAATATGCACTGAAGATACAAATATTGTTATTGAAAAAGTGAGAGCTTTTGTTGAAGGATATCAAGAAATCAGGTTACTCGAAGAGAAAGAAAAAGACAGTTTGCTATTGTGTGTTGAATGGGCAGCAATTTTGACATCGATCTGGCGTTTTTGGAAGTACAACATTGATGTGCCGGATGCAGATAAGTCAGAAAAATACCTACAAATGGTCAATATCGCGAAAAAAGCCAGTATTATCCCAAAAGAAGAATTCAATATGGCAGTTTTCTCTTGATTGAAAAGAGCAAATGATCCCCGTGTGACCCATGACCTGCTTCGCAGCAGAGGACCGTGTGGGAATTGCAATCTTTGCACACGATTTAGCAACTCTCTGAGCAAAAACGCAGTCAGGTTTCGCCAGCGCTAGAATTTAAATATCAATAGATATAGCCGGCCAGGATTAATGCCGTTATCCGCCACCGTAGGGCAGGTATGTCCCTAAGTCCTTGACTTCGGGATTCATGGCGAAAAGGATTCATATCCCACTCTCGCACTTACCCCTCCGTCCTTGAGGTCGGGATTGCGCGATGGATCATCGGAATTCATCTTCGCGCTTAAATCCTGTCAGACCCACCAATTAATCTAAACATAGGCCAATTTCATACTTTGATAGGTTTTTTTGTAACTACCATTCAAGAGGAATCATAGAAAACAAGATTGCCTTGGTTAAGGTAAAGAAAAAAGGGAGTCGCTGAAAGTATTATTTTTCGACCTGAACACCCTTCCAAAAGGCTACGTAATCTTTGATGTTACTCGCTGCAGAATTGGGATTTGGATAATACCAAGCCGCATTTGAGTTCAATTCATCATTGACAGTTATATCGTAATAACTGGCCTTCCCTTTCCAAGGACAAGTTGTGTGGTAATTATTGGATTGGAAGACATCTTGCTTAATGGATTTCGGGGGAAAATAGTGATTTCCTTCAACAATAATCGTCTCATCACTTTCTGCGATAACAGTATCTTTCCAGATTGCTTTCATTTCAAGCACCTCGGTTAATTGTTTAATGATCTACAGTTAATTCGACCGTGTGTGAATTGAATTTCTTACAGACAACCACAGAGAAATGCTCTGATTAAAATGAAAGACATGATCCACCATATCCGCGCTGAAGCGGACGTGAGTGTTCGCGCAGCTAATCATTCCCTTTATAATCAAACGAAATTAAATATAGCAGTGTAGGTAACGAGCCGTTATCCGCCATCGTAGGGTAGGTTCGAATCCAATATGGGAAAAAAGATCCTAAAAACAAGCCTCCTGTGAAATAGGGGGCTTGGTTTATTTTCGACCAACTATATAAAATTAGAAAAGTTCAATTCTAGATTATGATAGGAGTAGATATCATGAGTTTGATTCATTAACAGTTATCGGTTTATCCTGAATGTGATTGATACTAATTTTTAACCGTATACCCCCCCCCCGAATTTAAAAGGAGAAAAGAGATGAGTGAAGAAAGCAAATGCCCGGTAACAGGCAGATCTAGTATACCCACAGCTGGCAGTGGCACGTCGAACAAGGACTGGTGGCCAAATCAATTGAACCTCAAGATACTTCACCAGAACACACCTTTGTGTAATCCAATGGAAGAGGGGTTCAACTATGCAGAGGAATTCAAGAAACTTGACCTGCCAGCCCTGAAAAAAGATCTCTATGCGCTGATGACCGACTCGCAGGATTGGTGGCCAGCAGATTACGGTCACTACGGGGGGCTCTTCATTCGGATGGCGTGGCACAGTGCAGGTACGTACCGCGTAGGCGATGGACGCGGAGGGGCGGGGTCCGGCAATCAGCGCTTGGCGCCTCTCAACAGCTGGCCCGATAACGTGAATCTTGATAAGGCTCGCCGTCTGCTCTGGCCAATCAAGCAGAAATACGGTAGGAAAATCTCCTGGGCCGATCTTATGATCCTCGCCGGGAATTGTGCGCTCGAGTCGATGGGATTCAAGACATTTGGCTTTGCCGGTGGTCGTGAGGACATTTGGGAGCCGGAAGAGGATATTTATTGGGGTTCTGAAGATGAGTGGCTTGGAGATAAACGCTACTCCGATGACCGGGATCTCGAGAATCCCCTTGCCGCCGTTCAGATGGGTCTGATTTACGTGAACCCGGAGGGACCAAACGGCGAACCGGATGCGGTTGCCTCCGGACGTGATGTTCGAGACACCTTCGCGCGAATGGCCATGAACGATGAAGAGACTGTTGCATTGGTTGCTGGCGGCCATACTTTTGGTAAATGTCATGGTGCTGGTGATGCGGCGCTAGTTGGTTCAGAACCTGAAGCTGCTAGCTTCGAAGAGCAGGGGCTCGGTTGGAAAAGTAGTTTTGAAAGTGGAAAAGGTGATGATACGATCAGCAGTGGCATTGAGGGCGCTTGGACGCCGAATCCGACCCAGTGGGATATGGGCTATTTCGACATGTTGTTTGGATATGATTGGAATTTAGTAAAAAGCCCCTCTGGCGCTTGGCAGTGGGTCCCGGTCAATCCGGATGAAAAGGATCTCGCACCTGCCGCTCATGATAAGTCGAAGCGGGTTACGACCATCATGACTACAGCGGACCTCTCTTTGAGAATGGATTCGATATATGCACCGATCGCGAAACGGTTCCATGAGAATCCGGAGGAATTCGCGGATGCGTTTGCCAGGGCTTGGTTCAAGCTGACCCACCGCGATATGGGTCCTCGTTCGCGCTATCTCGGCGAAGAGGTCCCGGCAGAGGAACTGATTTGGCAAGACCCTGTGCCCGGAGTTGACCATGAGCTGATCGATGTAAAAGAAATCGCGGCGCTCAAAGGAAAGATCCTTGCCTCAGGCTTGACTGTCTCCCAACTGGTCTCGACCGCCTGGGCATCGGCATCCACTTTCCGGGGCTCCGATAAACGCGGCGGAGCTAATGGGGCGCGTATTTGTCTTGCGCCTCAAAAGGATTGGGAGGTCAACCAGCCGGCCCAATTGAAGACTGTCCTGCAGACCCTTGAGGGAATCCAAACTGAGTTCAACAGCGCTCAGTCAGACGGCAAGATGGTTTCGCTGGCCGACCTGATTGTCCTGGGCGGATGTGCCGGCATCGAGTTGGCTGCCAAGAATGGCGGTCACGATTTGACAGTTCCATTTACAGCGGGACGCACGGATGCGTCCCAGGACCAGACCGACGTGGAGTCATTTGGCGTGCTCGAACCGGTTGCAGATGGGTTCCGCAACTATCTCAAAGCGAAATCCGCCCTAATGAAAGAGGAGATGTTGGTTGATCGGGCACAATTGCTGACGCTGACCGCTCCTGAAATGACAGTCCTTGTTGGTGGTATGCGAGTGTTGGATACCAATTTTGGTAAGTCCCAGAATGGTGTCTTCACCAAACGACCAGAGACTCTCACTAATGACTTTTTTGTGAACCTGCTCGATATGAACACAACGTGGAAGGCGACCTCAGAAGATGAAGAAGCGTTCGAGGGTCGTGATCGGGCAACAGGCGTCCTCAAGTGGACCGGCACCCGGGTCGACCTCGTATTCGGTTCGAACTCCCAGCTTCGTGCTTTGGCTGAAGTGTATGGCAGTGCGGATTCTCAGGAGAAGTTCCTGCATGACTTTGTAGCAGTGTGGAATAAGGTAATGAACCTGGATCGATTCGACTTAGACTGAAAGTTATCTAAACGAAATCATCGGCTTGTGATATTTAATCGCTTTATGCCTTGTATTTCACTCATTACGTATTACATTATCCCGCCTGGCCGCATGCCTGAATCCTAACGAGTTAATATAAAGATCCTAAAAACAAACATCCTGGAACCTGAACTGAACCCCCAAAACAGGACACGAAATAAAACACCTCTCGTACAATATAA
>CAZOUN010000139.1:3843-5052 GCA_964582965.1 uncultured Anaerolineales bacterium | reverse complement strand
ATTCCAGATCTTGTTAATCGTTTAATGACTTACGTGTTAACAGATTTAAGTGCGGCGGATGCAAGTAAAATTGCCTGTCTGGCCGCTTTGATTGACCCGCAAGAAGATATCATTTTTGATAATGTGATTCCTGTTGAGGAAGAAGCAGAAATCGGACAATGGGTAATGGATGAATATCAAGGATATCAAGTATATGCTTTGATTTACGATAAAGATGTGATCACACAGCGCTTAGCAGATTTCCAGGCAGGGCTCTGGCCTGAACAATAGAACAAACCAAGTCTATAAACTCAAACCGGATGCTAAAAGCATCCGGTTTTTTGTATCCTTAAAAACTCCGTTGTTTTTATCCTTGGCCTTCCGCTAAGAGGTCCTGGTAGACTGCTGCAACGGATTTTGCGACATATTTCCAGCTGAAGTTGTCTTCGACATATGGCCGGGCATTCTTCCGTAACTCCTTGTTGATCGATGGTTGATCGAAGATGATTTTGATCTTTTCAGCCAATTGAGCAGCATTTCTGGGCTCAAATAACGCCCCAACCTGGTTTTCTTTCACGGTAGATTTTAACCCTCCAACCCGAGAAGCAATTACACTGCTCCCACAAGCCATGGCCTCAATCGCGGTCATCCCAAATGGCTCATAATAAGATGGAATGACAGTAATATCTGCCGCGCTGTAATATTTTGATAATTGGTCCTGGTTTTTCCCCCCGGTAAATGTGACCTGTTTTTCTATTCCATATTCATCGATCATCAGCATATATTTTAGATAAGGTTCTTTTGAAAGTTCTGCCCAGCTCAGGAATGGTTTATCTGTTGGTGGCCCACCAACGATCACTAGTTGGATGTTGGGATTATTGATCAGGTATATCGCTTCTAATAGTGTATCGATCCCTTTCCTTTCCTCCAAACGTCCCACGTATGTGATCAAGAAATCATCTGTTGAGAATGCTATTTCTTTTTTGGATTCTGCCTGGGAAAGTGGTTGAAAAAGGTCAAGATTTACACCGCAGGGAATGATCGTGATCTTGTCCGGGTCTGTGTGATACAGATCAACCAGGTCTTCTTTTTCCTGGGGATTTGTGGCGATGATCCGGTCAGCAGACTGGCATAACCTTTTTTCTATTTCCAATCTGGAATCAGGGCTGTGGTCCATTAATCCCAGTGTTTCTTCTTTGATCACACCAAGGGAATGGAATGTATGTACCA
>CAZOUN010000139.1:1595-3743 GCA_964582965.1 uncultured Anaerolineales bacterium | reverse complement strand
TAGCGGGACAGCTCCTTGACATAGACATTTTGACCTCCGTGGTGGGGTCCGCCCAAATCAGCTAGGGGGTCGCCGTGAAGGGAAATGAAAGATATATCCCAGGACATTATTCTGCCATACCTCCTGTCAGATCGGATTTTCTGCGACTTGATTATAAATTTGAACTTTATTTATCAACTTCTGGACATGCCCAACGTTTTGCAGTTTCAAGGCAGCGACCCGGTGGGCGATATGCACAGCATCTTTCCAGGATTTACCATCCAGGCGAGCAACGAGTAGGGCGCCCCAGAAAGCGTCACCGCCACCAATAACGCTATCAACTGTGACCAGGGGTAGTGGGCCAACTCGCTCTACACTTACTCCATCTGATATCGTCACGATCCCGCCACTGCGAGTTACGATTACTACCTCAGCTCCCAGATCATGAAAACGCTCCAAACAGGCTATTTCAAGCTCTTTTTCATTCATGTTGGGATCAAATAGTAGGCGGGCGTCTTCCAGAGAAGGTTTGATAACAGTGATATAGGGCATGATCTGTGCTAAGACCTCCCAAGCCTCGACTTTGTCAGGCCAGATCCTTGGATTGTAATTGGGGTCCAGGGAAACGAGTTTTTTATGACGTTTTGCCAGACGAAGTGCTCGGTGGATAGCGGATCGTGAGGGTTCCCTGGATAGCGCAAAACATGATGTATGGACCGCACGGGAATGTTTGATCAGCTCTTCCGGTGTTTCTCTGATCGTCAGCAAGGAGTCAGCTCCACGGTTTACTTGGAAATCGGGTACCCCTGTGGTTTTTGTAAGAAATACTGATGTCGTGGGGAGCTGATTGGTTTTCAGGAGAGCATTTGTGCTTACACCTAGGTATTGGAGAGATTCCTCCACGAATTCTCCAAAACGATCTTCACCGATTTTTGAGAGAACAGCCGACCTAGATCCTAATAATGAGGCGTATACTGCTACATTAGCTGGCTGCCCGCCAAGGAAGCGCTGGAATTCTTCTGCTGTCCTGAGCGAAGTGGATTGGCGGGTAGCAATAAAATCAACTAGAGTTTCTCCAACACCCAGGACCTCATATTCCAGATAAGTGGCAGTCAATTCTGCGATTGTAATATCATTTTCTGAAATGGGATCCTTAAAATAAGGATGGATTGGGAGATGTTTTCCATCTACGTTATTCTCTTTTGCAAATTGCAATATTTTTAGATAACCTTCTGCTGTTCTTTTCCAGATATAACGTGATAAAACCCTTTGATAACCCGCTTCAGCAAATTCATGCCACAGCGCAGGGTTTGATGTTAATTGAAATAATGCCGTGCTGATCTCGTCTTGATCTGTTGGATCCACTAATAAACCAAACTCATGGTCTCCGTCGAGCATGCTTTCACTTGGCCCACCAAATTTTGTAACAACCGCCGGCATGCCTGAGGCCATTGCTTCGAGGGGGGCCAGGCCGAAAGGTTCATATAGGGCCGTCAAGGAAAATACGGATCCTTTGGCTGCAAAATACCTGTATGCCGCCCCTAGCTGTTGTTGGCCCTGGATAGAGAACATGGATATTTGGCCTCGCAGCTCCGATTCGTCGATCACTTTTATCAGTGAATCGAGGACATCTTTTTCTGTTCCACCGACAGAGTCATATCCATTAAGCGGATCTTCAAGGTTCCCAGTCAAGATCACTAAATTAGCTTTTTGCCTCAGCTCTGAACTGGATGCAAATGCCTGGACTAGCCCCAGGTGATTCTTTTTTGGGTCAAGGCGGCTTGATGCAATAATGCAGGGGAATCCAACTCTGTCTGCTGCAATATCCCTGGATAATTTTTCTTCAATATGTTTATGGATTTCTGCTTCATTCTCCGCGCGCGAATCCCGATCGAAAATCGCTAGATTCACACCTGGCGGAATAACCGAAAAATGGGCATTATCTGTCCAGTCGACAGCACCCCTGTAAGCTTTATGGCTGTACTGGATATGTTGTTCCTGCTCTGTGCTGGTTATATTAACAATTGAATGATTCATAGATAAGCGTTCTGCCAGTAAACGGCGGCCGAAGAAAAAATAATCCTCCAGTTCCTGGAGGTTTTCGCTGTTCACATTCAGCTTATCCATTTTTTGAGCGCCCAGTGAATGAGCGGTAAAAGAGAAGGGGAT
>CAZOUN010000139.1:0-1495 GCA_964582965.1 uncultured Anaerolineales bacterium | reverse complement strand
AACTTCCTGACAACACCGGTATTGGGATTATGATAGTAAATCACACCCACACCCATCCGGGTGTAATGCTGCCCAAGAATTGTCCAGGCATGAATATTCCAGCCGTCTTGATAGACTGGCTGATGGGTCATCCACCAATTAAATGCGGACTCAGGTGACCCGCCGCCCATATAGATCTCACCACAGCAGCAGTTTGAATAACACCAGTTTTTATTATTGGCTACTGCCAAACCGATCCTTTCCCAGGCTTTTGTTCCGTCTGATGATGTGTGGCTGTATGTGCCGTGGCAGGTCATATCCTGACCGTGTTCGCGGGCAGCAGTGACCAAATTCGTTTTAATCGTCAACACACTCCGGCCGTTTTCTATTCTGACCTGGTTTATCATATCAAAGATCTGCTGTTCCTCCCCAGGTAAAGCAGAGGTGTAAGAACAGTACATTGGTTCCGGAGTATTTGAAGGAAGTGGTGTGTTGCTGGGGAGAGGTGTATAACTCGGAATCGGCGTGTCGCTGGGGGTGGGCGTTATTGTAGGCGGCAGAGGAGTATTGGTAAAGGTTGCCGGAGTCAGATTTGGAGTATTGGTAGGCAGCGGTGTTTTGGGGGTTTTCGTTGGTGGTGGGGTTTTTGTTGGCGCAGGTGTTGTCTTCTGTGCTGTAGGCGCAGCTGTGCTTGAAGCTATCGGTGTCTGTCCGGGAGCGGTAAATATCTTTAGATTCTTAGTATCTCCGGTTGTCGTGGCGTAATATCCCCACAACCAACAATCCCTTCCTGTATTTCCTGGGTCCTTGATGATCCAGTAGGATGAGGTTTTGTCCCTGCCAATTAATGTTGCAGATCTGCCAGCCTGGAGAGGAGTCAATTTAGGATAGGAAATTCCGGGGCCGGTTCGACAGTTAGTAGTGAGCGAGACTTTGACAGTCGCTTTTCCTTGCGGAACAGGAGTATTAACTTTGGGTGTTGATGTATATGGTTGGGGAGAAGTAGTGAGGGAGGGTAGTGTTATTGTTGGCGTCTCAGAGACCTCGATAGTCTCGGTTGTTGTTGGACTGCTGGTGTGAGTCAACGTTATTGTAGACGTCTCCGATGGAGTAAAGGTCGGGGGTTGTTCCTGGGTGGGAGTGAAGGTAGATTTGATTTGGAAAGGTGTTTTAGTTGAGGTACCTTTTATTGTGTATTTCTGAGATACTTGAATCTCATCACAGGCGCTAAGCAGACCAGTGACCAGGACCAATAGAAATACTAATACTACAAATCTGGATTTACGCATAATCTAATTTCCCGGTGGCTTATTTCTGGGCAATAACAGTAACGATCTAATATTCAGGGCAACAATCTATTGATTACTTATTATATCTTCAAGGATAGCGGGTTTAGGAGAGTGTAAAGGGGATTGCATCCTAACAGAATTGAAAGGTGTTTCCTTTATTTTACTGAGGAAACAGAGAAATCCTTATTAATTATTAGATCTGCCTGCGGCCGCAGAGATTGAACAAC
>CAZOUN010000138.1:0-5053 GCA_964582965.1 uncultured Anaerolineales bacterium | reverse complement strand
CTCCAACAACTCGGTGTGAGCTCAGATGAATATTCAGCCGACCACACTCGAGCTGGACCTGAGAGATGGCATGTGGAATTTACCAGTATTGCTATTTCACCGGATGGGAAATGGCTAGCAACGAGCTCCATAAACAACTCAATCATCATATCAGAACAAGAGTACACTTACCGTTCCTATAATGATAACAGTGGTTCTTATTCTGTATCAGATCGTAGAGTAAACAAATTCAACTGGAATACCACAGAACCAATTCTCCTTGCATGGTCACCTGATGGAAAATATCTTACAAGTGCCGGGCAAGGAATTGTAATCTGGGATCCATTCACTGGGGATATCAAAACGGAGATTAGCAATATTTCGTCAAGAATAAACTCCATTAGTTGGTCCCCAAATGGCAAAATTATCGCTAGTGGTTTATTAGATAAAACAATTATTCTTTGGGATTCAGATTCTGGAGAAGTACTTCATATTTTTGAAGGCCATCAGGGTTCTATCACTAGTGTAGATTTTTCTCCTGACGGTAACACTCTGGCAAGCGGCTCCGAGGACGGTACCATCATCCTCTGGGATATGACCAAAATTTTGAATTGACCCAAGGATTTCATTATTTATGGCAGATTATAAGGGACGTGAATTAGGCGGCTACCGCATTCTGGAGCAGATCGGTCGAGGCGGAATGGCCAAGGTTTTTAAAGCATACCAGCCCTCTTTTGACCGCATCGTGGCTATCAAATTAATTCCTGATCTGTATCTGAAAGACGATACCGCCAAGACTCGATTCAAACAGGAAGCCAGGATCATCGCCAATCTTGAGCATAAACACATCATTCCGGTATATGATTTCGCGGGTGATGCGGACACACCCTTCCTGGTGATGCGCTATTTACAGGCTGGCAATCTCAAGAACCTTTTGACTGCTGCTCCTGGAGGAAAACTCAATCCTCAGGATGCGCTGGTTTTCACCACACAGATCGCCTCCGCCCTGGATTATGCTCACTCCAAGGGTATCATTCACCGGGACGTAAAACCTGCCAACATCTTGATCGATACCATGGGCCAATCCTACTTGACAGACTTTGGGATAGCCAAGGTACTGGAAGAGTCCCAACACCTCACAAAAACCGGCTCCGCATTGGGAACTCCCGCTTACATGTCGCCGGAACAAGCAGCTGGAAAAGACGTCGACGCCCGCTCGGATATCTATTCCCTGGGTATCATCCTCTACCAAATGCTTACTGGCCGCCCTCCATTTGAAGCTGATACTCCTTACGCAATCATCCTTTCCCACCTTAATGATCCACTACCTCTACCAAGCACGATCAATCCAGATATTTCCCAGGAAGTGGAACAAGTATTGCTCAAAGCCCTGGCAAGAAATCCTATGAATCGCTTCAAATCAGCCGGTGAAATGACCGAGGCTCTGAAAAAAGCGATCATTGTCAACAGCTCCGGTCAGATCCAGGATCAGATCACTCCGGAAGTCCTCTCCCTGAGTTCATCTGTCGCAGGAGGAAGACCTTCTGAGGATCTGACCTATGATGAACTGGAGCTGATCAAAGAGATCACTAAGGAGAGAAGGAGAAAAAAGGTCTTGCCCTGGATCCTGATTGCTACCCTGGGTCTAATTGTTTTTGGCACATGGTTTGTTGTTTCAAGAATCAACAAATCCTCTCAGTCGGCACAAATCCCATCCGGACCAGAAACTTCATTCACACAATCAGATTCCGATATAAACTCCCAGCAGCCAATGGAATCCGGACTGCCTCCATCCTCAACACCTGACGTAAATTTCCAACTCACACCCACCCCCGGCAATGATTTGTTGAGGGTCAGGGAGAATCCATATTTGGGGCCACAAGAAGTGGAGATAGTATCCAGACTGGGAAGCGGAGCAATCACCAGTATTGCCATGAATCCCGAAAAGAATCAAGTAGCAGTTGGTACTCCGCTGGGTATCTATATCTATCAACATCCCGCTTTAAATTTACTGGTACACTTCAAAATGGATAGTTGGATCCTCAGTCTCGAGTGGTCACTGGACGGGGAAAGGATCGCAGCAGGCAGCAAGGAGGGGACAATCACAATCTGGAATACTTTTACGAAGGAAAAGGAATATACCCTGCAGGGACATGATGACTGGGTCAGGACTGTCGCATGGTCAAATGATGGCACTCAGCTGCTGAGCGGTTCTAATGATGGAGAGATCCTGCTCTGGGATACAAATGAAGGAATTCTTAGTGCAAAATTTGATGAGCAGTCCAGCTCCATTTACAGTTTGGCCTGGTCACCGGATGGGAATCTGATTGCCAGCAGTTCATTTGACCGGAAAATTCGGATCTGGGATGCTGAAGAGATGACTATCAGCACAACTATCGACTCCCCCAGCAGCATGATCACGAGTTTGGCATGGACTCCGGCCGGGGACAAACTGGCAGGCGGATTTAAGGACGGTTTAATCGGCATCTGGAACCCTGAAACCGGAGAGCTGCTCAATACAGAATCCGGGCATACGACTGAGGTCAATTGTCTAAAGTGGACTCCAGATGGAGAATATCTTGCCAGTGGTTCCGTAGATGGGACGATCAATCAATGGACCGCAGATCTCGAGCAGCAGTTCTCAAGCTCTTTAGAGGATCAGGGCATACTCCATTATTTAAGTTGGGGAGCTGACAATCAAAATATGCTTGGCTACACCATAAAAATTGGTTTTGTAGTGGAGGAAGGAAGTATATCTATCACTGAACCTCTAAAAGGTCACTTCTTAGAAATCATAGATCTAAGCTGGTCTCCTGACAATCAGACGCTGGTTTTCAGCACATCAGATAGTGAACTATATCTATGGAAGCTGGATGAGCCTGCGCCGGTGCTTGTTAATGAAAGATACATTACAGGAAATATAATAACCATATCCTGGTCTCCTGGATCTGAATCCAGGTCTACCTTTATGACAGGAACCGATCGGGGAGAGATCTTGCTCTGGGACGGCGAAAGTGGAGAGCAGCTGAATATCCTGGAAGGCCACACTGGAGATGTTCTCAGCACTGCTTTCTCTCCGGATGGAAGCAAATTTTCCAGCAGCGCTGAAGATAAATCTATCATTATCTGGGAGGGAGGAATACCCAATCAAAACCTGGAAGAAATTAAGAACATTCCCGGTTGGGTCTATAGTCTGGACTGGACTAGCGATGGATCACAGATACTTGGTGGATTAAGCAATAACAAGATCATGGTCTGGGAAACCACCTACGGCAGAGAGGTCAAAACGCTTGAAGGTCACAGCGCTTACGTAAAAAGCATCGCCTTGAATTCAGATGATACATTCCTTGCCAGCGGCTCCCTGGATGATTCTGTCTTCATCTGGGACATACAAGATGGCACACTTGAGCAGACAATCAACGAATTACCAGGTGATGTCAGCTCTGTTATCTGGTCAACTGATGATAACTACCTGGTAGTAGGTAGCAGCAATTCAATCATGATCTGTGACCCCAGGACTGGGGAGGTCATCAAGACACTTCCAGATTACAGTTCTACTAATATCACCCTGGAAATCTCCCCCGACGGCAGCACCCTGGCCAGCGGCTCAGAGGATGGCACGATCATCCTCTGGGACATGACCAAGATCCTCGAATAAAGGAATATAATTTAACAATGGCTACTTTGATCGGACGTGACTTCGGCAGCTACCGCATCCTGGAACAGATCGGACAGGGCGGTATGGCCAAGGTCTTCAAAGCCTATCAACCTGCAATGAATCGAGTGGTAGCCCTCAAGCTTCTGCCTGATCTCTATGCCCAGGATGAGAACGCTCGCGTCCGCTTTCGCCAGGAAGCCCGGATCATTGCCAGCCTGGAGCATCCCCACATCCTGCCGGTTCACGACTTCGGGGAAACTGAGGAGAACGCCTTCTTGGTCATGCGCTATCTACAGGCAGGCAACCTCAAGAACCTTCTCGCCGTCGCTCCCGAGAACAGGCTCTCCCTCCAGGATGCTTCGCTGATCCTTTCTCAGATCGCCTCTGCTCTCGATTATGCCCACCAGAAAGGCATCGTTCACCGGGACGTCAAGCCAGCCAATATCTTGATAGACAGGCACGGACGTGCATTTCTGACTGACTTTGGTGTGGCCAAAGTCCTGGAAGCCACTCAGGAACTGACCCGTACCGGATCCACCTTAGGCACTCCTGCTTATATGTCCCCCGAACAGGCGGCGGGAAAGGAAGTGGATGGAAGGTCGGATGTCTACTCCTTGGGGATTGTGCTCTACCAGATGCTCGTTGGTAGACCTCCCTTCGATGCTGATACTCCTTATGCCACACTTATCGCCCACATCAACGAGTCATTACCGCTGCCCTCGTCAATCAATCAAAAGCTCCCGGAGAATGTGGAGCTGGTTCTGATCAAAGCCCTGGCGAAAGATCCGGAAGAAAGGTTCCAATCTGCCGGTGAGATAACCAATGCCATTCAGGAAGCTCTGGGTGGTTCAGCATCCAGAGCTGACCTGTCTCCCCAGATTTTGCAACTGATTGAGAATCTGAGCGAGGAACGACCGCGGGAAGATCTAACCCACGACGACCTGAGGCTACTTAAGGAGATCACCCGGGAAAAGAGAAAGAAAATAATGATCCCTTGGTTGATCAGCGCCTTATTTTTATTAATATTGATTGGAGCAGGAGCGGTCACTCTCTGGATGAAAATCCAATCAGATGCAGATCTAGCAAATGCTGCGGTAGATCCAACTAGAATTGCCCAAGGAATTGCCTTTCTCACTGAAACATCAGAAGCATTTAAGCTCCAAGAAACTGATTCCGAATTCTCCCAGACACCTGAGCCGCCCGTCACGCTTATCTCCACTGCTTCTGCTCTGCCGAGTGATACTCTAATTGCCACAGCACAAACTCAAGCTCTTACGGATGATAATGATGATTGGAGTGGAGATTTATCTGTACGCAAGCCAACCCTTGATCTGGAGGTTGGTTCTACCCAGATTTCCCTTATGGACGAGGTGCCGATGGTTTATATCCCAGAAGGGAGTTTCAAAATGGGAGGGG
>CAZOUN010000137.1:3859-5161 GCA_964582965.1 uncultured Anaerolineales bacterium | reverse complement strand
GGCAGGCTTTGGCTTCGGAACTGGTGGTTTAAACGAAGTCCGGTTTGTAGGCAGAAGGTCTCATCATCCAGGCAGATATAAACAATATCCAGACTGGAATCATCACCTGTGCGGAATATTTCTGATGCTTTATCAAAATCGCCCAAGAGTAAATCCATATTAATCGCCTGAAACTCTACCAAATTATGCAGGCGTGGATTTTGGTTCTGCAGGGATTGCAGCTTCTGCTCCGCAGCGATATCAATCACCGAAATTTCCATTTTCTTATCTATATCTGGATTAGATAATTTCCAGCTCCGGGCTGATCCAATTACAAGTTGCTGACCCATTTTCCCTAATCCAATGATCAGGATATGAGGCACCTGGCCCGGGGAACGATCAGAAAGAGGCGGATTTTCCTGCAACATTAAATGGGCTCCGCGATCAAAGATGTTGAACAATTCCAGCCGGAAACGCGAATTTTGAACAGTCTGCAGTTCTTTTTCCCGTAGCAAGCGCCACAGATGGGCATCAAAGATATGAATGATGCAGGTCAGGCAGCTGTCTTTTCGAGTCTGTGTAATCCTTTCCGCATTTACGGCAACCTCGGCATTTTTGCCGTCATCGCCTGCGACCGAGATAAGGCAGCTGGCCTGGTTGAGTTTAACTTTTTTTAGCAGCTCGGGATCTGAAGCGTCACCATTTATTACAATCGCACCTGCAGAACGAATATTCCCGATCCAATCGTTGCCTTCATCCACCTCAATGACAACCACAGGTGTGCCACCCTGGAGAAACTGATTTGCCAGCCTGAATCCTTTTCGACCCAGGCCGCAGATGATGACATGATCCTGGATGAACCATAACTTAACCCTATCAGTTTGCTGAATAAAAACCGATGTAAATGCCAGGAACGCTGTATAGGCGGTGACCGCCGGGACCAAAAATCGGGCTACCTGCAGCTCCCAACCTATGGGCGGGGTTGCGGCGCCAGAATTCAAAGAAATCAATCCCAACGTGAGGTAAAGATTATCAAGGAAGGTTCGTCCTTCTTCAAGGACTTGGCTATTTTTCCAGAAACCAATATAACCCAGAACTAAAGCGAGTGTTCCGAGGAGTATGATTATGAACCAACTATAGTCTACCCATAGATTTCGTAATATTTTTCCTCGCCGCATTGATCTCTCCAATTATTTATCGATATGCTCAGCTAATATATTGGGTGATTTAAATAGCAAAAACCGCTTGATAAAAAAGCTTGATTTTTTCAATCTGTATATGTTTCAGGCAATCTTCTTGTGATTATTGGTTTGTTTGTCGGTG
>CAZOUN010000137.1:0-3759 GCA_964582965.1 uncultured Anaerolineales bacterium | reverse complement strand
AAATTGGGATGGGCAAGAGGTTTATCTTGATAGCGTTCAAGCTGTTTTTGATTATACAGATCATGAATTGCACTCGCTAACTTTTCGAGGTTGCCCAGGAGTTGGCGCGGCACGATAGCATCGTCCTGATCAATCAGGCCTGGGATGGCAGCCGAGGTTTTCCTGGACTCACATTTAATCGAGAAACCATCTTTAAAAAGAGCATCCATATCGAGCAATTTTGTGAGGGTGGCTTCCTTATCAGCGGCAAATTTCTCAGGAAGTGCGCTGTCATGATCTATGTAGGTCATATCCAGGCGATTTTCGGTGATCGACAGGGATGCGTCCTCAGCCAGATTGCGCTTTTTATCCAAAATGCCATAGGCCGTCCGGTTCCATTCTTGCAGTTCATCACACAGGATAAGCAGATAAGCAATAGGATGTTCCCGTGGTGAAAGGGAGCCTTTGTCGAAGGGTGGTTTCAGAATCACATTTTTATAATAGTTATGTAGCAAGATGGCGCTGGCGCTATCCAGGATTGGAAAGTAAAAATAATCTGGCTTGTAGTTACAGTTTTGGATGAGGAATCCGTACCATCTCAGGACAATAAGGGCACTATAAAACCCGTGATCGATAAACCCGTTTTTTGCCATCACTTCGGTAAAATTATTCAGCGCCGTTGTGATAGCCTTCAATTCAATTCCCAATGATATGTGGATCTTGTGGGCAAGCAAATCAATGGGTTTCAGCAAGTCCAAATGAGCACTGCTGGGAAATTTGTCATAATAGCATTTGGTAAATTCAGCCCTGGGAAGGACTTCTGCGATCGCATTAAATTCCTCAAAGTTGTCAAATTCGAGGTGGGTTTTGATCCTTACATTGCTGTCCACCTCAGTTGCGTAATTAATGAATTTGTTGATTTGTTTCCCAATGATCTCAACAGGGTAACCAACGTCGTGAAACAGAGCTGCAACTCCCCAGCGATAGAAAAACTCCTCGTGTTTCGTGTCGTATGAAAATGGATAGTTGTTTTTATCCATATTCACAGCATCAAATGCATCCCGGAAATTTTCGTTTTGGGTGTAAATGGAGAGACCGAGTATAAAAACATTAACTGAGTGAATATAATGATCTCTCTGTTTATCAATCAGGGTGGATGCTCTTTCCTCATAACTTAGCAGTACATCCAGTAAATCGATGAACGGATTGCTTTTACCTTCCAGGGTGATCCGGTAACTATCAAAAAATTCTCTATAAACCTCAAAAGCGGTATTTTTTGTTTCGGATTCTAAAAACTCAAGAACAGCTTGACGTAGATATGCCTTATAACTGTGCCCTCTGGATACGTCTTCAAATACTTCCAATTCATCAAAAAAATGATTTGAGCATTTAGTTAAATTACTCATAAATATTCTGCCTTTATTTATAATTTCAAAATAATAAACCGCTAGTATTATTACTTGGAGATATATTCATAGATTATTAGTATCGGCATAATTATAATACCGCCTTGCGGTGAAGTTCAAGATTGATTCTACACGACGGATTGGATTAAAGCAGATAGATGGTTAATGAATAATTTGAAAAGAATAGATTCATAACTCGTTATTTTGATAACTATTCTTATCTCGAGAATGATTAATCTTACTATGAGTAAAAAACCTCATGCCAGCATTCAATGTGACATGAGGGTTTATTTATCAAGTCGCCGGTCCTGTTGATTTGGTGGATATGCCTGGTGTAGTTATGGTGCAATTAGCATGGAAAGGATGGAATTTGTGCTCTTGATGGACAATTTCTAGTCCACCTCATAGAGAGGATGGACGATATTTTCCCCCATGGAAGGGATGTTCAGTTCACCCGTACAATTCGAAGTCAAGAGTTTATCCTGAGCAGCGCTCCGTAGGAGACCGTGGCGAAGGACCAATCCATTGAGCTACGGGTGCGTGGTGGGAATATTGGATATTTTTAGAGGAGAAAAGTCAAGAAATGCATCTGGTGGAGTTAATTTTGGGTGAATTCTAATGCTTCCTGGTGCAGTTGTGGTGCAATTGACCTTTTGAGTGAAATCAAATCATGCGGCATGGTGGGGGAATAATAAACCCCCAACCCTTGCGAGTCGGGGGTTTTGGATCTCGGTGATTAATCTTGCTAAGCGGTACCTCTTCGATACATATCTCATAAACTTTACTTAAGCTTAGGTTGAGCGTTCGAATCCCAACCCGCGTCCAGCAAATGGAGTGAAAAAGGTATGTATAGTTACCGATTTGAGACATCCCTCGGGAACGAAGATGTTATGGAACCAGGTTATTAAGGCAGGTAAATCCATCTCCATCAACATCGTAATTGTTTGTTCCGTCCGGACAGGTGACATTGTCCCAGAGAGAATCATTAAATTCAACAAAAACACTGAGATCCGTGTTTAGGAAGTTTGTATTGATAAACGTCGCATTTTCAAAATCGGCAAGATATATGGTGGAGGATGATAGGTTCACATCATAAAAGAGCGCTCCCCAGAATACCATGAAATCCCTCGTACCCTTAATGATTGTGCCCGTCATATTTACATTGTTGAAATAGGCATGTGTAAAGTATGCGTCAGTGAGATCGGCGCCAGTTAAAATCACATTATTAAATTCTGCATCATTGAAATTGGTCAGGGAGAGATTCGCATTTGAGAGGTCGACATTGGTAAGGACAGCACCATCAAGTTCAACAGAGCTTAGGTCGAAACCGGAAAGGTCCAAATCCTCAATATAGCAATCTGATAAATCTGCACCTGGAACCAAATTGGAACAATCATTAGATTCAGGCGCACCAGTATCTGAGCAAAGGATTTTCCCATCCAGGTCGAAGCCATAGATGGATTCGCCTTCCGTACACACTTGCCCATCCAGCGCTGCGATACCGTCAGCACCATCAGCGCCATTGATACCATCAACGCCTGGAGGACCCTGAGCGCCATCTTCACCAACGGCACCATCCGTGCCATTGATACCATCAACGCCTGGAGGACCCTGAGCGCCATCTTCACCATCGGCACCGGGTAGGCCATCAGCACCATCGGCTCCATCAGCGCCATCAGCACCAACGGCACCATCCGTGCCATTGATACCATCAACGCCTGGAGGACCCTGAGCGGCATCTTCACCATCGGCACCTGGAAGACCTTGTGGGCCTGTTTGGTTCCACTCTATGGGCATTTCATTGTTCTTGCATTCATCTGGATTTGAAACCATCTTGATTGTTCCACTAGCGTTGTTTACGCAAGCGTGATAGACGTCACCATTAGCTCGTGCAACTGCAAACGTGGCCCCAAAGGTAAGAAGAAGTGCGACTACAATTCCCCCAATCCAAAACGATTTACTTTTCATCCTTTCCTCCTCTAGGAAAAATTAAATAATAAAAAAAAACCGACCTAAATAAAGGTCGGGTAAGGGAATAAGTGGCTTGATGAAGCGATAATGTTTGGGCGCATAAATTTCATTGTACAAGTTTATGTGACAAAAATCAAATGGAAATATGTAGGTATTGTGGCGATTAATATTGAAGTATTCCGATTTTAGATCTTATATCTCAAACAAAAATCGAGACGCCAAACCAGTTGATTTGGTAAAAGGTTTGCTGCAGTTCAGGTGCAACCGTGGTGCAATTAGAGTGGAAAGGATGGATAGTGTGCTATAGAGGGACTATTTCTAGTCCATTTCATCCGCTTTGTCATCGGACTGATGATTGGTTGACCCGCCTATACTGGCTCATATACAAATTGTAGTAGAACCC
>CAZOUN010000136.1:0-5243 GCA_964582965.1 uncultured Anaerolineales bacterium | reverse complement strand
GCAAAGCGCATACGATATACACCGGAGCAGATCATTACCAAATTGCGTGAAGCTGGGGTTTATCTGACTTGGTATCAAACGCTCAATATAAACATCTGATCTTTTATCAGACGCCAAATAATAAGGAAAAGACCAGAAAAAGACTTCCTTTCGGTGCATATAGGAAAAAAACAATATACACTATATACACAGTAGACACTATTTTCCCCCTTATTTCCCTCTAAAATCGGTTTCTCTCGATGGATCATCAAAATAACAGTGGACTTTTAGGCCATTGGTAAATTATTATCCAATGTAAGAGTATATCCGTACAGGAATAGAGCCGTTCTCCGCCACCGTGGGGCAGGTTCGCCCCTCCACCTTTGCGTCGGGATTCAAGGCGAAAAGGGTTCATATCCCGCTATCGCCTGATCCATGTGCAGGAGCACATGGGAGAGCGATGGATTGTCTGATTTCACATTCGCTCTTAATTCCTGCCAGGCCCACCTTTTAGTACATTCTTCTCTTTTTTCCCACTTAAATTTAATGCAAAATGGTACCGTACAGGATAGGGGCTTTTATCCCGTAGGTTACGAGTCCCATAGGTAAGAGTCGTTGTCAAAAATCTATGAGTATTAACATCATTCTATTAATTTCAGGATTGATTGCTAGAACCTTTCGACGCAATATCAACTTATTACATAATCATTATAATAATTTGAATCAATGAGAAAATCTGTTTGCATTGATGCAATTGCGAGAAAGTGTTTTGAGGATTTTTGAGATATCAAAGATTTCCGATCTGACCACCTTTGAACAATAGCCAAAAACCCAGGATGATCTCGTAAGGTATCATAATCAAAATTCCTACCATCTTAATATTCGGATTTATCAGGGAGAGTAAGATTCCTCCAATAGCAAGGATGCTGGATATAATTCCCCACCAACCCAGGAAAAGCGGTACAGTTCCACTCTTTACGAACAGAATCGCATAAATTAGACTGCCAGCACCTAAAAAGATCAAACCTATTTTTAAACCCCAATCTTCAGACATTATTAAGACACGTCCCAAAGACTCTAAAGCAAACTTTTCTGAACCTAAGGCTGATCCGTATTGTTGTGCCACAGCAATGAATATCAAACCGCTGATCTCGCTGAAAGCTATGATCGTTCCTTCTGCTACCCGCCAGAGGGTGCCTATAGAAGCTAGCGGCTGATTGTATGGACTGAACGCAAGATATAATGCTCCCGCAAGAGCAATAATACTGACGTGAGATATGAGATCCAAAACTATACTTATCCGGAATTTCAAGCTGTTTCCAAAAGTATTCTGAAAAGATTCCGAAACATTATCTGGATCTAATGGTGTGCCTGCTGTGGCTTTGCTGAGGATGCTGGTAAAGAGGATAAAGAGAAATAAAAACCCGCATAATTGTCCAATACTTATTTTTAATGACATAGATTCATTCCTTTATCTGGACAACGATTTTCCCTCTGGTATGTCCCTCCCCCATATACTTTAAAGCTTCAGGAACCTCGCTTAACTTGTATCGTATGTCGATAAATGGTTTGATCTTCCCGGTTTCGAGTAGTTCTTTTAAGACCAAGAAATCTTCTTTTCCAGGTCTCTTGATGGGTAGTGGAATCAATTTCTGATTGCTTGTCATCGAGACCCATTTGCTCTTGAGAAGTAGTCCTGGAGAAAATGCTGTTGTCACATAAACCCCATCGGGAGTTAATGCTTGTTTACAATCTGAATATGAGCTCTTAGCTGAAACATCAAAGATCAGGTCATATTGTTCATCACCTTGGGTGAAGTCTTCTTGTGTGTAATCGATGACCCGGTCAGCGCCAAGTGAACGAACCAATTCCATATTTTTAGTGCTGCATACACCGGTAACTTCAGCTCCGTCAGCCTTGGCGATTTGCACTGCAAATGTACCTACACCTCCTGAAGCACCATGGAGCAATACCTTTTGACCTGGTTGGATCTGTCCTAGATCACGCAGGCACGTTACAGCAACATGTCCAGCATTAGGTACAGCTGCTGCTTCCTCAAATGATATATTTTTTGGTTTTAGGACCAGTTGGGTTTGATCTTCAGGAACACTTAAAAATTCAGCAAAGCCTCCAAACATAAAACTCGTCCCGAACACCTCATCGCCAGGTTGGAACTGCTTGAAGTTTTTCCCGACAGCCTCGACCTTTCCCGCTATGTCGTTGCCTAATACGTTGTATTTTGGTTTGAACAAACCGGCAATCACCAATCGAGCTAAAAATGGTTTTCCTGTTAGGGTATGCCAGTCAAGGGGGGTTACGGAGGTCGCCCTCACTCTGATCAGAACCTCATTGTCCTTGACAGCAGGCTTTTCGATTTCTTCAAGTTTAAGATTATCTATTAAACCGAATTGATAATAGGTGACTGCTTTCACTTTTTTCTCCCCTTTAATTTTTCTGAGATAGGTGAATTTTTAAGCTAACTTTATTGATAACAGGTTTAATTGGAGCTGCGCCGCAAATGCTTTTTTCAGAGGAGTAATATTCTATACAGACCTCTATCCAATCATTCAATTAGACACGTAGAGGACTAGTTCTAGTCAGGTTTCGGGTGATAATGAGTTTATTGTGATATTAATAATAAAGCAGTATCTTTATCATACACGATATTTTATATTTAGATAAACACTTTCCTATTGTAAATCCGGAGTAGTTAACGTAGAAAGTATAGACACAATCTACTCAATAGACGTTATTTTCCCCCTCAATTCTCCCTATTTTCCAATTCTCACGAGGGATGAACCATCTAGCAAAGACCTTTTAGCCATTGGTAGATTAAAACTCAATCCAAGAGTGTATCCGTACTGGAATAAAACGTTATCCGCCACCGTAGGGCAGGTTCGATTCCTGCCGGGCCCACAGTTGCAGCTGAAGGATGCTTGTGAAAACACAGGTGTCCTTTTTTGTTTAAGGTGAGCGGTAAGGAAAAGTAAGTTGTGGTTTTGTGAGAAGTAAGTCGATTAACGGGCGGGTGGATCGAGATTGTTCGCCTGGCTTGTGATGAAACTGGGTTCAAATCGCTTTACGCCTTATAATAAATCCCACCACCGTATGGCAGATTCACATCCCCTCAGTAAATCGCGATCGGTTGGGTTTTATGTTTTGAGATCCGGTCACCATCAGGTAAGGGATGTTAACTAAAAACCTCTGCTAATTTTCATGGTAATGGGTTATATTTATATTCAGATTTGATTTCAGAGCAGACCAATCGCCTGTGAGAAAATTATGAGCAGCACAGAATATGACCGAATAATCGCGCAGGAACGAACCGTCCTTGCTTCAGTTAAAGAACAAGGCGAACATCTCATTCCTGAGTTTATAAGAATAACAGCTTCATACGTCCGGGAGTTGTCAGTCACTCTCTTGAAGAGTTATTTTAAATATAAACCAGAAGTAGTCAGAAATCTTGGCGCCGAAAAGTTAGAGGAGATTAGACGAGAATTTACTGGAATTCTCGATTCATTACCAGAACAAACCAGCCAACGGCTTGATGATCAACAGATCTGGCTTCACCGGGTTGAAATTCCTGAGCATGCGTTATCCGATATGACGTATTCCTATCAATTGGAAAAGAGATCAAACAAATCCATGGATGATGCGATCAGAGAATTGATTGGTTTGGTTGGCTCCGTGTTAATCAATCATGGATTCGTTGAGGTTGGCAAAGATTTTACGTGGAAAAAGACACCTGGTGGTATTCCTCAGTATGCAAACGATCTCCCATCCAGAGGAATGGACCATTATCGGGCATTGTCCAAACTCATGGAACAATATAAAAATATCCTAATTGAATATGTATATGCAACCCAGAATCTTAGGAAAGCAGAACAAGCTAATAAAACGGCCTAAGCTGATGGACTTTTAGATTATTTTTAAAGAAATCTCATCTCAAACTGCCAACTCCGCTTACCCATTCTGGACGCGGTTTTGCTTTACTTAGGGGTCTTCAGCAAGGGTAAGTTCTACCATTCATGAACTAGAAGTTTTCGTTTTCCTGCTACATGTATGACATATTCCGCCACCGTAGGGCAGGTTTGACGCCGAAGGATGCTTGTGTTAAATGCAGGTATCCTTTTTTGTTTAAGGAAAACGATCAGGAAAAGTAAAAGGTAGTTTCGTAAATCGTAAGTCGATTAACGGGATGAGTGATTGAGCCGCTTCAAGGCTAATCTTGTTGGAATGCTGGAATTTAATCGTTTTACGACATACGATTTACGACTTGCGTTTTTCCTGTTTCTCACCGCTGCATTTATGACTTGGACAGCTTGATGATCGCGTCGGTAGGTAATGCCAATTTGGCTTCTATTTCGATGGCTTTGATGATACCGACCGGGACAGGACAAGCCGCATGAGAACAATATTGCATGCCCAACTGGATTGTTTGAGGTATTGACTTTCGGAATGAGATTTCCTGATACGGATTGACTTGCTTTAGATCTTCTGCCAACCTTTGAATGTCCTTACAATCACTACTGATGACCAACTCGCATACCTTATCATTCATTGTCGCCTCAACCACCGTAGTGAAACCACAATTCCCTGCATATATTTCAGCTTTTGACAAAATGCCTCCTTAGAGCAGATTACCGTTTTTGGTAATTACGTTCATTTTTACTATCTAATTTTAGTAGAATTTGCTATCTGGTATTCTATCATTTATTGGAAATTTATTTGATGGCTGGCCCAATAAACGAGCCCGCCTGGTACTAAGCGGATCGCGAACGACGTAGATGAAGGGGTCGGGTCGAGATGGAAGGTAGAGCCAGGCTGCAGGTAGGTTCCCACCCTCGATCTTAAATCCTGCCGGGCCCACTTTGAGGACGAGGATGCTTGTGTTAGACACAGGCATCTTTTTTTATGGAAAGCGCTGAGAAGAAAGTAAACAGTAATCAGATTTCAAGCTGGCACATAACACTGACTACTGATCACCGTTTACTGAATACTGATTTGTAATCCAGCCACCGTTGGGTAAGCTCGATTCCTTACCGACACAAGGAGAAAACCTCATAACAAGCATCCTTTGTACTTGGGGGGATTGTTTTTACGTTTTAGACTAATCTCTAGATAGAATATTGGATTATGATAAGAATGGTTATCATAACGAATGCCGTTTAATTATTTATCCATTATCCGGAGTTTGAAAGATAATTAGCGTTGAACTAAGCGCTTCGCGCAGGGGGAAAAACAGGCGAAGTTTCATTCCCTAT
>CAZOUN010000135.1:0-5252 GCA_964582965.1 uncultured Anaerolineales bacterium | reverse complement strand
GATCACAATTGGGATGATTATTATAAAAAGGATAAAAACGGCACCAAATATCCAGTTGAATTTGGATGGTTTCATAAACTACCTCTCAATGGATTGGTTATGTTTGATAAGATCTGCTTGCTGCGATAACTGCTCCAGCATAACCTCACGAAGTAGATCCAGGGCCTGAACAAACCGTTCGTCTGCCAGGGAATAGATTACCTGGGCGCCATCGCGTTGGGCCTGGATCAATCCCCGCTCACGGAGGACTTTTAAGTGTCGTGAAGCTGCGGATTGACTGATACCAACAACCTCTGCAAGACTGTTTACATTTTGTGGTTTTTCAGCAACAGCGTATATTAATAATATACGATTTGGTTCAGAAATTGCAGAGCAGATTCTGGCGTGAAGCTGATTGATTTCTTGGGTAAGGGAGTTTTGGCTCATAGACATATATGTACATACGGGTATATTAGATTGTGAATATTATAACAGCTTGGGAATGTTCAGAAAGTGACAATTGTCACATGCTCAAGTAGGCTGTGTGACAGCCTATGGGGAGGAAAAAGAGACTAATTGTTAAGAGAACGGGGAGGGTCAGGGGGAAAGCAAAGACCGGTGCGAGGGGACTTGCGTTATATTAAACCTTTGATCTCAATATTGCTTTTTCTTGGATGGCATCTCTGGAAGTTGTTAGGAAATCCCAGAAAGCATCCCTTGCCGCAGTAGTTAATTGGGTGTTATCCCTTACTATATATAATCCCTGTTTAATATCGATATCTTTAATCGGCACAGCAACGGTTTCGCTGATTGTGGAGGCGATTGTGGTGGAGCTGAAGCTTAATCCCAGCCCTTTATCTACCGATAGGACAATGGATTCGGTAGTATCCAGGGTTAGGAATGAATCCAGCTGTAGCAAGGACAGGTTCTTGGCAGCCAGGGCTTCATTTACTTTCATATAGGTTGTAGTATATCCGGCAGGCAGGATAAATTTCTCTTCCAGCAACTCCTCAACTTCGATAAAGTCCCGTTTTGCCCAGGGATGGTCTTTAGGTGTGATCAACATGATCTCATCCGTCAGCAGCAGCTGGGACTGGAAGCAGGGCTCGATCACAGATGCAAGGTTTGTGAATAAAAAGTGCATATCCCCGTTACGAAGAGTTTCCAACGGGCGATCGCATCCATCGGTTCGGCAAGAAATAGTGACTTCGGGATAAATCTCATGGAATTGAGTATAAAATTCCGGCAGGGTATATCTTCCTGTGAGAGCGTTGCATCTAATGTTGATCAGGCCTTTGATGTGCCCTTTCAGGGAGGACATGGCTTCGTTTATTCTGGTGCTTTGTTTAACGAAATGCTGGGCCATAGGGATCAATACTCTTCCAGCATCTGAAAGGATCAGTGATCGTCCCTGCCTGATAAATAGCACTTCATCAAAATGTTTTTCCAGGGCCCGAATATGCTGGCTGACACTTGGTTGGCTCATATGGAGACGTCCTGCAGCTTGGGTGAAATTCAGGGTTTCTGCAGCAACCAGAAATATGTTGAGTTGGTGGGCATCTAACATAGGATTCTCTAGCAGGATGTTCGATATTTTATTAGTAATCATTATTATATCCAAAAGAATTTATTATGGGTTATCGGTTCCTGCCATTAAATATTTAAGTTCTTGATTTTGGAAAACAGTCTAAGTTGAAGACACATCCTTGTTAATATAAATAAACGCTCCATTGTTATTTGAAGCGTTTATTTAGTTTCTAGAACCTCATTTGAGACCAGTTTAATGTACAGTCTCTTTTTCTTTGGGGTAGATTGGCAGGTATTTTATACCAAAACTGAATGCTAGCAAAGCGTAAGCGATGATACCGAGGGAAACTATGATTTCGTTCCAGGTAGGCAGGTAGGAAACAGTTATCAAATTCCCTAGTACCCCCGGGGACCACTGCGGCGGAGCGACCAAACCGGAGAGAGTCACATTCCAGCGATTCACTGTCACACCAGCGATGATGGCTCCCAACGCCAGCATCGTAAAGCGGTCATTTTTCCTGAAGTTTGCGTTAAGCAGGATAATGGCCGGGACAATACCACCCAGCACGATCTCAATCCACCAGAAAGTCCTGGTATAGGGTGTAGTAGATTGCAGTAAGGCCAACGCCTCGGTTGTGCCGGGGGAGGAGCTGTAATAGGAGGTCGCGGCCCAATCCCAGATCTTCAGATACAGATAAGCCAGTAGGGCATAACCGGCGAAGCGGGAGATATCATATTGAAGCTCCCGGCTGATAATTTGGCGTCTGTTAAGTTTGCCAACCAGAATAGTTAATAACAGGGTCATGGATATTCCTCCGGCAATAGCGGAGAGGATGAACATCACAGGCAGGGAAGGTTTGTACCAGATAGCCCGACCTGACAATACTCCGTACGTGGCGCCCAGAGAGGATTGGTGGAGCAGGGATAACACCAGGCCAATTGCGGCAAATATCGGTGATGCCTTGTGGATCAAGTCACCATACTTGCGAAGGTTAGGCCACCGGTCAAAGTATTTGCCCTCGAGCAAGATCGGCAAAAATTCCAGCACTAGCACAATGGAATAAAGGATGACGCACCAGGTAATTTCCCATAAAACTGAGTGAACATTCCAGTAAACCAGGGGATGCCAGAACCTGTCTGGCCGACCGATATCCATGGCCAGGGCAAGCATGGCAGATGTATAACCGAGGAATCCCACAAAAACAGCAGCCCGGGCGATAGGCTGGTATTTTTTGATCCTGAACAGGTAGACAATTGCTGAGAATGTGAATGCACCGGCTCCAGTTGCGATTGAACTCAGATCCTGGGTGATCCACAGGCCCCAAGGGACCTGGTCGGACAGACCGGTCACATGCAAACCTTTAACAAAAACCCGAATGGCACCGAATACCCCGACAGCCAATAATATTCCAAGGATACCGATCCAAATCCACCAAGCCCGTTTCCGGCCTTCTTTTGGAATGGAGAGGTCGAATTTAAACATCTATACTTCCTCCTTTTCAGGGCGCACGTAATGCACATTGGGTTTAGTGCCAAAATCTTCCCTCAGGCGGAAAGTTTCATTATTTTGAACAAAAATGGAAATCGGACTTTCGGGGTCATTATGATCGCCAAAAACACGGGCGTTCACAGGACAGATATTTACACAGGCCGGAGTTGCTTCTCGGTCAATTCCCGGAATCAAGCCCTGGGCCAGACCGCGATCGATCCTGTGGCTACAGAAGGTGCATTTTTCAACTACACCCCGGGACCGGCGTTCAACTTCTGGCGATCCCCAGGTGGGTTGGTATAGATTTTCCTTTTTGGAAATTTCCCAATTAAAGCGCCTGACATCATAAGGGCAGGCAACCTCGCAGTACCGGCAGCCAATGCATCGTTTGTAGTCCATGGTGACAATGCCGTCTTTTCTGCTCCAGGTCGCGCCCACTGGACAAACTTTTACGCAGGGAGCTTCTTCGCAATGCAAGCAGGGCCTGGTCATGAAGAAGTCTGTCCCGCTTTCAGTCCTTTCGGGGTGGCCCACATTCCAGCGCATGTCGTCATCCGGGACATCGTTGGTTGCCTGGCAGGCCCATAGGCAGTACTGGCAGCCGATACATTTGCTGAGATCTATACCCATACACCACGAGTGTTCGGCTATCCCTACTTCGCTATGGGTCCTTTCGCCAATTCCCTGGATCGCGTCCGGGGATAGTGGTCCTGATGTGATTAGCTGTGTGACCAGAGCTGCTGAGCCTGTTGCCCCTGCGATTTGCAGAAATTCCTTTCTGGATACAAGGGATTTCTTCTTATTTGTTTTTGTTGAGGATCCCTTTTTAGAGATCATTTTCCTCTTCCTCCTCTGACTGGCCGCGAAGGTTCTGACCTACAAACCAGGCAGTGCTGCCGCCCAGGACCAGGCCGATCACAGCGCCCTGGAACAAATTGCTCACCCGGCTGCTGGCAAGAGCTGTCTCAAGGGTTTGGATCCGTTGGGGATCTGTTAGATTGTTCGCCTGAATAGTGTCTGTCAGGGGCTGAGCCCCTTCAGTATTACCTTCTTCTTCAGTGCTGGTATGGAATGTATTAGCATTAGCTGCGCCGTTTTCATAACCGGGCATAGTAAATCCTGCGTGTAGGGCATCTGTATGACAAGCAACGCAAGTCTGAGGTGAGATAGTGAACCCATGTCCGGTCGGAACGATGCCGTCTTCTGGGGCGACATCAGGAGGGATCACCAGCGCGTGGCAATCCACGCAGCCGATATCTTGTTGAACATGGAGATCGTTTAGGTAGTCACCCATACTGTCTTTGTGACAATTAATGCACAGATCATCATGATCATCAAAGAGCGGTTTCTGGCTGTGAGGATTATGGCAGTCCATACAATCAACGTCACTTGAGGCATGTCCTGTGCTGCGCCATTCGCTTAAAGTTGTGGTATGGCAGGATCCACAGTAATAAGAGTCTACGATTGTTGGAACTACCTGGTCGGGATGGTTTTCTGTGACAGTACCGTGGCAGGACTGGCAGGAAACACCCTCGGTTTCATACTCACCGGTGGTTGACTTGTAATTGGTGGTATGGCAAGCTAGACAAGTATCCGGAGTGCCCAGTCCGATCCATTGTTCCTGGAAGACTGGATCATCATAGGCATGAGCATGAGGGCTAAAGGCCCAATCATTTGTGACATTTCGGTGACATTTAACGCAGTCATTATCAGTCAGTATTTTTTCAGGAGGATCTTCACCCTGGGGGTTTGGTGCTGCAGAAACCAAACCTGTAAAAAGGGTCATCGCCAGCACACCTACAATCAGTCCGGTAATTAGGGCGGGGGTTAATTTTCTTTTCTTCATATTATGAGACCTCTCTTAAAAAGGTAGTTTCTTCTTCTTACTTGTGAATGTTAGCACATATTCATTAGCGTTTGTTATAAGTAACCCGCCCTATAAATAGCTTTTAGTTATAAGATAGATAAGAAAGAACAATAAGTAAACGTAATCAAAAGTGTACAAAATAGCTAGTACGGCTTATGGTTAAGTGAAAATCAGATTAAAAATAATCAAAAACAGGCCTCCGGATTTTCGGAAGCCTGTAACAGGAAAGCACGCTGAATAACATCAAAATGAGATATGGTAAGATTAATTTACACTGTTACTCTACAAGGATAATAATGGTAGATCTATTACGGATAGAAACATTTTTACACGCTGCTGAAAACCTCAATTTTTCAGAAGCAGCCAGAATCCTGCATTTATCCCAACCCA
>CAZOUN010000134.1:0-5292 GCA_964582965.1 uncultured Anaerolineales bacterium | reverse complement strand
CAGTTACAGAACGCGCAATATGAGAAAGATGCGTATAGACTTCTTTTTCCCGAATCTTTATGGTCTGTGAGATCTCTCTGGCACTCATCTCTCTTTTTTCCAAAAGTTCAATCATCTGCTTTCTTATGGTTTGCATGTAATTTCTGTATTGCTCGGAGATAAAAAATAACCGTTCACCGGTTCAGAGGTAAACCCGCAATTCCTGAACCGTGAACGGTTACAAAAAAAAGTGATACCTTTCTTCCTGCCTTTTACTTGCGGTCGGAAGGGTCGGATGGCACCATTTTTATTATTCCGCCGATTATATCTCCATTAGCAAGCTTGAGACCTGTTACAACCACCCTTTGTTTTTGCCACAGGATAGTTCTCAAGGAAGTGATGTAAGAAGTACTACCTCTTTGGTTTACAAAAGCAGTTCTATATCGTGTGCTGCCCATTTTAAACTCGATTGAATATACCTTTTTTTCTCCTACGATCAAATATGCTTCTCTTTGATTAATTTCCGAAATAACTGCATTAATTTCAAAAGGCTCCATACTGTCAAAATCGATGCTTTTCGTTGAAGATGCAACCGTATCATTGGGATGCAAAAGCAACCCCATTCCTATAGCTATCAAGAGAAAAAGTGTCTTTGTGAAAACATTTGAATAATTCATAAAAACCTCCTGTTAATCATTAACCCATTAATCGTTAATCTGGCGCCAATAATAGGTAGTTAAAGCTGCCGTTACATTTGGATTTTGAGTTAAAATGCCGCCTTCGACTCCGATATACATCTGCGGCCCGCCTTCAAGTATGGCAATCGACGGTGCCGATGCGATGGATGTTCCGATAACCTGGCTGCGATCCAGTTTCCCCTGGGTGACGTCATTGTCATCCCCGTCCGTTTCCGTCTCTTCGCTGTATTCGTGAGCTGCCTCTCCGGTTTTATAGTTCAGGGCATAGAGACGAGCCTGCCCTCTGCCGGAAACCACTACACACGGATCATCTCCTTCGTCGCCGCCGCCTGACTCGGGCGTATAGGTGGTAAAATAGACCACGCCGTTAAATACCGTAATGGAAGATGTGACCTTTTCCCCGGAATTTTCCAGTTGGATATACCAGCCTTTTGAATTCGAAAGCGCTTCCCGGACGTCGGTCCTCTGAGCCTCGGTACCGAGTACAATCAGGTTGTCGGTAACATCCGTGAGATCAGATTCAGTTAGGGTGGTAATGGGAAGAGCATCCCAGGAATTTTCTATCGCATAAATACGATTTACAACGGTTGTCTTTTCAGGATCGACCCGGTCTCCGGTTCCAAAATAGATCATCTCACCGAAGTGTTCCTCAACCGCATCCGGCGCATAAAAAATCTTCCTCTGGACACCGTCATCAGCTGAGGCCGAAAAAAGCTTTCTCCTGCTCCAGGTGCCATCTTGATCGTCATCCTCAAAAGCAAAAATACTACCCCCGAGATCTCCTGCATAAACTCTGTTTGTAAAACCATTCCCACCTGAATCGAATCCGGAAACATCCACAATGCAATGGGTCATATCCGTATAATTTCCGGCATTAAAATTCAGGGTGCTGATCGCCCCATCCGGGACCTTTATGGTAAAGACGGCCCTTCCCAGGGTATCGGAAACGGCCGGGCTGCTAAGGTCCTGGTTGGTGTCATAGCCCCCCCCCAATAAGAAAACCGTATCCGATCCGGTGGATGTCTTAATCGTATGTGTGGTCGGTGTACACCAGGACTGACCAAGGGTTGCGGCCGCACCGTCATCACTGCCATTGCCGTCGCCATCTTCGGTAACCAAAAAATCGGACGCTATCTTATAAAGATAACCTGGCGCGTTATAGGTTGTAACATCAAGAGCATAATAGTTGTATCCCCCCCGGCGCTCCCCGAAGAAAAGAATCTTCTGGCCCGTATCTTGATATACTGCAGGGGATCCGTCCACAAAATAGTCATGGACAGTAGTCGAATCCGACAATTGTTTCAATTTGGCGAGTTGATCCGGCGGGATGAATCCCCATACCTCGTTGCCGTCACTGTCGTTGAAACAATGCATCATCCCGCCGTTGCTCCCTGAAAAAATAAAAGATCCGTCATCATAGTGCACAACCGATGGCTTTGAATGGAGGATATCTCCCAGTATCCAGTCCCTGCCGGTACCATGGATGTCGTTGATCACGGCATTTTTTTGATCGCTGTTATCAACATCGAGCGTAACAGTCGTAATCAGGGTGTTGGTCGTTGAGAAGGCGTTTGATGAGTCGATCAGGCTTGCCGCGGATTCCATATAAGTATAAAGATTCCGGCTTGGCTGATCAAGGAGGAATGCGCCGATGCCTCCTTCAAGCACATTGGGGCCATCCGGTGAGGTGGACCAGTAAGATTGGGCATTGTCCTTAATGGTTCCATTCGACAGTGTGGCCGCAATCCCGTCGACGCCAATGATATTTCCATTTGAATCCAGTCCGTATTTCTTAATATTGCCGGCCCACCTGCCGTCACTCTGGGGTTTAAAAAAACCCACGTAAAGAGAGTTGCCGGCATAGGTTCGGTTCGTGCGGCTCACGGGTACCACCGGAGAGACATACACCGCATTCACATCCGCAATATTGGTCATGATACTCTCAAATACCGCCGTAAGCCCTGAAATACTGTTTGCCGTGTAATACTCCCCACCGCCGTTTGTTGCGGTCTCTTGTAAAAGCTCCTGCTCCGTTTTAAAACCTATGGTATAGGTAATGACATTCTGTTTTTCAAATGACTCTCCGGACGTGCCCAGGGAAGAATCCAGATCGTTTTCATAAAGATACTTGGCCACATCGTCCAGATAATCTGAACCATTATATGGATAACTCCTCGACACCTCATTGCCGTCACCATCATAGTCACCAATGGTATCCCCATTGATATAGGTGCCGGATGAAAGTTTTGAATCTTTATCCTCAGTGGAAGCACCGTCCGTCATCAGAATGATATAGTTCTTCTGGCAGCGGTACTGCATGGGGCTGGTGTAAGTACCCGTGTTGTACCAACCTTCCTTTCCGGCAAAATAAAGACCGGCCTCGGCCAGGGTCTCGGCCAGGGGGGTCCAGTCTGAAGTATTAAGAGCGTCTACCGAATTAATTAAGGTAGTTTTGTTTTCGGTATCGCACAGTTCAACGATACGCCCTCCCTGATTATTATTGAATCTCATCAGTCCGAATCGCACATTATCCGTGTTATTGATGAGAGTTGTGATGACTTCCTTGGCTACAGAAATCCTGGTTCTCGTGTCACCTACTCCGGACGTATCATAGTTTACCCAGTTTCCCAGATACAGATATTTCTTAGAACCTTTGCAAATATAGCTACCATCTCTTTTTTGTTTGATACGAATTTTAAAAGCATAGCCCTTGGTTTCCAAGTCTGTTTTAAGATTTGGACAGTCCGGAAGGCTCGTATAATTATCTTCAAATTTGGAATAGCTGCGATACGATTTTTTATATACCGCATTTGTAGTATAAGCGCCCGTATAGATTGTGGCCGGATCATAGTATTCTCCTGTCACATCTTTTGTGCTCATGCTTCCTGACGTGTCAAAAATAATGAGGATGTTGGGTTCAACCGAAATGCTTGCGGTCCCGTAAATGCTGGTATCATCCGCCCAAAGTCGAGACGAAAAAATAAAAATCAGGGTCAGAACTATTAAAAAGTATCTTTTCATGGCCGATCCTCCTTTTTCAAAACAAATAACAACACATCGAATATTTTATCATTAGTATTTGAGAAATTAATATTTATTAAAGACCTTATATGTTCCTATCTGAACCCGGGCGTTTCCGTTTATCGAAGTCGCTGTAATTCCATATCTGCGAACTTCATAATCATTCAAACTATATCCGGACCCAACCGGAGGAGGGGATATATGTTGCTGCGCCGGCAGATTATTGGCGTTAGCGATATCGGAGTCTGTATTCTGGATACAGCGAATCTCTATATTCACGTCATCCGTACCGTCAGAGTCTATATCTACATTATTCTGCGTGTAAGAAGCCGCCGTCTCATCGGCTGACAGGAAGGTGTTTGTCATCCATGTGTTGGTCATTTCCAGTGCATAATGATTTCCTGACTCGGCCTGATACAGGTTTTGAACGGCCTGTCTTCCGTTTGCGGCGATTTGCACTTCGATAGTGGACGTTGTGGTGGCCGAAATACCCAACAACGTGAGCAAAACCAGCATAATCATGGCTAAAACGATTATTGATCCATCCTCATTTTTCAGCAGTGATTTTTCTTGCATGGGTTATCCTTAATTCATTTTATTACGGACAATGTTATAGCGACTGAGATTTTACACTAACAAGCCGGGTTGTTTTCCCTCGAGCAGTGACCGTCACAGTGATGAGCTTGGTACCGGAAACCGGGGTGTTGTTGGTGACCGTCCAGGATATGGTATAAATACCATCAGGAGTCATTTCTTGATGCGTACGGAGAGCTGAGTCTTGGCCAGGAGGATTTCCAGCTGCCTCCAACCAGGGATCAGAGTATGACAGGCCCATAAGTTCTTCGAGCTTATCCTGGGCCCAGGTGGTACGGTTTGTAATTTGACCGGCAGTGGAATTCACCCTGATAGCCGAGATCTGCATAGCGCCAATGGCAAGCAGACCCACGGCAAAAATAGAAATGGCAATCAGCACTTCTATGAGGGTGAACCCTTCATTTTTTTTCGACTTTCTAATAGCAGATTCTATCATATATGCTTTACCCGTTCTCATGAGACTATCCTATAAGCCCAAATTTCGGCATTTGATGACTGTTGTTAACCGTCTCCGGCTAAAATTATCATTCTGCGCACCTAAAATCGTCGTCCCTTGTTGATTTTCATAAACAACATTATTTTTTGAAGGCGACAAACTCCTGCCCGTCCGGGCCACAATGGTTATTTCCACCGATCTAATATCGGCAAGCGGTGTGGTGATTGGATTGCCGGCGGCATCTAAATAGACAAAATTAAGGGCATCGATGTTTTCAGCTACTGGTTGCAGACCACCACTCCAGATCTCTCTCCCTAAATTACAGGGGCTGCCATCAGCAATTCCATCTCCATTTGCATCGTTTGTCAAAGCATATCGTATCTGCTCATTAGGATCATTTGCAGGGCTTGTGCCTGTAAAATTGCCATCTCCATTTTCATCTATTTTGAATTGCAGTTCCGCAACATTCGCTATCTCAATTGCTGCCGTAGCATCTCCCGTGGGATCGTACCCTGCCATTCGAATCTCTCTTTGCATATGGTACATTGCAGCCCTGATATTCTG
>CAZOUN010000133.1:0-5336 GCA_964582965.1 uncultured Anaerolineales bacterium | reverse complement strand
CCGCACTTCTATCAGAAAAAACCTTCCCCGATATCTGGCGAGAAGATCTCTCCTCCAAAAAGGATAATGGTATTTAACGGTTCTCCTCGGGGTATAAAAGGCAATACGCCAATCATGTTGGATGAATTTATAAAGGGTTTTGGTGGTGAGTTTGAACTTCACCACCTGATCAAAGTCAATGATCTGGAGCAGCATGTAAATGCTTTTGAAGCTGCTGAATGTGTCTGGTTAGGTTTTCCGCTATACACCGATGGCATGCCTGCTGTAGTAAAAACATTCATCGAGGCTTTGGAACCTTTCAAAAAACGTGAGAATAATCCCCCGATAGGATTCCTGGTTCAATCCGGTTTCCCGGAAGGGCTGCATTCCCGCTATGTAGAGCGTTACCTTGCTGGTTTGGCGGCTCGGTTAGGATCTGCTTACCTGGGCACGGTTGTGAAGGGGAATGGAGAAGGCACGCGGATCATACCGTCCAAAACGAATCAAAAGTTATTTGAAAACCTGCAAACACTCGGAAGGGGATTGGCTGAAATTGAAGAACTAGATCCTGCTGTTCTACTATCCGTGGCTAAACCGGAACGCTTCCCGCTCATTCTGGCCCCGTTGTTCAGGGCCTTCCTGAAGGCCAAAATGTCCCATCGCTATTTTGACAATATGTTGTTAGAAAACGATGCCTTCGAGCACAGAAATGACCGGCCGTTTTTGGATTAGAATTGCATGAAAGAAATCCATTTATTTACTAAGCGGGAAGTGATTTCAACTTCCCGCTTTTGTATTTACATTGCCTTTATTTAGGGTATTATTATGGGAAATGACATATTAATGGGAGCAAATACCCGATTATGAAACGTCTTCAATTACTGCCAATAATTCTTCTAGTGGGATCTCTCGGTGTGCTGGGGATCATGATCGGTATCCGTGTGGTTGGCAATCAGCGGCAGGCTGCCGTAGTCTTCAAGACACAGACTGCAGTAGCCCAGTTCACGTCAACAGCGACGATCACGGAGACACCGCTGCCAACTAACACACCAACGATTGAACCGACTGAAGAACTTCCTACTGCCACAGTGACTCCCTTCCCAACGGCAACCCCGAAACCGGGAGAAGTGATCGAAGAAGGATGTTTAGAGGCTGCTTTTATTACCGATGTTACCATTCCGGATAAAACAGAAATCGACGCTGATCATAAATTCATTAAAACCTGGCGTTTGCAAAATACCGGCACTTGTACCTGGACCACACAATACAAGCTGGTTTTTCATTCCGGCACTAAAATGTACTCCCCCGACGAAATATACGCAATCATTCTTCCCGTAGAACCGGGCAAGATGATTGATATTTCAGTTACGTTAAGGGCTCCCATGATTGCAGGTACTTATAAGGGTTATTGGATTCTGGAAGACCAATATGGAAATCCCTTTGGTTTGGGCCGGATAGGAGTTCCATTTTACGCAGAAATTGTTGTGATCGAATAATGGACACAAGGATCAATAGGCTATATTCAAAATGCTCCCATTTCTGGGAGCATTTTCCGTTTTGGTTTATCTGGTAGGTGACTGCTGCGAAAATTATTACTACGATATAGGTGATCCCCGCAATTTAGGTAGAACGCCCTTTGAAATTTAAAGTACCTCGATCACGTCCAATCGGATTAGCTCATCCACAATATCCTGAATCTCGGCAGAATATTCTGATTCTACGCCGGCTTTATCTATGATATCTGCAACCGAGAGCGGGCGGGCTTTTGGGAATGGTAAATGGAATAGGAACTGTCCTTGGGGAGAGGTAAGGCTGATCTTGTGCTCCTGGCGTTCCCGGCCATCTCCTTCCCAGACGGTGACCGTGCTGAAGCAGTCTCCGGAGCGAGCTATGGCAAAGTTGGCCCCATTCTCTTTCTTTTCACGAAGTAGGCGTGATAATCCTTCATCGGAATTTTCTTTCTCGAAGATGGTTAGGTCCAGATCTAGCTTGAGTTTGGTTTGGATCAGGGTGTACCGGAAATAGGGCCTTTTCTTTTCAAATACCTCGGTTTTCTTGACGATATCGAGATCCGTTAGATTTTCCAGGAAATCCTGGGCGGTTCGTATATGCAAGCTTAGCCTGGAAGCAGCCTCCGAAGCCGATATGTCCTGGTAGTTTACAAGCAGTTTGAAAAAATCTTCCGCATAGTCTTTAGATAGAATTGCCCCTAACCGGGCAGCAGTTTCAAAATTCATTTTGGCTTCCTCATTACGTGAAAGGATTTAATCGGAGTGCGTTCATGCGGTCAATGATCTGGGATTCCTGGCCGGTCTTGGAAAGTTCCAGAAACTCACTAAATACATTGCCGAGTGACTGACAAATCTGGTCAAAATCAAGATCCATCTTGAATAACAGGTAGTCTTCTTCGGTGATGTTCACAGTGACATTCCCGTCGTAATCCACAGCTACCCAGGTGTCTTCCGAGTAATCCTTTTTAATTCCAAACAGGTAAGGAAGGTCATTACGGGGTAAGGTCAGCACAAAAACCACCCGGTTTTCTTCCCTAAAGGCGAATGCGATCAAATTTTGAGTAACAAAATCCACAAAACGGATCATTTCAGTCTTGCTGACTGGTATCTGTCCAGCAGGACGGGGGCGGGCGGTGAAGTTGTTACCAATATCTTCTACTGGTAGAGCTGCCAACTCAAAGATTTCTTCTCCCCGCCACCGAAGTCTTCTATTAAACACCTGATAGGCAACAACCATCATTAGCGCGTACATTATAACGATGAAAATGGGAACCAGGCCAACATTGTTTTTGTCTTCAATGGCTGGTGGTGCACTGATGCAAACCAGCCCGGCAAAAATCTGAAATAAGGCTACTGCTAGGTACCCGTTGTTGCGGGTTTTCAGGAAAGTTACAATAGGAAATACCGAAGCAAGGAAATAGATACCACCTAATGTGTAAAATGCAGGTCCTGGCCCAAACAGACCAAAGGCACTGATGAATATTCCCACTGAAAGGATAGGAAACCAGATCGATTTTAAAATACTTTGTGATTTAGTCTTTCTCTCAAAAAACATATTGCACCTCATAATCTAAAGGTTTGTATACTTTATTATAGGTGAAGTATATCATATCAATACTATATATCAACCCTACTTGAGTAGGGTTTAATATAATACTATTGACGTAGATTTGGGATTGTCAAATCGTGAAATCTGACTCGGTTTCCAGGACAATTTGGCTATTTTGGGAGATTTAAAAAACCAAAGACACCTCAAATCAAGGCGATTATTCAGTAATTCCCGGTTGTTGAATTATGATACACTGAAATTATTGAAAAAATGAGCGCAAAGCGTGGGTCAATTATGCTCTGAGAGAAGGACCTAAATCCAATATTTCATTTCCTTTAAAATCAAGATCAAATCAGTCGTAACAAATTTGCCTTAGTTTTCGTTAGTAGAGTAAGGAACATTATGGCTCAACCAAGCAATCCAGATCTGCAGTTGGTTCAAAAAGCAGTTAATGGCAACCGGAAAGCGTTCACTACATTATTCAACCGGTATTTTCAATCCGTGTACAACTTTGCCCTTATGCTGTCTCGTGACCCTGCTCTGGCGGAGGACTTAACCCAAGAAACTTTTATTCGGGCGCATGCCAACCTGGATAGATTGGGCCCACCCTGGAATTTTCGGGCTTGGATCTTCCGTTTGACCCGCAATTATTTTATAGATCTGACCAGGAAAGATCGTGATGTTGATCCACTGGAAGAAAATACTCCGGTAAGATCATCAGGCCCTGGTCCAGAAAGAGAAACCATGTCGAGAGAAGCGGCAGACCGAGTACAAAATACACTGAATAAACTGACTCCCCAGTATAGAGAAATCCTTGTGCTGCGTGAATTGAACGAATTCAGTTATGCAGAGATTGGTGAGATCCTGGAGATTGGAGACTCAAATGTAAAAGTATCCTTACATCGAGCCCGGGCAGCTTTCCAGGAAAGCTACGGTATCCAACTTTTATTGGAAGATCCGGAAGGTGAATGCCACGAAGTAACCGGACTGCTGGAAGCCCTCCATGATAATGAAGAACTGCTTGATAGAGAACAGTTTGTCAAGGAACATCTCAAGGTCTGCCCTGAATGCCGGGAACGAAGGCAGCTGCTCATTGCCCAATCAGTTGCCTTGGGTGCATTCATTCCTGTTATCCCTCCCCAAGCTCTCGCAGAGCGCATCCTCAAAAAGACTGGAAGTCCCCCCTCAGGTTCAGCTGCCCAGAAACCGAGCTTGATAAAGGGAATGTTTGGCTATGGTGGAGGTGCTGCTGTTTTGGGCGCAATGGTGTGGATCGTATATAGTTTGATCTTCAATACCCCCATAATCCTGCCCAATTTTCCAGGGAGTGAAACTTTTACACCAACACCGCAGGTTTTAGCACCAGCCGTTCCTACTGAAGCAGCAGCAGCAGCTGCTGCTGTTGTACCACCTCCTACTGAAGCAGCAGTTGTTGTACCACCTCCATCTCCTCCGCTCCCCACTCCTTCTCCTTCTGAAGAATCCGCGCGATGTGCCCGATTTGATGATTTGGATATATCTTTGGTAACGCTTAATATCATTGATGGAACCTATAATATCCCGGTCTATTTAAGGTTTGTAGATGAGGTTCCGGGTGGAGCAATTAATGGGGAGAATGGAGAAACGCTCTGGGCTTACAATGCCTGGCTGGGCGAGATACCGGCCTATAAATGCGACCTGCAGGGATTTATGGACCGGCTCTACTGCTTATTCACTTTAAAACCTGAAATGCCGGGAACAGAGCAGTTTTTCCAGCTTGAAATGGAGAATTGTGAGACCCCGCTTTTTACCCAGGGAATAATGCTGCCAGAAATTCAGCAAGTTGAGGAAGGTCAGGATCAGCCGGTAGGCTGTCACGCCAGTCTCGGTTCCCAGGAATGCACAGCGCTGGGAGGGGAACACATAAATATCAACGATACTGATTCTATGTGTTTTTGTCCTTGATTGAATCCTTATTTGAGTTGTATAAAAAAATATCCCGCCGAAGCGGGATATTTTTTGCTGGGATAATTTGGATTTGATTTCTTAATGGGATTCCTGATTGTCCGTAATACTAACCAGTAACATTGCCTTCTTTAACCCTTCCCTGCGGATCTCGGCAGCACCTTGAGGGGTATTGGTCATCAAGCGAAGGAAGCTGGTCCGGGATGGGTAATAGACCAGGGCAAAATCGTGCCAGTTGTTGAATAAGGCGCTCTTCTGGTCTCCAACGTAGGTATTCAATATTTTCCCGTAAATATCCGGGTAACCTCCCACGCTGATCAGGCGGGGCATGATCCGGGCTGAATATTGATTGT
>CAZOUN010000132.1:0-5351 GCA_964582965.1 uncultured Anaerolineales bacterium | reverse complement strand
TTCATGGCGTAATTATACCTGACTCATTGCAACAACAAACCCGGAAGACTTGCCGTCAAATCGAATATCCGTAGGGCTTATATCTAATGATTGAGGTTTGGGTGTGTTTTCACTTTCGGACATTTCTATTCATTCACAATCAAAATATTGCGCCCCTTGAAATCGGTCCTACGTCCCCCTTTCCTTTATTCAGGATAACTTTCATTTAACAAGAATTGTATGGCAATCTCAGTTTCTTCATAAGCGCCTTCGCCAATATGTACATAGCGAATTTGGCCATATTTATCGATCAGGTACAAGGTCGGCCAATAGCGATTGTTGTATGCACGCCAGGTAGCGCCATCGTTATCCTGGGCGACTGGATATACCACATCCAGATCAACAAGAGCCTTCTTGAGGTTGTCGATATCTTTCTCGTGACTGAACTCGGGATAATGATTGCCAATCACGACCAATCCCTGATCTTTATACGTGTTGTGCCATTCCCTCAACGAGGGAATCACGCGCTGGCAGTTAATTCAACCGAAGGTCCACATGTCCAGCAGCACAACCTGACCCCGCAGGTCTGCCAATCTCAATGGCCCGGGCGTATTCAACCAAATCTCATTATTTAGTTCCGGTGCCGATCCATAATCCTGCAATGAAGCTGGCGCCTCGATCACAACTTCCTCTTCTGGAGGAAGACTGGATCCCTGCTCATCTTCTCCATATACCAATGTATTTGGGAAGAATGAAAACCATCCAAACCAGTAAGCCAGGTGCCCGTTTACCCGGGGAGCAGACTTTCCATCTGGACCCAAAAGAGCCTCTTCAGTCACCTGCCAGGTCTGCCCGCTAGAATCTATGACTGTATCAGCATCGGAACCAGGGGTGAATATTTCCTGCCCTCGATCATATGCCCGGACCTCTCCCCCCGCATTATAGGAAACCTCGCCGACCCGGGAATTATTGCCGTCCACAATAACCTCTCCCCTGGCTGCGATCAGTACCAAAGGTGTTCCAGCCAATTCATCATTGACCACTACTTCCTCTGTTAGAAGGTCCACAGGATAAGCTTTGGGGATGCCTTCGATCTGCAACGCATAGATACGGTCCTTGGTCTCTAAAAGATCATTGCGCTGCCAGACCGGGAACATGGTGTCCTCGTAGGCGAAATAATCACCATAGGCTGCCCCGGGAGAATAGGGGCGATTAAATCCGGTGTTGGGATCCAGCACCATGGTATCCGGATGCTGGTCCTGCCAGGATTCCCAGGTTGTGAGCACAACAGGAAGTAAATTCAAACGAACCCCACTTCCTACTAACTTCCCCAGGACCGGTTCCCCGGTCAATTGGTTCCACAGGGTGCGGGTTTGGCGGTCATACATCAATTTATTACTGCGAAACAGAAAACCTGAGGAGCCAAAAGTGTAAGTGTCTCCATTGGTAGCTCGGCCATCATAAGCGACACCCGCTCCACACAGGGTACAGTAAGCCAGAGAAACTGGAACTCCACCCACCACATCATTGGCCATTTCATGCCAATCAAGGATCCGCAGCGGGTAGGCTCGATGATCTCCGTTGATAGAAATTCCAAAAACCGGTTCGGGTGGATCTAAATAATCTTCTTCAGCTGAGGGGATCATGACAGCGTTGTCCAGGGCTGGGATGCCATCCACTACAACTCCACCCCACATAATTTCTTCTGTGCGGACCGTTGAGGCATGACCATCCTGGAGAAATTCCGCGAATCCAGGATCAATCTGAGCCAAGAGCTGGCCTTTCCATCCCGTAAAACCTGGAGGCGTTGTGTAGTCGGTCTTGCCGTACCATTCCACCCAGGCTGGCCAATCCGAACCGAATGTTTCTCCGCTGAGAGTTTCCAGGCTGTCAATTGCCAGGGCAAAATTCGTATTCACAGTAAGCCCGATTTGATTGGCTCTGACCAACTCCAGAAAAACCGCAATAAAACGGGGATCATTATTTGCCAGAATTATTTCTACTGCCTCCAGGTTCTCTGAACCGATGCCATCCAGGAGCTGGTACATCAGCGCAGTGGCTTCTTGATCTGTCAGGGCCGAGTCAGTATCCGTGGAGAGCTGTTGGGAAGGGCTCAGGTCTTGAGCCGAGTCCGGGGCCTGGCCAGCAATCTGACAGCTGCTTAATAGTATTAAGAATCCTATAACTAAAAATAGGGGGGAATACTTACGCTTGATATCCATTAAATCACCTCTAAAAGAAACTGCTAAATAATATCCCGAGAACGGGAGTTAAACCAAACTAATAAACAAACTTCCTGGATTAGTTTCACCGCAGCGCGGTATTGGAACTATGCTCCGGAAGGTTAAAACTAAATGTCGTACCCTGACCGAGGTCACTCTTGACTGAAATCTCACCGCCATGAGCTTCTACCAGCCCTTTAACAATCGCCAATCCCAGGCCAACACCACCGTCCAGGCCTTTGTCTCGGGTCCGGCTTTTCTCGCCCCGGTAGAATCGGTCAAATAAATGCGGTAAATCCTCCGGAAGGATCCCGCTTCCTGAATCGCTCACCTGGATTATTGTCAAGCTTTCATCGACCTCTGCCTGCAGGCTAATCGTCCCTGAGCTGGCGGTGTATCTTAAGGCATTGCTCACCAGGTTATCCAATATGCGGCTGAGTTTTTCAGGGTCAGCCCAGACCAGATCAATTTGCGGATCGACCGTTCCCTCCAGAACCACACCCTGGGTATTAGCCCGGGCAGCAAAACTTTCCAGCGTATCAGAGATCAGATCGGAAAGATCGATCCATTCAAAGTCCAGATTCAGGTAACCTGAATCCAGCTGGGCCAGCTCGAAGAGATCATCTATCAATTTGCTCATGCGCGTGATCTCAGCCTGGCTTTGGCTCAGGTAGCGCGAAACCGTCTCGGAATCCTCAACCACACCATCCGTGAGGGCATCGATCATCACCCGCAGTGAGGTGAGGGGCGTTCGCAGGTCGTGAGAAGCCCAGGCCACCAGATTCCTACGGGCTTCATCGAGGGCTTTTTCGTTTTCTGCCGCCCCTTCCAAACGGGCAGCCATTTCATTAAAAGCCTGGGAGAGCTGGGCGATCTCATCCTGTCCCTGCACCGGCACGCGTGTCGAAAAATCTCCCTCACTGAGCTGTTGGGCGCCGCTTGCGAGAGTTTCCAATTGCTGGCTGATGGTGCTGGAAAGAAAATAACCAAAGGCTATCGAAATGCCTCCCGCGAATAATAAAAGCAGGCTGCCCAGAGCCAGGTCGTGTTGGTTAATGAACATCAACCGGGCAGTGACCCAAACATTAAAAAATATCAAGCCACTGGCAAGGATATAACCCAGGATCATGGCGTAGCTGATGCGCGGCAGCTTCTGCCACCAGCCCAATTTATAGGAGCCAAAACCGAGAATCGTGGATGCCAGGCTGGTCAAACTTAGCACAATTAATAGATACATCAGGTCATCCAGGGAGGGGCTCATCACTACCTGGATCAGGATCAAGGTCAGGATCAGGGTGGCAAGGACAATAAAAACAAAACTCAGGGTGCTGGATCGTTTTTGTTTTGGGGCCATCTTAGATCTCCTCCCCGACAAATTTATATCCTACGCCCCACACCGTGCAGATCATTATTGGTTGGCTGGGATCGGTTTCGATCTTTTCCCGCAGGCGCCGGATATGGACCGTGACAGTTGAAGGATCCGTGTAGAGTTCATCTCCCCACACATCGGCCAGAAGCTGGGCCCGGGTGAAAACTTGCTGGGGATGCTGAGCGAAATAGTACAACAAATCAAACTCTTTGGCTGTTAGAGAGATTTCCTGGCCCTCAATGAGTACAGATCGGGAGGATGGTTCTACAATCACGCGATCAAATTCAATTTTGGATTTCGGTGAAGCTCCTTGGTCCGGATTGGCCCTTCTTAATACAGCCCTAACCCTGGAAACGATCTCCTGGGGGCTAAAAGGTTTGGTAACGTAGTCATCCGCGCCCAGATCCAATCCGCGGATGCGGTCACCAGGCTCACTTTTAGCAGTTAGCATGATGATCGGGATTTGGCGGTCATGGCGGATATGCTGGGTCAAACTCAAACCATCGATGCCCGGCAGCATTAAGTCTAAAACGATCAGATCAGGGGGATTATCCTTGATCTGGTCCAGCGCTTCGAAACCATCGGCCGCCTCGCGCACCAAGAATCCCTCCCTTTCCAGGTAGCGACGGACAACCTCCCGGATGGTTTCTTCATCATCAACGACCAGAATAGATATTTTTTTAGTCATATTTTCCAACTTTATGCGATCAGGTGTTTAAATCTCCCTGAACTTCATCCTAATTGTAGCAGGGGAATATTACAAAAGCATTAATGCTGCCATGATCCCTGTAAGATTTCCATAATCTTTGGATAAGAATTGGGTAAGGTTTGGATGGGATGATAAAGCCAGACAAAGGTGTCGATTCGATCATTTTTATTACCGCCCTGATTGAAGCGCACCACCCTAACTATTCACTGATGGAGGTGAATTTGATGAATAAGAAATGGTATGGATTAAGTCTTCTTGTGATCCTGGTTTTTGTATTGGCAGCTTGTTCTCCGCAAGCAGCAGCGACCCAGGTCATGGAAGACGAAAAAATGGAAGAAGAGGTTATGGCCGAAGACGAGGAAATGGAAGAGTCTGAGGATGAAATGGCCGAAGATGAAATGGCTGAAGATGAGGAAATGGAAGAATCCGAGGACGAGATGATGGAAGAAGAAATGATGGTGACCTCCTTCGTCGTCCGGATCGAGAATACCGGGGCCGCAGAAGGTCTGACAGTTCTTGCTCCCGGAGCCTATGAGCTGAACGATCATCCAGTATCCTTTTTCACCCCTGGCGAAGCTGACCGGGGCGAAGGCCTGGAAAACCTGGCCGAAGATGGCGATCCCAGCGTTTTGGTTGGCACCATCAATCAAATGATGGCTGATATGGACGATAGCATGGATGATGATATGGACGAGGGCATGATGAGCTTTGTAACAAATGTCTTCAACACACCAGTGGGTGCTGATGCTCCCGGTCCTGCCGGACCCGGCGCCGCCTATGAGTTTGAGATAGCCGCTTATCCCGGCCAGTATCTGACCTTTGCGACCATGTTCGTGCAATCCAATGACTGGTTCTTTGCTCCTGACCAGGAAGGCATCGCACTATTTGATGCTGACGGCGTCGCTCTCAGTGGTGATATCACAGAAATGATTTATCTATGGAATGCCGGCACTGAGGTTGATCAAACCCCCGGCGAGGGCGCTGACCAGCCCCCCAGCCAGGCTGCTCCCAACACTGGCAAAATCGAAAATGGTGTGGTTGAGCTGGTAGAAGGATTCAGCGATTATCAGAT
>CAZOUN010000131.1:0-5353 GCA_964582965.1 uncultured Anaerolineales bacterium | reverse complement strand
GAGCTATCCGCTGAATCTCATTAATGATGACAGCTGCTTCTTGGGTTAATTCGAGCACTCTTTTTTGAATATTCTCGTCCTGTGTCATATCTGGTCCTCCCAAAGCATTCTCAACGGCTCGCTTTGCCAGCTTGCATGATTCGATCACATCTGCAGCCGTTGCGGCATGATCTGCTTCGGTATATCCCACAACGTGCAAAATGTGGGGACGAAGAGCCATTTGAAGATAAACGCTAGCAGCTAAATGGGCACGGGCAGCATCAACATCAACAGGATAGCTCAGTAGCCCGGTCCGGGTCTGCCTCCAAATTCGAAAATCTGGACCAGCAAGCGGGTGGATCAATTTAAGTACAGCTAACATTTTGGCAAGATCCATAGCGTCCGTTAAGCCAGGTGGACTGTTAAACATCATCTGAGCTATGTAATCCTTGACCCCAAAAGCCCGTGCGTTATAAGCAGAAAGATAAGCCGCCACAACAAATATGACATCCGGAGCGTCGCGCATGCCCCAGTGATGAGGTTCATTGACCTCGACGGGAATGGAACGTTCCCCATACCAGCCCATCAGGTTTTGATGTTCTCGAATTGAACCTGGTAAATCCCAAGGTCCGCGTCCATCCATTTGATTGAACCAGAACAGCGGGATTGCGCTCCAGGCGATCTGGATGGTTTCAACATACATCTCAGCCAGTTGGATGAAATTATCTGTACCTGTATAGGTACGCAAAAGTGGGTAGTTGCCTTGACGCGTAGCTTGATATAGCGAACGATAATCTTCAGGGGTGCGGACCGGAACGCCCCCAGCACCCCGGCGGTTTGGATCTTGTCGCTCAGGATGAAAGAAATTTTCCTGAGCTTCCTGGTCAATCCCAAGAGATATCACATCTACAATTCCAGATTCAGATATTTCCTGGATTCCGCTGCGTGTCGCATCAAAGTCTGGTAATCCAAAATGATGACGGATGAGGGGGTAGGGAGATTTCCATTTTATACGTTCAATGGTTGATTGTGGAAAATCTTGTTTTGTATGGCTTGGATTCTCAATTCCCTTGAGATAGGCCGATACTTGATCTGCTGTTGCGTTTCCATCAAAACAGGCGTTGAAAAAACCTAAGGCTTTAGCACCCTTAACTACCGGTGGTGTACCGCCAAATACGAAACGGGTCCCATGTTCGCGTAAGTCATCTGCTGCCTCGGCGAATTCTCCCAATAATCGTGCGCCAGTTTCAGGGGTCAATCGGTAGGAAACACCGACTAAATCCGCTTTTTCACGAATTGAAATCTCAATGAATTCATCAATGGATACGGCCGGCCCTAAGAATACAGTTCGCCATCCGGCTTGTTCAGCCAAACGCAAGAAGTTAGTAACGCCAGCAACATGAACACATTCACCCAAAGCACCAGCTATGACAGTTTTCATTTATTCATCATCACCATTTTAAATGTCATGAAAGCATCCTGATCCAAGAAGGATCTCGTTGGTAGACGTGACAACTGGGGCTAAGATTTCTAGCCCGGGAGATTGAACAATTTGAGCAGATTCTTGATTCCAAGCAGCTCAATACTTGACAATATTTTGAATTTGACGTTCAGGGTAATCGAACACAAAAGGAAATAACCTGGTTTACTTCACACCCACATGTGGTCGGTATTGTTGACCTGTATTTCGAAATTCCTGATATAAATCTCGCTAATTTCCAAGCCCCCTAATCTGCGAGAAGTGAATATAGTATAACACATGGCCTATTCTGCAAATCCAAACCAATCCCGATGTAGCGTTCGTCTGACCCTTGTCGCTCATGAAGCATGACTGCTATTCAAATAGAATAGTGGTTTTGTTATATATAATATGAGTAAGGGGATATCAAGCCAAACGACGCGCGAATCAAAGTGTGAGTGTTAAACAAGAAAGGAAAATAAAAGATGCGAGATGAAAATAGTATTACAAGGGCCTTTGATTTTCTTTATAGCCATGCTCAAGAGAGAAAATCTTTCTCGCTGGCACAATTTTCATCTGAAACTGAGTGGAGTATCACTGAAGCTCAAGAGAATATTACCAACCGCCTTAGTGACATCGTTAACCAAGAAGGGGAGGAGTATTTTGCTAAACCGGAAATCCTCAGGGTCCGTTTAGCCGATTTTAATGAACTCCTGCATCAGAAAAAACGGTTGTTTACAGACTATATCCTAGAGGTATCGCCAAGTATTTTGATGTATGAGTTTTTTATGCCCCTATCCCGTGAAGATAGATTGCGCGAAGCACTTGAAAATTTGTTCTATCGCGATACGATCGAACAAAGAATCCAAGAAATTGGCTTTACCAAAATTCGTGATGGCTTAAAATTATCTCCGGATCATTCTGAAGATAAAATCAAGCAGCTGATCTTTGATTTTATGGAGAGCACGATAGGAGGCTATTCGATCTATATGGTAAATGGGCGATATCGAGCAGATTCGCTAGCCTCACGTGAAGAAGTAAGTACTCGTCCTTTCGCATACGGTCCATATATTGTGGACGAAACGACGGCAATCGTGAGATTTGTATTACCTGTAGAAACTGCAGCTGGTAATTTTGAATATGGTGAGGTATTGGAACCTGCCTCAATTGCAATAGTCACCCAGGAGCGAGCAGATTTGGTGCGCTGGTTATTTTTGAATTTCTTCGCGGAAGCAATCATCCGGGTGATTCAAACGGAAGATGAAATTTGGTTACTTGAATCGGGTATGCGAAGTGCGTTCTATAAATGGGTGAAGCGTAGTGATTAGCATTTATGGCGACTGACTAAGGCTGCTGAGGCCTGCCGTTTCCTGATTGAACTGGATACACTTCAATGAGATGCCGGTATAGATCTGTTCTCGTTCGAGATTGTTCTTGTTAAATTCCATTGAGATATTCAAAGCGAATACTAGATATATACCTCTATTGTGGTTTATTAATTTTTGATAGATCATCTATTTGATAAACTTATCCTGACCAATTAAAGAGGATAAGCTCGCTGGACAAGATTGGTTGTGATCCAAATAAATTCTGTACCGAAATGCCCCAGGAAAATTCCCCCAATAATGTGGTCAGTAGGCTCATCCAGGATCAAGGCCGCTGGGCTTTTTCATAGATGAATAATTATCGTTGGAGGAATTTATACATAAAAGTGTTGCTGCTATTGATCAGGGAACAACAAGCACGCGTTGATTTATCTTCAATCATCGGGGTGAACCCATTGGTGTTCATCAACTTGAGCATGGGCAGATCTTACCCCAGCCAGGCTGGGTTGAACATGATCCGCTTGAAATCTGGATTAATACCCAAAAGGTCATTCAGGAAGCATAGCGCAAAGCAGGTGTAACCGCTCGGGATGTCACTGCGGTCGGAATCACCAATCAGCGGGAAACAACACTGGTATGGGACAAACTTACCGGCCAGCCCTTCCATAATGCAATCGTCTGGCAGGATACCAGGACTGATACGATCATCAATAATCTGGCAGAGACAGACGGCAAAGATAGGTTCAGGGAAAGAGTGGGGTTCCCTTTGGCTACTTATTTTTCAGGTCCGAAGATCATGTTGATGCTGGAGAACATCGAAGGACTGCAGCAGGCAGTATCAGAGGGGAGGGCGATATTTGGCAATATCGATTCCTGGTTGATCTGGAATCTGACAGGTGGCCCGGACGGGGGAAAACATATTACGGAGGTGACCAATGCCAGCCGAACAATGTTGATGAATCTAAATATCCTCGACTGGGATAATGAACTTTGTGAGATCATGCCATTCAATTATTTAGATAATTTACCTTATGCACCCCAACACTTGAGTCCGTTTCATTCCCTGTCTTTTATTGCCCACAAGAAATTTTGTGAAATTTATAATATAAATCCATAATACTGTGATTTATGGTATGCTTTCTATACTATTTACTGTTTTCTATTTTAGAGGTGTACATGACGAATAAAAGAATCGTACCTCTGTTTATATTGTTAGTTGTTATCCTTTCTGCTTGTTCTGCCCAACCAACGACGCCAACATCATTATTAAATTCAACCGCCCCCGAATTTCAGCTGGATAATACAAGCGGAGGGCAGACCAAATTATCTGATTATCAAGGAACTCCTGTCCTGCTCTTTTTCCACATGGCTGTGGGTTGACCGCCCTGCATGGAGCAAATCGTTGATTTGCAAAACAGTCCGGATTTTCAAGCCCTCAATGTCCAGCTGATCAGCATCGCCCGGGACTCAATAGCTGAAATGGCGCCGGAAGTCCAAAATCTAGGTATCACATCTGTTCCAGTTCTTAGTGACCCTGAGTTAGCTGTTTCAGAAACCTATGATGTGCTGCAATGGGCCATAGAAAATGGTGAGCCCAGCCATACTTTTATCCTAGTAAACGAGGAGGGGGGAATTGCCTGGATCAAGGATTATGGTGCACCCGATAATCCTAATCGAACAATGTATGTCGAAGTTGAGGAATTAGTACGATATATTAAAGCCAATCTTGGGAATTAATTTCCTGTGGAGGATGAATGAAAAAGAATAATCTGCTCTGGATTCTAGGTATTATTTTGATTGTTATCTTGTTGGGTGCTCCCCGGTTGATGTATGGCGGACGCGGCAGCTACATGCATTCAGGATACAGCGGCATGATGGGGACCTCCATGATTGGAAATGGCATGGGTGGTTTCTTCTGGTTAGTGCCCGCCTTGCTTTTGGTTCTGGTTATCGCGACTGGTGTTTGGCTGGGAAACCAGCTATCCAACCGGGAACGACATCAGGCAATTACCTGTCCATCCTGCTCCAAAACTGTCGAATCGGATTGGCAAACTTGTCCCCACTGCAGTGAATCACTGAAATAAAGTCTTGAAATTAAAAGAATAAACCTTTCATAATTTTCAGGCATTAAACAAAAAACTCCGCTCAGCGGAGTTTTTTTGTATTCCGGGAAATCTTCCTGCACTAGAGAGTCAGCAGCCAAATACCCAGGCCGGCAAAAGCCAAACCGAAAATAGAAAAGAAGATTTCAGTTCCTCGTTCACCCAGGTTTTTAACAAACCACTGAACTTTGGAAATGCCCCAGAGTTTTTCAGGTTTCTTGATCGTAAACCAGAATACAACCCCGGTATAAGCAAAAGCCAGAAGTGCAAGTAGTGGATACCAATTCATCATAATCTCCTTAAATAATTACTATAATATTAGGCAGTTAACCCTGCCCGAATTTTGGGTGCCAGAATTACATATACAATACCTGATAATACCAGCACTATGGTTGTGTAAAAAATGATCTGCGGCCAGGTGGCGGTATAGGATAGGATGGCTTCATTCCCTTTATAGGTCCAGTAGAAGGGGATCCAATAAAAGAGGA
>CAZOUN010000130.1:0-5541 GCA_964582965.1 uncultured Anaerolineales bacterium | reverse complement strand
ACCAAGGCTGTGTACAACACCATAACAGACTGCAGGGTTATATAGTCCCGCTGTAGAATAGAATTTACCAAGAGATTGCCCAATCCTGGTCTGACAAAAATCATTTCTGTGGTCACAGAACTGCCTATTAGGCCGACAATCCAAATACCTATAACGGATAGGATGGGTACCATAGCTGAACGAAGTCCATGCCGTAGAATCACAACCCTCTCGCTCATCCCTTTGGCACGAGCTGTTCGTAGATAATCTTCATTGAGGACATTCAGCATGGCAGATCGCGATAAACGCGTAACGGACGCAGTCATAACTAAACCAAGGGTTGTAGCAGGCAAAATAAGATGTTTTATATTATCACTCCAATCATCCAGATTTCCACCTCCTGTCGCAGGCAAAAGACGGAGCTTAACGGCAAAAATGAGCATTATCAATACACCAATATAAAAGGCTGGCGCCGAGAGACCAGCCAAAGAAAAGATTCTTATCAGGTGATCTGTTATATTGTTCTGCCTTATCGCAGAGATGACCCCCAGGGGAATACCAAGAACAACACCGATCAGAACAGCCACACCTGCAAGTTCTAGTGAATAAGGAAGTACGTAAGCCACCTGCTCGGAAACAGACATGCCTGTAATCATCGAATTTCCCAAATCGCCCTGTAGTAGATTCTTCAGAAAATCTAAATACTGAATATGAAGCGGGGCATTCAGCCCCATTCTTTCCCGCAGAGCCTCGACGGCTTCTTGTGAAGCATAATCACCCAGGGCCGCTGTAGCCGGATCACCGGGAATTACCCTGACAACAAAAAACACCACTGTAATCACAAGCAAGAGAGTAGGCAAGGTAATAAGAATCCTGCGGATCGAGTATTTAAGCATCTATCTTTCCTCGCTGATTCTGTACATTAGTTCAAGAATTGGCGGTGCTCAATCATATTAATTTACTTCCCAGTAAATAAACACAGATATCCTCTGACAATAAAACCCGGTACTAAATGGAGCGCTTTATCAAGCGCTCCATTTAGTTGTTTTGTAGATCACCCAATCTAATGAGATAGAATTTGGGTCATCTCGGTTATCTGGGGATACAGAGCTAAACTTGATTTGAGTTCATGCCCGTAATCAACCCAAGAACGGCGTACATAGGTCTGTTCAGCCGACATGAGTGATTTGGTAACACAATCCTCCAAAAGCATTATTTGTGCATCTTTCCATAACTGCACCTGGATCTCCGGATCGGTTTCCTCACGGGCCGCTTCGATCAGGTCGTCGATGATATCGGTATGTGAAAAGTTTGTGTCCGGTTTGGCGCCTGTCACTACAATCGAGTCTGAATGGTAAAAGCGCGTAAGATAGACATCTGCGTTGGGCCGCCAAGCCATATACACAGTGATCGGATTAAGACCATCGCGGATCAGACTATGCATGCTCGAGTGATCGACCATGGTGATATTTAGCTCTATACCAACTTCGGCCAACTGGGCCTGCATGCTCTGGTAAGTCCGGGTGTAACTTGCACTCTCAGACACAAAAACATCCAATGAAAAACCATCAGGATAGCCAGCTTCAGTCAACAACTCCTTAGCTTTATCGCGATCCATGGCATATTCCTCACCGGCTTCTGCTACCTCTTCCTGAGTTAGACCACCTGCAAGGAACTGGGCGGGGACTGGGGAGTACACAGGAGCATAGGCAGGACCACCAGAAAGTGCTACAAATTCATCACGACTAAGAGCATAGGCAACAGCCTGCCTTACCCGCAAATCATCCAGTGGTGGAACGGTCAGGTTCATATGGATGGTGATGACCTCAGCAACGCCGAAGATATCAATCTCAGTATCAGGCAGTGCTTGCATTGGGTTCAGCAGTTCGCTTGATCCCACATAATCCATCAGGTCCAATTCCCCCGCCTCGAATCCAAACTGGCGACTTGTAAGGTCTTTTACGTAATTAAACTGGACACCATCAAGCAGAGGCCTGCCGCGGAAGTAGTCCTCATTCGGAACGAGTTCAACCTTCTGCAACGGGAAATACCTGGAAACCATAAAAGGCCCGGTTCCCACTGCATGAGTCTTAAAAACATCATCTCCCATGGCTTCAATTGACTTTTTGGGAACAATAAAACCTCCGGCATAGTCCGCGACTTTAGGGAAGAATAAGTTGGCCGAGAGTGGTGTTTCCAGAGCGATCTTGACCGTATAGTCATCAACAACCTCAAACGTCATCCCAACGTATTCACCTGAATACGCTGAACGTTCCGCATCAGAAGCTTTCTCAAAGGAATAAACGACGTCCTCAGAGGTCAGCTCATAGGATGGAATTTCTTCACTTGCATGAACCATAACCCCTTCTTTAAGCTGGAAAGTCCATACCTGCTTCCCATCAACCATCTCGGGTTCAGGGATAGCAACAGCCAGATCAGGTTCAAACACATCAGATTCCCCGGGTTTGTAGCGGAGCAAGCCGTTGAAGATCATGTCTACCAGGCTCCGATCTCCGGTTGACGACGCTAAGTGCGGATCCATGGTCCCCAAATCTGCATAGCCCGCCGCAAACCGTAGGATGCTGGGTTCCTCTACAGGCGTGGCGACAACCACATTTTCAACGATCGTTTCCACTTCCACGATTTGTGTCTCAACCACTCGTTCCACTGTTCCAGAGCTGCAGCTTACAAGTGTTAAAGATAGCAGAAAGACAACTAATACAATTGACAAACGTTTCATTTTCTTCCTCCTTACAAAATAGGTGTCTGGTCATGTTTTTTTGAAATCTAACCTTGCTTGTTTTTCATCTTCACCTTCCTTTACGTCATGTCATTAACAAACTTCAGCAATCTGCAACTAGTTTTTGATTGATCTGCATGGTCCAAGACCAATTTAGATAGTTATCTTAAGCAACTCCAAAGGCCTAAATTGGATTGTGCCCCATCCAGCCACCAACAAAAATGTATCGCAAGAGTGGGTACAAAAAACCTATTAGGCTGCAATTTACCTCAGAGCGTTGTGTGACTTTCAACACTGCTATGATTACCAATAACTCGATAGGAATAAACTTTCTGAAAATAATTCCTGCAGCTGAGTTCATTCCGCAGAGCTCCAGAAATGCCGTGAGAATAACTAATAATCCGCACAGCCGGGAAAACTAAAACGAATAAAATCTAAACCAGATCTATATCGTCAATCACTTGCTGTGTGATAAGTCCATCAATAACGCACCTTACTACATCATAGCTGTCAATATTTTGGATTCCTGAATATTTCCTAACTACGCTTTGGAAATGATAATTCTATCTCTGTATCCAACACTAATTACTTCTTGATATCGTGAAAGTCATATCTCCAATTTGAATTTCAATCCTCACCCAAGGCAACCTGTCTGATATCCAAATCTCAATTACTGGTTATACTTGTCCAAAGCATTCTCCAGGTCATCAATCAGATCCTGTGTATCTTCCACTCCAACGGAGAGCCTAACCAAGGATTCTGGGATACCAGCTGCAGCCCGTTCTTCAGGAGTGCACTCAACGTGACTCGTCGTAGCCGGAGGACCCGCAACACTATCCACCTGACCCAAGTTGGCAGCCTTGTGTATGTATTTAAGAAGTGATAGAAATCTTCCTGTATCCTCAAAATCTCCGTCCAGGGCAAAGCTAAGCACACCGCCAAATCCTTTCATCTGCTGGGCAGCGATTTTATGGTTGGCGTGATCAGGAAGCCCTGGATAATTAACTTCAGTCACCTTCGGGTGCCCTTGCAAGTATTGGGCAATTTTCATAGCGGATCGATTGTGGCATTCCATGCGAAGATGAAGGGTCTTTATCCCGCGAATTAGCAAGAAAGCGGTGTTCGGGCTGAGGCAAGCACCTGTCAGATTTCGCCATAAGAATATCTTCCTAATCAGCTCTTTGCTTCCACAAACCACTCCTCCAATCACATCGCTGTGCCCACCAAGGAACTTTGAAGCGCTATGAATGACCAGATCGGCGCCCAATTCAAGTGGCTTCTGATTGATTGGAGTAGCAAATGTATTATCGACCACGGTAAGCGCACCAACTTTCTTGGCAGCAGCCGTCATCCGTTTAATATCCACAACTTTTAGTGTGGGATTCGTCGGGCTTTCCAAGTAGACCAAATTGCATCCCTGGCTTATCGTCTTCTCAATCTCAGAATAATCTGTTGTCTCACAGATGCGGGTTTTTATTCCAAAGGAGGGAAGGATTTCGGCAAAATGCAGATAAGTCGCACCGTAGGTATCTTTGATTGAGACCGCAACATCACCAGGTCGGAGCAGGCACATCAAAGTGTTATTTATTGCTGCCATTCCTGAACTGCACGCAGTCGCATCTTCAGCACCTTCCAAAGCCGCCACTTTTTCTTCAAAGGCTCGCACCGTTGGATTGGTCGTACGAGAATATATGTCACCCGGCTTACGGTAGAGGGATACATCAATCCACTCATGGATATCGTCATATTCGAAGGCTCCGTTCTGAAATATTGGAACTGTGATCGAATTAAATGCAGTATGGGCGGCCTCACCAGCGGTTACACATCGGGTGCCTTCTCGCATACCATCTTTCCCTATCTCTGAAATCCGATTCTCATCACTCATAATAATTACTCCATATATAGGTACTTTACATGATCCAGTCTACGTCCAGAGCGGTTCTTTCCAGAGTTCTAATTCCTTTCCTAAACCCTGTGCTAAAGCATTCCTGTAAATCTGTGTTGCGGCGGCAATATCCTCTATCCCCATTCCTCCAGGATTAAAGAAAATCCGCTCTTTTTCACTCTGTCGCCCAGAGTTCTTTCCAGCGATGATTGAACCTAAGGAGACAAATTTATCCCGTGTTTGCACTCCTCTCTCAATCGCCCAACCGATCAGCCAGTTAGGATTATCCAATTCCTCCAGATTGGTCATCACAAGTCTATCCGCCTGAGTCAAGACCTCAGGTTTAGAGTCATTAGAAGCCACCGTCGAGAGGAAAACTCCCTCCTTAAGCCAGTCCGCTTCTAGGTAGGCGTTCTCAAGTGATACTCCAGAGGTGGCAGTAACTACAACATCAGCTTGTCGGACTGCATTTTCTGCTGAAGAGGCAATCTGAAAGAGAATCTCCGGGTAGTGTTTCCGCATCTCGGTTACCAATTCCTGGGATCTATCGGAATTCAGGTCAAAAATCTTGAAGTCCTGGAGCGATGGTAGAACCTCAATTAGTGCCATGATTTGAGGCCGGCTGATGGGCCCAGCACCAATAATAGCCCCAATGCGTGAGTCCTGCCGAGCCAGGTAGCGCGCTCCAACTCCCGTGGCTGCACCTGTACGCGCGGCGCTGATAACAGTTCCATCCATTACCGCCACCGGATACCCAGTTTCATCATCATTAAGAATGATCAGAGCTGAAGCACGGGGCATTCCGCGTTTACGAGGGTTTTCGGGATTACTGGGAATCCACTTGATACCGGCCATTCCGACATCTCCTCCCACCCAGGCTGGATGGCCAAGAATCCTTTTACCTTGCGGTCCTGCCCATTTAATGAGTGGCGCCTCA